>NZ_CBCPLU010000001.1:0-316815 GCF_965119495.1 Streptococcus sp. Marseille-Q7156 | reverse complement strand
ACTGGAAAGACAACTGCACCTTCTTCGTAAATAGCACTTGGTGCAACCTGCTTATCCCAATCAATGGTTTCATTGGTCATGAGACGGTCCTCTTGACCTGGAGTCTGACTAAATTCCTGCGTTTTGATAAAGTCACCAGACTGGCTGATAAAGAAAGTCTTAACTGTGAAACGGTCGTAATTGACCGCACGCATGACACTTTCCGCTGAAAGGACAGAGACTTCGCGTTCCGCACTCCGTCCACCATATAAAAGAATAATCGTTTGTTTCATATTATTTGTCCTAATTCTACTAGAATACTCGCTCTTTAGTATATCATATTTGCTTGTTTTTTTAAAACTTGAACCTGATCCTACTCATCACACTATACAAAAAGAGGCCGATATGAACGATTTTCAGCCTCCTTAATTTTTTATAAATGAATGGAGTTCGTAAATTTGTCTACACTTACAACTCTGTTCGATTTTCAATAGCCCGTAAGAGGGTCACTTCGTCCGCATACTCGATATCTGCTCCCACAGCAAGGCCTCGTGCCAAGCGCGTAACCTTGATCCCAGCTGGCTTGAGTAAGCGGGAAAGATACATGGAAGTCGCTTCCCCATCTGCTGTGGCATTGGTTGCTACGATTACTTCTGAAACCTCACTATCCATCAGACGAGTCATGAGGCTCTTGAGATTGATATCATCTGGACTGATACCATTCATGGGAGAAATAAGACCATGTAAGACATGATAGAGCCCGTGGTATTCTTGAATGTTCTCCATGGCCGCCACATCCCTACTATCCTCTAGCACCAAAATCGTTGTCTGGTCACGAGTCGGATCGGTACAGATAGAACAAGGATCGTCGTCTGTCAAACGTCCACAAATAGAACAGTAGGTCAATTCTCTCTTAGCAGAAAGGAGATTTTTTGCAAATTCATTGACATCGTCATCAGACATCCCAATCGTATAAAAGGCCAGACGCGTAGCCGTCTTAATCCCGATACCTGGTAACTTGGAATAACTGTCAATCAGCTTGGCAATAGGTGTTGGATAAAGCATAAATTCCTTTCTAGTTCATTGGATGGTATTTTTGATACAGATTGATAATGTCACGCGCAATGGAAGGTCCTACACCATTTGTTAGATTGGTATTATGAGGAAAGACCACTGCAACAGCGATTTGGGGATTATCAGATGGGGCATAGGCTACCGCATTGGTATTGGTTGCTTCCTGACCATCTGCCACATAGCTTTCGGCTGTACCCGTTTTTCCGCTAATGGATACCAAGGCACCATTTGAAAAGGCACGTCCAGTTGTCAATCCGCTAGTCCCATGAGCAACCTGATAAAAACCTTGGTGCAAGACACTCATATCGGAGTCGGATATATTGACCTTATTCATCTCTGTCGGTTGCAGTTGCTGAATCAAGTCGCCCAGGCCTCCCTTATCATTATTGCCATAAATGCCTTCAACAATACGAGGAGCCACACGAACACCATCATTTGCAATAGTTGCTACATACTGAGCCAACTGCATGGGCGTATAGTTATCAAACTGCCCAAAGGCATTAGTAATGTAATTAGCAAAGCTATAGTCTTTGGGAACAAATCCAGTAGATTCATCTGGTAGATCAATTCCGGTCGCAGAGCCCAAGCCATATTCACCAAAGGTTGAACGCAATTTACCCATAGCAGATTCTAGATTGCTGGTGCCGACAAACATATTGGGTTGGTAGGTCTGCCCCATAAGACCTAGAACTGTTTGGATCATATAGGCATTAGATGAATACTCCAGAGCTTGGACTGCCGTAATCGGCATTGGCACAGAAAAGGCAGTATACCAAGAATTAATTGGAGCTGAGCCTTGGAAGACAATCGGTTGGTCTGTCAAGGTCTGGTTCCCTGACAAGACTCCATTCTCCCAACCAGAACTAATAGTTGCCGCTTTTACAACCGAACCTGGGACAAAGACATCGGTTATCGTTCCCAAGGAATCCGATGTTAACTCGCCTGTTTTCAAGTCATGTTTGATCCCTGACATGGATAAAACAGCACCTGTTTTGGGATTAAGGGCGACTGCATACACACCTTCAGAATACTTAGCTCCACCATTTCCCAACTCTGAATTGAAATAACTTTTTAGCAAAGCATCCACGCTATCTTGGAAGGTCAAATCAATGGTCAGTTTAATATTATTCCCTTTGGTACCATCTTCGATATTTTCGACACTTTCCATGTTGCCGTACTTATCTAGATGAATTTCCTTCACCGAGCGTTTACCTTGCAAGGTTTCCTCGTATTGCTTTTCTAGATAAGAGGTCCCAACACGGTCATTTAGAGAATAACCTTTTTTAAGATAAGCATCTGCTTCTTCCGCTGGGAGACCAGCTTTTTCACTCGACACACTACCAATTATAGAGGAAAGGGAAGTTTCTAAAACTTTTCTTTCCCAAGAAGTAGAAATACTGATACCAGGTAATTTCTTGGAAGCGGAGGCAATCAGAGCAATCTGGGTATCTGTCAAAGAATCCGTCACAATGCTTCCTGTCGCAAAGTTTCCAACAGCATTTAACTGACTAAAAAGATAGATTTCTTTCTTTTCATCCTCTGTATAGTTTAGTTGACTTGTTGGGACACTATCGACCGCATTGTTATACAGTTCTGATTCGGATAGGCGATTGCCATCTGAATCCAAGCGTTTCTCACTTGGGAGAGCTTCCACTGTTTTTTTATAGATTTCAGGATCAGCCAAATAGTAATCAGCCAGCTGGCGTTCTGTCAAATTTGGAGAACTGATGCTCACATAAGTCAGTAACTTTTTAGCTATTTCTTTTAAGTCTGCAGCCGTCATTTTGTTGCTACGCGTAAAGGAAACAACCTGCTTTAACGTATTTTCTACCAAAGGTTTTCCACTAGCATCATAAATTTCCCCACGGGCAGAACTGGTTGTGACCTTGGTCTGACTAGCTGAGGCTAGCTTTTTTTCGTAAAAATCCTTGTTCAAAACCTGCATATACAACAAACGACCAATAATGGTCATAAAGAGCAAAATGACAATTGAAAACAATAAATTAAGCCGTATCGGAATCGAATGGCTGTTAAATTTTCTCATACAAATCAGTCTCATTTCTAACTTAAAATCTTACTCTTAATTGTACCACAATTTGAGCAGAAAATTATGGAAAAGAAAGAAGCTTTTTTTCGTTTTTACAGTAAGATGCGTTTTTATTTATTCATCCCTATATTATATGTTATAATGAATGTAAAAGTTCAATAATCTAGTCTTTTTCCAACACGACTCATTTAAAGGAGCCTTCCCTATGGACAAACCAGATATCACAACTATCATTGATTCACATTTTGAAGAAATGACAGACCTAGAGCAAGAAATCGCTCGCTATTTTTTGCAAACTGAAACGATTACAGATGATTTATCTTCTCAACAGGTCACTCAAAAATTACATATTTCTCAAGCTGCTTTGACCCGCTTTGCTAAAAAGTGTGGCTTTACTGGCTACCGAGAATTTATTTTCCAATACCAACATCAGACAGAAAATCAAGTCAACCAAGTCTCCAAGCACAGTCCACTGACCAAACGAGTCCTCAGAAGCTATAGCAATATGAGGGAACAAACACAAGACTTGATTGACGAAGTCCAACTAGAACGAATTGCCCAATTAATCGAAGATGCTGAGCGTGTCTACTTCTTCGGAACAGGGAGTTCTGGTCTTGTTGCTCGTGAAATGAAATTACGCTTCATGCGTCTGGGTGTGGTCTGCGAGGCTTTGACCGATCAAGACGGCTTTGCTTGGACAACCAGCATTATGGACGAAAATTGTCTCGTACTTGGTTTCTCACTTTCTGGCACAACTCCCTCTATTTTAGACAGTTTATTAGATGCCAAGGAGATGGGGGCAAAGACTGTACTCTTTTCAAGTGTTCCCAATAAAGATAGTCAGGCCTACACAGAGACCGTTCTCGTTGCTAGCCACAGCCAACCTTCCTATATCCAACGAATATCCGCTCAACTTCCTATGCTCTTCTTTATCGATTTGATTTATGCCTACTTTTTGGAAATCAATCGCGAAAGCAAGGAAAAAATCTTTAATAGCTACTGGGAAAATAAAAAACTCAACGGCTATCGTAGACAAAAACGTGTCAGAAAATCCTAGTTTGGCTGAGCCAAACTAGGATTGTTTTGTTTTAAAGTGATAATAAGCTCATAGGTGGTCTTTCCAACTTTTCTCTTTCTGTTAATGCTTTTTATCTGCGTTTTTAAGTTCTTCCATAAATTCTCCTTTCCATTTTTAAATTTTTAACAAAAAAGAAAGTATCGGCTATTTACTTTCTCTTGGTAATATCCTATTTTTTACTTGAAAAAACTGGGATTTAACGATTCCATACCATTATCAATTCTTTTTCTCCCGTATTACTATCTAAACTTTCAGATTGAATGCTAAATTCCTCTCGCAGGTAAAATTGAATGGCTCTCTGATTTTTTTGATAAACGTTCAATCTTAGAGTGGACTTGATTTTCTTCACATGATCCAATAGCTGTTTTCCGGCTCCCTTTGACTGTGCTACCTCTTTTATAAAGATTCCTTCAATATAGTCGTCATTTAATCCAATAAATCCATCGATCCTGTTCGCACTGTCAATTTCATGTACATATATTTCTGCAAGTGGTAGCATTTCTTTTACCACATCAAAATTGTTTTTCCAGTAATCAGGAGATATAAAACTATGTACCTGAACATTCGTAATTAACCATATTTGCATTACTGCATCTAAATCACTGTCAGAATATTTCCTGATCATTTCACTATCTCCATAAATTCTAATTTGTCAATTTCTCATCTAACTCATTATATCACTTTTTCTTCCCAGCTTAAGTTTAGTATTTAGAAACAAAGTAAAGAGCTTACATCAGCTTCTACGGCTATCTTAAAGGGAATCTCCTCTCATATATTTTTCGATGATAGGAAATCTGCTCCTAACGTTCTTTTTTGTAATTCTTCTTTGTCTTTCTCATACCAATAAAGCAATGTCGCATGATAGTCTTGGTAGGTCTTTCCGCTATTTTGCATATAATTTATAGCTTTTCTATCATCAAAAAAAGAATTAAGTAGAACATTTTTCACTCGAGTAGTGATTAAATGCTCTTCTTAATTCTATAACTCCAAACTAGGATTGTTTTGTTTTAAAATGATAATAAGCTCCCAACATACCTGCTGTATTTTGATGATGGGCGAATTCTAATCTTGTTTTCTCAGCCAAACTTGGTACCAAAGCCTCTTTCAAGGCTGTGCGGATCTTGGGTTTGAGGATAGCCTCTTGTCCCATGATACCACCACCGAGAATGACTACTTCTGGATTAGCCACATAGCAAATATTTGCCAGACCTTTTCCTAGATAGTCTACCATACGGTCAATACCAGCCATACAAATCTTGTTGCCTTCAGTGGCTTCCTTAAAGATGCGTCGGCCATTCCACTGATCAACATCTTCTCCATGTGCTTCAGCTACATATTTCACTAAAGCTGTTGTAGAAGCCAAATCTTGGAACGCTCCATCCTGCATATGCATATAACCAACTTCGCAGGCTGAATTGCTAAAACCATGGAAGACTTTCCCATCCATAATCAAACAACCACCGATACCTGTTCCAATAGTCAAGCAAAGGGTGACACTCGCTCCCTTGCCTGAACCAGATACCGCCTCAGCAAGGCCTGCACAGTTAACATCATTTTCAATTTCACAAGGAATATCAAAGCTAGTCTCGATTTCCTTCTTGAACTGTGTACCTGCATAGTTTGGAATCTGTGGGCCTGCATAGAAAATCTCACCCTTGTCAGGATCCACCATACCTGCTGAAGAAATGGCAACACCTGCTACAGAATCTTTTTCAAGATAACTAGCTACAATCTGTTTGGTTTTCTCTAAAATATGGGGGCCACCCTTATGTGCCTCTGTCGGTATCTCATGCGATTCAAGAAGTTGCCCCTCTTGATCAACCAAACCATACTTGATGTTAGTTCCACCGATATCAATTGCAATGTAGTTAGTCATAAATACCTCCTTATGGATTAGAGGAAGCGCTCCTTAGTTTCACGAATCAAGGCTGCAGCTGCTTCCACAACTGGACGATCTTCTTCAGTCACTGGTGTCAAAGGTGAACGAACAGATCCAATATTAAGTCCTTCATTGATCTTCAAGACTTCTTTAATGACACCATACATATTTCCATGTGCAGAAGTGAGTTTACCAATGATAGCGTTGATAGCGTATTGTAATTCACGCGCTGTTTCCAAATCTTTATCCGCAATCAATTGGTTAAGTTTCAAGAAGAGTTCTGGCATAGCACCGTAAGTACCACCGATACCAGCTTTAGCACCCATGAGACGGCCACCTAAGAACTGTTCATCTGGACCATTGAAGACGATATGGTCTTCTCCACCGAGGCTCACAAAGGTTTGGATATCTTGTACTGGCATAGAAGAGTTCTTAACACCGATAACACGAGGATTTTTCAACATTTCTGTGTAAAGGCTTGGAGTCAAAGCAACCCCTGCCAATTGAGGAATGTTATAAATCACGTAGTCTGTATTTGGAGCTGCAGAACTGATATCGTTCCAATATTTAGCAACTGAGTATTCTGGCAAGCGGAAATAAATCGGCGGAATCGTTGCAATAGCATCTACTCCCAAACTTTCTGCATGGCGAGCCAGTTCCATACTGTCTTTAGTATTGTTGCAAGCTACGTGAGCAATGATTGTCAATTTGCCCTTGGCAACTGCCATCACTTCTTCCAAAATCAACTTGCGGTCTTCAACGCTTTGGTAGATACATTCACCAGAAGAACCATTGACATAGAGACCTTGAACACCTTTATCAATGAAGTATTGAACCAAGGCACGTGTACGTTCTGGACTTACTTCTCCTTGTTCATCATAACATGCGTAGAAGGCTGGAATGACACCTTCGTATTTTTTTAAATCTGACATAGATTTTCTCCTATTATTTTTATTTTCTGCTAAAGCAGATTCTTTCTTTACTTCTTTAGTATACACTTTACCGAAAAGGCTTTCAATATCTTGTAGACACTTAGATTTTAGTTTCTTGCTTATAGAATAGCGTTTGGAGCCTTTGAAAGTAGTTTCAGAAATAATTGCAACCCTTACTCATACTTAGCAAATAGCTTTTCCATCACTCCTACTTGTAAAAAAGCAAGAAGTCCAAAACCAAAAAGAATAAAAGCTGATCCTCCCAATAGAAGGGTAAAGGCTGATAGATATAGAATCATCAAAATCAAAAAGATAATTACGATCATCAAGATAAACCAAGGAGCATTAAAACTAGCCAACATTAATCCTTTTTGAAGAATTTCTTTCCAAGATAGGTCATAACGTGCCGCAATAGGGTAACTAGCCAACATCACAATAGTGAGGAAGATAAGAATACCTAGACAAATAGCTTTCACCAATTGGAAGGGCAGAGCTGTTTGACCCCAGAAAAGATAGAGATCTGAAAGAGTTAGAAACACAATTCCTAACTCCAACAACCCCAACTGAAAACCTAGTTTCAGATTTTGTCTGAAAACTCTTAGATAGGTTCTAAAAACTGGAACACGTCTACTTTGCTTGACTTCAAACATCGTCTGATAGAGACTAATTTTGGCTACCCCAATCGTTACAACCGGTAAACAAGTTACTACAAAGAGAAGATTGACTGTTACAATATCTAAAACTTTCTCACTAATTCGCATTAGAAAATTATCTGTATCAAATGCAGCCTTGATGAGACTTCTTCCTTTTTGTGACATGTTTGCTCCTCCATCATTTTTCTTTGTAAACTGTTTTCTTTTTTGTCAGTAAAGCTTTCATAAGTCCCTACCATGAACAAATCTATTTTTTCTTTTTTCTTTTGGACTTTTTTCTATTTTTATCTATGGACATATAATCTATATATATCCCGGACAGCGAAGCAATTAAAATAGTACTCCAAGTATGCTCATTAAATCCATCTAGCCCTCCACGGACTATCATTGCAAGCACTGTCCAAGCTAACATATTCAATAAAAAAATACAAAGTGCTTTCATTCTCGCATTTTAAAAGTTTATACGACCATTGTTAGGGATTTTATCATGTGCATCCCAAGCTGCAGCAATATTGTAGGCAAAATTACCATATACATCAGCTACATTCACAGCTATTCGTAAAATCCATCCAGAAATCTTGGTCAATAGTCCTACTCTTGCTGCCGCAGACATAGAGACTCTGTTAAGCTTCTCTCCTGCCATACCTATAGCATTTCTGAATAAACATACTGACAATAAGATCTCATTTCTCTACCTCACAAATATAAATATCATAGTAGAGTATTATCAAAACCTCACAGAAAAGCAGTTCATATTATTTCTAATCAATTAAAATTTTAAACAAATACTTGCGGACTTGATCTTCCATACCTGCATAACCATTTGGTTGATGTGGCTCTCCTGGGAAGAAAATCGCAAAATTGTGATAACCCAACAAGAGTGGGTAATGTTCATGACAATGGACAAAACCAATGTCACTTGCTTCGTCAAATGCTACTGCTTCATCTTTAATACGTGAACCGTAGCTAGAATATTCATGCCCTTCTACCAACAAATGCAAGTCTGCATAGTTCTTGTGATGTTCAAACTGGTCATTTTCAGCTTTATTTAGGACATTTTCTTGAACAACTAGAAAGACCTTGTCACCATCAATATCATATTTTCCTAACTCGAACGAATCTTTACGATGTTCATAAAGATAATCAATTGCCTTGTCAAGATTTGGATGAATTCCTTTATAAAAGCTAATATTTTTCAAATCGTCAAAAATCATTATTTTCTCCTTTAAAAATCGTCATTAAGCGATTAAAACTAACACCTCCAACAGTGTCATTTACTGTCGGAGGCTTTTAGATAGTGCTAGCAATAGCCAATTGATACTGTAAAAGAAATCGTTTCTTATCCTTTAACAGCTCCCATAGTAATACCTTGTGTGAAGGATTTTTGGAAGACTAAGAAGACTGTTACGATTGGCACAGCAGCAAGAGCTGCACCTGCCATGATTAAACCATAGTTGGTTGCCATTTCGGCTTGCATGGTCGCAACACCGAGTGAAATAGTCAAATTGTTACGTGAAGTCAACATTACCAACTGCATGAAGTAGTCGTTCCAAGTATTGATGAAGGTAAAGATTGCAAGAGCCGCAAACCCTGGTTTCACAATTGGGAAGGCTACGCTCCAGAAAGTACGAATCTCACCACAACCATCGATTTTAGCTGATTCAAGCAACTCTGTTGGAATATTTTCACTAAATTGTTTCATAAGGAAGACCCCAAATGGCCATCCAATCAAAGGCAAGATAACTGCCCAGAGAGTATCGTGGATTCCCATGAAGTTGACGATACGTACCAATGGTACAAGGACAACTTGTTTTGGAAGAGCCATGGCAGCAATAAAGATTGCAAAGAGGATACGTTGACCATAGAAACGTTTTTTAGCCAATACATAACCTGCTAGAGATGAAGTTGCACAGACTAAGAACATGGTTACCAATGAGATAAATACTGAGTTCCACATCCACTGCATAGCAGGGTTTTGTACCATGAGTTGTTGGAAGTTTTCCATGGTTGGCATTTTAGGGAACCATTGTGGTGGAATCATAATGGTATCAGGCTGTGACTTGAAGGCACCTGTCAAAATCCAGTAGAATGGAAAGATGAACAGCACAGTCAACAAGAGCAAAATGATTGTTGAAATAACAGTAAAGGCTGTTAATGGTTTTTTTTCTGTAGATTGCATAGCTGTCTCCTTTCTTTAGTATTCTACGTCGTTTCCGAGTACTTTAAATTGAACAAAACTTACGATAGCAATCATAACTGCCAAGAAGACACCAATTGTGTTGGCATAGCCATACTCTGTCAATTGGAAGGCTTTTTCGTATAGGTAGTACATCAAGGTGCTTGTAGAGTAGTTTGGACCACCAGATGTCAAAAGCTGAATCAAGGCAAAACATTGGAATGAATTAATTGTTGTGATGATTGCGATATAAAGAGTTGTTGGAAGAAGGCTTGGCCATTTAATCTTCCAGAAAACTTGAAACTCAGTTGCACCATCAACGCGGGCAGCTTCGACCAATGAATTATCAATATTACCCATAGCAGCGATGTAGAGGATAATCGGTTGACCAACTGAAGTTGTCAAGAGGATAATCATAATTGCCATCAATGCCCAGTGCTTATCACCAAGCCATGAAATGTTTTGAGAAATAATATGACTTGATTTAAGAACAAAGTTCAAGATACCTGATAGTGGATCATAAATCCATTTCCATACAACTGTTACGGCAACACTACCTGTAACAACTGGAAGGAAGAATACGAAACGATAGAAAGATCTAGCGATAGCATTTTGATGGTAGGTTTGTGACGCTACAAAGAGCGAGAAGAGAACAACTACAGGAACTGATCCAATAACCAAAATAACTGTGTTAATCAGAGATTTTGTAAAGACAGGATCTTTAAACATACGGATATAGTTATCTAAGCCCACAAATTGGAAACTAGTCATAGAATAGTTAAAGAAACTTGTGATGAAGCCCATAATCATTGGTGCTAAAACAAAGACAACAAAGAAGAATAAAACTGGCGCTAGGAAAGCATAAGAAATAACGGTTTCTCTCATACGAATTTTATTAACTTTCACTGTAGGCACCTCTCTTTCCTTTTCTTTTTATTGATAATCTCCTAAGAGAATGATGATTTACCTTTTAAATAAAAGCCCCCTTTTCTTACACAAGCGTGCAAAGGGAAAAGGGGCTACAAAATCTGGTTTAGGGTTTATTGTTTAGTAGCTTTTTTGATAGTTTCGTTTGCTTTTTCAGTAAATGCTTTCAATGCATCAGCTGGTTTTTGGTCGCCATTTGAAACTGATTGCAACATTGGGAACCATAGAGTTCTCATTTCTGCAAAACCATCAATTGTATTGTAGTATGGAGAGTAGTACTTAGTCCAAGCACCGATTGTTTCCATACGTTTGTCTTCATAGAGTTTACCAAATGATGTACGAACTGGGAATGCTCCTGTACGAACAACATCTTTTGGACCCCATTCTTTATCATCTGCGATAAATTGAACAAATTTCTTAGAAGCAGCAACTTTCTTGTCGTCCTTGTTGTTGAATACTGCAAATCCGTTTACAAGGTACTCAAGAGCTGGTTTACCAGAATCAGATGGGAATGGTACTTCTACTACTTCTACTTTACTTGCTTCCAAGAGTTTAGCTTGGATACCATTTTGAGCTGGTGCCCAAAGGATTGTGTAAGATGTTTGACCGTTAGCAAAGTTTTGGATGTCTGCACCACCATCAAATTGTGAACCATTGTTCAACAAACCATCTTTAATCCAGCTAGCTGCTTTTTCAAGACCTTTAACGAATTTAGGATCATCAGTTGTATACTTAGTAACATCTTTATCTGTTACAGAAGCTCCGTAAAGGTTTGCTACAAAGGCACGTGTTCCTTGGTCTCCCCCTTGACCTGAACTGAACAATGAACCTGGTGTATAGCCTTTAGCTTTGAGTGCTTTCAATACTTTTTCAAAGTCGTCTGTTGTCCAGCCTTCTTTTACAAGATTCGCAACTCCAGCTTCTTCCAACATTTTCTTGTTCATAGCCATGTAGAATGGTGCTGAACTGATTGGATACATATAAGCTTTATCGCCAGCTTTACTTGCTTTTACAATGTTTTCATTGTTGACATCTTTAACAAAGTCATCTGTGAAGAGATCGTTCAAGTCAGCCAATTTTCCATTTTTACCGTATTGGATGATACGTCCTGGTGCGTCAAAGAGGACGTCCGGAGCTGTACCGGCTTCGATAGCTGTAGTGATTTTTTCTGGACCTGACTTAAAGTCGATGGTTTCCAATTTCACTTTAACATCTGGGTTTGCTTTTTCAAAGGCTGCGATGATAGATTTTTCATAAGTTCCAACACCGTCACCAGTTTTTTCTTGAGTGAAGACTGGGAATGCCCACCAAGTGATTTCTGTTTTTCCGCTATCGCTACCAGATTTTGCAGCATCTTTACTTCCACCAGAATTTCCACAAGCAGCAAGACCAAGAATCGCAGCACCCGCAAGCACTGTACAAGCTAGTTTTCTAAATTTCATTTGTATTCTCCTATTTATAAGCGTATCCATATTGGATAATGAGTTCTTTGCATCTGTATACGTTTTCATTTTATCCGACGCTTCCACCACTCTCCTCTGTTTTGAGATTGTGTTATTTAAGACCAGCAACAAAGCGTTCTGTAATCTCTTTTGGTCTAGTAATAGCCCCACCAACAACAATACCTCGCACTCCATATCCTAGGATTTGTTTGGCTTGTTCTGGTGTATGAATTTTCCCTTCAGCGATAACATCTACACCCGCATCACAGAGCTTCTTGATTAGTTCAAAGTCTGGACCGTCCACTTTTGGACTGTAAGATGTGTAACCTGATAAGGTTGTTCCTACAAAGTCAATTCCTGCTTCTACAGCTGCTAGACCTTCTTCGAAGGTACTTGTATCAGCCATCAAAAGCTGGTTAGGATATTTTTCCTTGACCTGACGGATAAACTCCTGAATCTCTAAACCATCGTAGCGTTCACGCTTGGTACAATCCAGAGCAATGACCTCAATGTCTAGCTCTGCTAGTTCATCAACTTCTTTCATAGTAGCAGTGATGAATGGTTCTTGAGGTGGATAATCTCGTTTGATAATCCCTATAATCGGAAGTTTTGTAACCTCTTTGATTTCCTTGATATCACGAACACTGTTTGCTCGGATACCGACTGCTCCACCTTGCTCAGCCGCTTTGACCAGCAAGGGGATAACTCCTCCCGCTTCTGTATAAAGCGGTTCGTGAGGAAGGGCCTGACAAGAAACAATGATTCCATCTTTAATTTGATTAATCAAGGCTTCTTTAGTAATCTGTGGCATCCTTTTTCCTCCTTTTCCTTTTTTCTTATGAGACAATTATATACTATTTTTAAAGCGCTTTCAATAGTTTGTAGTAGAATAGATTTCAGTTTTAAAAAGAAAGCAAGTCAAACACCCCCTTTAAAAGTACTTTCAAAGGGGTGCTTGACTTATTATAAGAGAATACCGATATTTATTTTACTATCTCAGATAGCTTCACTTTGCGATCTTCAAACATAGATTGGGTACAAGCATCTGCAGTAGCAATTGCTTCTAGAGCAGCTTCACCTGTCAATAGTTTGGCAAATTCTTCTGATACTGGAGCTCCTTGCATAATCTCATGCAGATAGCGCATTTCTTTATCAATGACAGATGATAACCATAATGGAGTACGCTTACCTGGTTTACCATAAGCAATTGCCCCATCCATTTCTGTACTATGATAGATACGAGTCCGATCATCATCTTCTTCTTGCGATTCATGAATCAAGAAATAACTTTCTTGTCCATCTAGCTTAAGAGTTCCTTTACAGCTGTAAACGAATCCTAAAAAACCAGCCTAAAATCCTAACTCATTTTTAGGATTCTAGACTGGTTTATTTTATATGAACCTAAAAGTTCAACGAACAACTATAGACAAACTAACTGTCTTTTCGCTTATAAGAAATCATTGCTCCAAGGAACACTCCTACGAAACCAAATAAGATTGTTAGTGATGAAGCAGACTCACCTGTATTTGGTAACATAGTTTGTTCATTGTTACTTACTTTATTCTCTGATTGGTTTGATTCTGAGTGTTGATTTGTAGATAACAATTTAGGTGAGGGTGAAATCTCCTCCTCTTTTTTATCTTTTGTAGGATTATCAAGTGCTAGATTATTGACAGAGAGTCGGAAAGTCATAGCATAGATACTAAAGTGGTTGGTTTCAAAAATGACCTTTCCATCTTTTTGTGTGAATTCAAGAGGATGTAGATTCCCTTCTGGATCCACATAATAAACATGTTCAACAGACTGATCTGTAGCAAAAGTAACAAGGACTTTTCCTTCAGGTTGAACATATCTGCCATTTGCATCCTTCAATTTGATATCAAATGCTTTATAGTTTAATGAATCGAAACCGCTAACTTTTACTTCCTCTATTTGTACAGTTTTAACATTTTTCAAAACTTCATCTGAAGCTTGAACTCGAACACTTCCTGCTTTATTTTTGAAAATACGTTGTGAACGAGCAAGAACTGGGATTACTTGATTAGAGTTTGCTTCATTTTCACTTTCTCTATTATCTACTTGTTTATCAGTAGATTTTACTACTGAATCTCCTGCTGTAGCTAATGGTCCTGTATAATCTTCTATATCATGAACTGCACTAGCTACTGCATTTACTCCTCCCCGATAATCCTCTTTTTCCTCAAGAAGAGCCATTACTGAGTTAACTCCACCTGTAAACTCAGGGTGTTCTACTATTGGGGCTGATTCTTCACCTACTGTTGATACAAAACCTTGGTATTCTGGAACTTCTGTAACAAGAGACTCGCCATTTACTCCGCCTCTAAACTCAGGGTGTTCTACTATTGGGGCTGATTCTTCACCTACTGTTGATACAAAACCTTGGTATTCTGGAACTTCTGCAACAAGAGATTCGCCATTTACTCCGCCTCTAAATTCAGGGTGCTCCACTATTGGTGCTGCCTCCTCACCTACTGTTGATACAAAACCTTGGTATTCTGGAACTTCTGTAACAAGAGACTCGCCATTTACTCCGCCTCTAAATTCAGGGTGCTCCACTATTGGGGCTGCCTCCTCACCTACTGTTGATACAAAACCTTGATATTCTGGAACTTCTGTAACAAGAGACTCGCCATTTACTCCGCCTCTAAATTCAGGGTGCTCCACTATTGGGGCTGCCTCCTCACCTACTGTTGATAGAATACCTTGATATTCTGGAACTTCTGTAACAAGAGACTCGCCATTTACTCCGCCTCTAAATTCAGGGTGCTCCACTATTGGTGCTGCTTCCTCACCTACTGTTGATAGAATACCTTGATATTCTGGAACTTCTGTAACAAGAGACTCGCCATTTACTCCGCCTGTGAAGTCAGATGTTGCTACTGTCGGTGTTGCTTCCTCACCAGATGTACCCAAGTCACCTGTATAATCTTTGATATCATAAGTTGCAC
Source organism: Streptococcus sp. Marseille-Q7156 (assembly GCF_965119495.1). Next base: position 301,659 of record NZ_CBCPLU010000001.1, on the reverse strand, counting down.
TCTCCACAGCATTTATTCCGCCAGGAATTCCAGCTCCAGCAAGGTTGACTGTCAAATTGTGTATACTTTCAATACTACCGTCAGCTATACCAGTAATTTCCTGACCGACATCTTTCTTATTTGCCGCAAACAAAAGAGTTTTTGAATCATACTGAGTCATAAAGACGGCTGTACTTCCATTCGCTAATCGCAAAGTAGGGGCTTGGTTTACCAAAACTTCTGAATCAAACTCAAGACCAATAACGCCTTTCCCCATTTCAAGCACTTGATTTACTCTAGCTTCTGTTGGGGAAAGAAAATCTTTGCTCACAAAATCCCAATTGAATTTTTTATACGATAAGGTATAGTAGTTTTGACCATTTTCCCTGTGTTCGTATAACAAACCATACTCACCGTTCCCCAATTCTTGCAGTGAATTATAAGCAAATTCCCCACCTTGAATCAGATTATGTTTCAACCAAGTTAACTCGCCATTCTTTTCAACACGTGCCAAATGAACCAAACCATCTTTTCGTTCACGTCCTGGTCCAGCAGCATTGCTAAGAAGAACATATTCTTTCCCATCATGCATCGTATGAATAGCTGACATTTGAACGTAGGCATCTTTCACTTCTGGATAACGTTTGATTGTTTTCTCCCAAGTAACGCCACCATCTTTACTAGTAGCAACCTGAAGATCTCCAGTTAAACCACGCATGAAGAGTTTGACATCGCCATTATTTAATTGGAGAACAGTTGATTCTGTATTTTGTGCACCACCATTATTCATCGTAGATGAATGAATAACTCCATTTCCTACAGGTCGGTTATCATTTGGTGCTTCTCCAGCATGCCAAGTTACTCCATGATCATCTGAGTAAATCAAACGCGAAGACTGTGAACCACCTAAATGCGAAATATTGTTTGTGGTGTAAGTAGGCACCAATATCCGCCCCTTATGCTCGCCTGTACGTAATACAATACCTGTACCAGGGCCTGTTCCAAGGAATTTCATCCAATCTTGGCGAATACCCAGTGTAATATCTCTTGGTGCAGACCAAGTCTGCCCATCATCATCACTATAAGACATCCACAAATAGCTAGTATTGGCTACTCTAAATGGATTTTTATCACTTGACTTAAAGTAGATATTTCCAACCAGTTCTTTATCTTTATATAGATTTCCTTTATCTCTATATCCAGCCTCTGTCGGATTTACTACAACTCGGTAGTTTGTTTTTTGGTTTTGTGAATTGAAAATCTCCCCATTCTCTCTTAGAGTATAATGTTCTGTCTCGCCTTGCTTGTAGAGGATCTGATAGGTTTTATCTCCTATCTGTTCATAAGCCTTTTCTGGGTGATCTGGCATACCAAAAACTGCTCGCCCTTCTGGGAACATATCATAAACTGAAAAAATTCGTTTGGTTGTTGGATCTTGAACCAAAACCATATCAATATTAAGGGGCGATGGTGCAGCTGCATCCTTGGCTTCTGGATTGTCACGAAGGTTAGAAATCGTAATTTTATCTCCCCAAGTCTGTCCGTTATCTTGACTACGGCGGACTACCATACCGATATCACCATAGTCAAGATGATGTAAACGACGTTCGTCTCCAGCAGCAAGCAAGGTTCCCTTATCCGTTTTCAGCAAAGCCGGAATTCGATAACTCTTGATTCCCTCTTTATTGACTTTCCCATTGACTCCACTTTCAAAAACATCTTTTTTGTCAGTGACTTGAGCACCTTCAGGTAACTTTTTGACTAAATCTGCTCGCTCAAATAACTGACTACGTGTTTTAACTTCTTCAGGCTTCAAGGCACGATCATATACAGTCAGATTACGAACCTGAAGATTTGATCCCCACATTGTTTGGTTTGCTCTCTTAGTAGCTCCAATCTGAACCTTATTGACATCTGGCATATCTTGAATAAAACGACCAGATTTTGTATTTGTTCTAGATAAAACTCCATTGACATATAAACGAACTTGTCCATTTGGTTGGTCTGCTTTTGGTCTTTCCACTGTGAAAGTAACCGAATTCCATTGACCAGGTTTTACTTTAAGCGGTGCATCTGAATAACTTCCGTAGAAATGATTTCCATCAGCTCCTCGTGCTTCGACCATTGCAGTACCTTTATTAACAGACATACTGAAATATTCGTCTCTTTTCTTATCACTTGATACAGAAAAGAGATTATAGAATTGCGGAGCGTTAGCATCTGGTTTAAACTCCATATGAATAGTCGCATTTTGAAGATGTTTTAACTTATCTAATGCTTCTACCAAATCAACTCTTTGCCCATTTTCATCATTCGTAGCAAGGTCTTCTTTTTCAAATACAGTTTTAACATTCTTCAAGTCTCTAGCAAAGTAATCACGCGGAGGAAGCACAACGTTATATGCACTTTCAGTTTTTTCAGGGAGATTTTCAGAATTTCCTTCTTTGTTAGTAGGTTTCTCTTCTTTCAAGCTTTCCTTGCTAATTTCAACTCCATTGTCAGTTGCTGAAGCCAACTTTTCAGCTAGTTCCTTATCCAAATCCTGTTTAGGTGATGTTACTTCTTTATCTTTCACATAAACTGGGGATTTTGGTTGACCATCAATATAGGAACGAACCCAATCTAATTGTTCTTTTGATAAAACTAAACCACCACTACGATTATCAATAACTCCATTTTGATGAACTCCGATTAAAACACCTTTATCATTGTATAGTCCACCACCAGATGCCCCAGGTTTCGTACCTCCATAGCTGATTCCCTCTATACCTGAACCAAAGTCAGTAGTTCCTACTACTTTACTATCTAAAACTGGACTTAGCTTGTTATCTGGGAAACCATAAACCGAAACTGTATTTCCTTCTGTAACTTTTGCAGATTGCTTCACGACTTCTACAGGAGTTACTCCTTTTACTGCTTCTTTTAATCGAACGAGAGCTAAGTCATTTTTAAAGCCAAAAACAGACTCTGCTTTGTTCCAATAAGCAATCTCTTCATCAGAAAAATTGATAAAAGTTCCATTTGGTAACGTAGCCTTATAAACTGTATTTTCTTTCCCTGACTTTGTAACAACCTTAGAACCATTAACTGTTAAAAAGTTATGTGCTACAGTTAATAACAAATTAGGGGCAATTAATGTTGCCGAACCTGTTCCATCGGGTGTTAAGATATGCGTAGTTGCTTGGAAATTTTGTTCTCCATTTGGTGCATTTTTTACTATTTCACTTGGTTTTGGTAAGTTTGCAGTTCCACTTAAATCAACTTTCCCAACCTCCGTACGAGCAAAATCAGTTTTTGGAGCTACTGAGTCTAACACAGCTTTAATAACCGTATTTCCTAGAGCTATTTTACTTACATAATCACCAGACCAACTAGTATCCGTGACTAACTTATTGATAGGAAGATTATTATAAGACACTATCTTAGCATTCGGAGAATCACCTACTAATCGATTAAAGTCTGAATCTTGTCGTAAATTGAATACGATTGGTGAGTCAACCTCACCTGTTTGCACCACCTTATCTGCAATCAAGCGATTGCCCTTCACATCTTCCAGACGAAGAAGAACTCGACCTTTTTCAACTCCACTTAATAAGGTTGCTTGACCTCTATCATTGAAACGATAGCGCGCACCATCAATTTCTTTTTCAACACTCTTTAGAGCTTTATGATTTTCGTCGTAATAGTAACGAGTCGTTCCATCTAGATACCATCCCGTGATTGCATATCTATCCACCATAGAACGAATCCACTCTTTATGCTTTTCCGTAAAGATAGTACCACCACCGATTCGATTAGCTTCTACTTCACTAGCAGTATTTGTTCCATGTTGATGGATACCAACTACTTCTCCTTTATCATTAAATAAAGGAGCGCCTGAAAAACCACCTAAAGCAGACGTATGATAAGTAACAGCACCATTTTCTTTATTAAGAGTACTTACTTTCCCTTCAACTTCATAAGGTTTTCCATCTTTTAGTCGATTTCTATTTTCTTCACTTAGATTAGAGGTTGTGAAGTCATTAGGATAGCCAACCATTCGAATCGAATTACCTGTGGCTACCTCAGTCTTACTTAGCTCTCTTGGTGAATCCTCTCCATTGGTCATAGCTTCGACAGTTTTCTTAGTTACAACCACTGCCAAGTCATTACTATAAGAGCTTCCAAAATCCTTTTCATTATAAGCATGAATAGCACCTTTATCTACAACTTCAGTACTACCTGACGTAGGAACTTTATTTACTTTCTCCGTATCTGAATTCATCACGACATAACTTTTAGCAGAATCGCCACCACGTAAAACCGCAGAGCCATCTTCAGTTTTTTTATCGTAGTAATTATGAGCAACAGTCACCATCACATTTGGTGCAACAAATACTCCACTACCTGATGCCGTTTGTTGACCACTATTACCACTATCATAGGTTGTATAGGTCATCGCTACACCATCTGCAGCATCGCTATGAACTCCCACATCTTTTATATCGTTACCCCCCTGAATAACATCAGCATAAGCAACTCCACCACCAATAACTGGTAACTCTGGTGCAGCTAAGCCAAGCACTGCGGATAATATCAAGCAACCAACCAAACCATAAGCTTTGGATTTACGGAATTTTCCTAAACCTTTTAAACATACAAACATATATTACCTCACTTTAACTTTCAAAGTTAATTTGTGCATTAGAATTCCAAACAACTTAATGAGTCCTGCAGCTTCATCCTCCTTCCTACTACACGACTTTCAATATATAATCTATTTTTAATATATATTATTTCTTTAAGTTTTAGACTTACTCTCACAGTATAACACAAGCTGGAATCGCTTGCAATTATTGGATATAAATTTTATTCATCAAATTATTTTGAAACATAAAAAAGAATGACATTTCGAAATATAGATATATATAATTTGATATATGTTCTTGCTTATGGAGAGATTTGAGTTGAATAACTATTAAGAACTTCCCATACAATTATAGCCATATAATAAACAATAATTTGTAAATAAGTGAAAACCTATTCCTCGCTTCTTTCTTATACCGATCTATTACCAATCATCCTATTTTACACACCGAGATCAACTGAAAACTTGTCACTTCCAACTATTAAACTACAAAAAAGAGAGCTACTGGTCTCTCTCATTCATCATTTTACATACTTAAAAAGAATCTCACTACCACAGAGCCAATTGTAGACTTGGTCATTGACAAATACATTCATAGCTTCATGGGCATACTCCGGCATGATGCGATGGGCTTTATCACAGGTCAGACGGTTGTATATCGCAAACTGGGTAATAGGATAGCAAACATCATCGTCCAAGCCCGTAATCATCTTAACCTCACCCTTGATACGATGGGCAAGATTTTTCACATCGATATAGGCAAGGGTCGCCATGATTTTCTCCTCAGTTTCATGGAAGGGGTCGTGAAACTTGAAATAACGGAACAGTTCGTCGTAAGCCTCGCTAGTATTACCAATCTCAAGCACTCGTCTGAAGTCTGACAAGAAAGGATAGATGGCAACTGTTTTCTGAATCCGAGGATTGAGCGCTGCCGCAACCAAGGCTAGAGCCCCTCCTTGCGAGGCACCATAGCTAGAAAGGCACTTCTCATCTACCTGAGGCAGACTAGCAATAATTTCAACCAACTGGTAAATGTCCAGATAAACATCCTTATAAAAGAGATGATCCCGACCTTCCACAGCCCCACGGACAATATGTCCCTTAACCGTATTTCCTAAAGGAGAACGCAAACCGTCTTGCGAATAACCTGACTGTCCCCGCACATCCATGGAAACAACACCATAACCAGCAACGGTGAAGGCCAGCATGTCAGCCCAGTCCCAGCCACGTCCCATATAACCATGGAAATGGAAGATTAGTGGAACCTTCTCCTCACTTTTTGGAAGAACGACGCGCGCATAAACCTTGCCTTCATTGGTTCCTTCAAACGTTAACTCATAGCACTTGACTTGAGGAATGTGGAAATTTCTTTCCTCCAACTGGTAGGCTGGAAGAGTTGAAACTTTTTTCACTTCCTCATCCCAGAAAGCATCAAAATCTTCTGGAACCTCATCCCGTCCTTTATAAGTCTTGATTTCTTCTAGCAAAGCTGGATTTTTCATAATATACTCCTTTTATTTTGTAATCGCTACCACCACTGTAGCATATCTAAGTAATCAATGCAAGAAAGAAGGGTAAATAGAAAATGAATTTAGATTTTATTTCTTCAAACCTACTGACTGAAAGTCTAATAAATTGAATCTAGAATAGTACCAATCAACTTCTAAAGTATTTTTAGAAATTAATGTGAATGCCCCAGTTGATTTGTCTACAGTTTATCTCGATATACTATAGTTTCAATGGAGATTGAATAGAGAATCACACACCAGAAAGCGAGGTAACATCATGAAAGCAATAGGTACACAAATATTACAGACAAACCGTTTAATCTTGAGAAGATTTGTGGAGAGTGATGCGGAAGCCATGTTTCAAAATTGGGCTTCGTCTGCTGAGAATCTGACCTATGTTACTTGGAATCCCCATTCTAATGTCGAAATCACTCGAAACTCGATCCGAAATTGGGTTGTTTCCTATACTAATCCCAACTATTACAAATGGGCCATTTAATTCAAAGAAAACCCAGATCAAGTGATAGGAGATATCATCATCATTGAGATGAATGAGGATGATTCCAGTTGTGAAATTGGCTATGTTTTAGGAAAAAACTATTGGAGTCGTGGTCTTATGACAGAGGCCTTAAAAGCTATCTTAGACTTCTGTTTTACTCAAGCAGATTTTCAAAAAGTCAAAGCACGATATGCCAGTCTCAACCCAGCTTCAGGTCATGTTATGGATAAGACTGGATGTCCTATCTAAAGACTGTTGCAAATGGGGTAGAGAGAAAAGGCTATATTGCGAACCTTATTTATTATCAGATAAGCGGAGAAGACAGATAATCTTAAAATTTATTGCTTATCCGCTGTTCTTATTTTTTATTTACTATTTCATTTATCCTCTTTTTTCCGAATAAATAGATAGAACCATCGAATCTAGCAAAATTAGATTTTAAAATATGGTATAATAGAAAGAGGGAATGGATGATTCTCAGACATCCGGGCATCAGCCCGACCAACGATTTGGTTGCTAAGAAAATCTTTAGCAATCCAGAAATCACTTGTCAATTTATTCGCGATATGCTGGACTTGCCAGCCAAAAATGTGACCATTTTGGAGGGGAGCAATATTCATGTCTTGCCTTCCCTGCCCTACTCGGCTCAGGATTTTTACACTAGTATAGACGTTTTGGCAGAGTTGGACAATGGAACACAGGTTATTATCGAAATACAAGTACATCATCAGAATTTTTTCATCAATCGCTTGTGGGCTTATCTATGTAGTCAGGTCAATCAGAATCTTGAGAAAATTCGCCAACGTGAAGGTGACACCCACCAGAGTTACAAGCATATCGCTCCTGTTTACGCCATTGCAATTGTGGACAGCAACTACTTCCAAGATGACTTGGCTTTTCACAGCTTTAGTATGCGAGAGGACACGACAGGTGAGGTCTTAACTATCACAAACAATGGACAGGAACACCATCTAGTCAAGATGGCATTCTTGGAACTCAAAAAATACAGAGAAACCAGCAAAGATAAGGTTCGCAAACCGTGGTTGGAGTTTTTTGGGAATAAACCTTTTACCCAGCAACCCGAGCGAGCCATCAGCCAAGCAGACCAAATGCTGGACTACAAGAGCTGGTCCGAGGAGGACAGGAAAATGTTTAGTCAACTACGTATGCGAGAAGAACAAGCATTGTTAGCACAGGACTATGCCTTGGAACAAGCTGAAGAAAAAGGCTTAGAACGTGGTCTTGAACGAGGAAAAGTTGAAGGAAGTTTGTCTATGCTAGTAAATCTAGTACGTCAAGGTCTTCTGACTTCCGAGGTTGCCAGTCAACAGTTGAGTATGACTGTCGCTGAGTTTGAAGAACTATTGAAAGAGCATCATAAATAAGAACTAAAAAATATAGAGAAACCAGCAAAGACGAGGTTCGCAAGCCGTGGTTGGAGTTTTTGTAAATCATTAAATCAATGACAGATTTTTCCGTAATAGATGGAAGAATCTGTTTTTTTAGTTATGCTAGATGTGGGCTCTGAAATAGTAAGATATAGTGTATTGAAATAAGATATGAACAAAGAAATTAGGAAAGTCAAATTATAGTTAAATGAAATAAAAACTGAACAAATTGATTGCGGAATTCAAGCTAATTTCTAGCAACGTTTTAGAAAACTCGGTGGACTATTTCGGATTCAATCTACTATAATTTCTAGAATTTTTTTAGAATCCGCAATGTGCTATTTTAGATTCAATAAATTGTGCTTTTAAAAACGAAAAAAGAGCATCTCCGCCCTTTTTCTCCTGTTCAATCTTAATTTTTTGCTTCTTTCTTTTGGAAAGTGGTTTGGTAATTTACTTTAATCGTTACTGTCATATGAGAGTCCTCGTTTCTTTTTGATGACTCTAGTATAAGGGTCAAACCTGAAAGCTAGCTTAAGTTTTCCCTAAAGAAAGCTTAATCTAAATGTTCTTTCTTTTCCAAATGAAGGGCAATCATGCGCCATTCTGGATCCTCTTGCCAGCCTTCTATCGAACTAATGTAGCTAGCAACCTTTCTGGCTTCTTCTAAAATCGGAAAATCTTCGATAATATCAGCCACTTGGAACTCTGGGAGACCTGACTGTCTGGTTCCAAAAATCTCACCTGAACCACGCATTTTCAAATCTTCTTCCGCAAGGACAAATCCATTGGTGGTTTCTGTCATGATACGCATGCGGTCTTTCCCAGAATCCGTCTTGGGATTGGCAACGAGAACCGCATAGGACTGCTTGTCTCCCCGACCCACACGACCTCTAAGCTGGTGAAGCTGGCTGAGACCGAAGCGATCGGCATCCATGATAATCATAACTGTCGCATTTGGAACATTAACCCCAACCTCGATAACCGTTGTCGAAACCAGAATATCCGTTTTTCGTTCTTTGAACTCCTGCATAATATGGTCTTTTTCATCACTCTTCATCTTACCATGTAAAAGAGCCACTTCTGCCTTGCCTCCAAAATGAGCTGTCAACTCCTCTGATAAGGCAATAGCATTTTTCAGATCTAGAGCTTCTGATTCTTCAATCAAGGGAGAGATGACATAGGCTTGAGAACCTTTTTGAATTTCCCCCTCTAACCAAGTCAAGACCTGAGGTAATTGCTCATGTTTGATCCAGCGAGTCACAATAGGCTTCCGCCCTGCTGGCATCTGGTCGATAATGGAAACATCCATATCGCCAAAGGCTGTGATGGCCAAGGTTCGTGGTATGGGAGTCGCTGTCATCATGAGTACATCTGGATTGTCGCCTTTTTCTCTCAAAACACGCCTTTGCCCTACACCAAATCGGTGCTGCTCATCGATGATAATCAAGCCCAGACGAGCATAATCTACCCCATCCTGAATCAGAGCGTGGGTTCCGATAATCAAATCAGCCTCACCCTTGGCAATAGTCTCCAAGACTTCTCTCTTTTCTGCAGCTTTCAAGGAACCTGTCAAAAGAGCCAGTTTCAAGTCTGGAAAGAGGTTCTGTAAACTCTCAAAGTGTTGCTCTGCAAGGATTTCTGTCGGTACCATGAGGGCTGCTTGGTAGCCAGCTGTCACTGCCGCAAACATAGCCAAACCAGCGACTACCGTTTTTCCACTCCCCACATCCCCTTGTAGAAGACGATTCATGTGGTGGTCCGACTTCATGTCGGTCAAAATTTCCTGCAAACTCTTTTCCTGAGCTGTGGTCAGGACAAAAGGCAGCCTTTCTTTGACTGCTGTCACTTTTTCCTGAGACCAATTCAGGACCAGACCACTTCCCTGAACTCTATTTTCAGACTTGAGCGTCTGCAATTGCATTTGGAAATAAAAGAGTTCCTCAAATTTAATACGGCGAATGGCTTGCTTGTATTCTGCCAAATCCTTGGGGAAATGCATAGCACGAACTGCCTGACAACGGGACATGAGTTTGTATTTATCGAGCAAAGACTGGGGAAGATTTTCCTCTATCAAGAGATCCAGTCCCTGATCAAAGGCTGTCTTGATAACTTTGACCAGACTGGCCTGACTGATTCCCTGAGCCAAGCGATAGACAGGTTGGAGGTCATCTTCCACCTGAGCCAGAACCTTCATCCCTGTCAGGCTAGCCTTGGCGCGGTCCCATTTTCCAAAGACAGCAAGGGTTGCTCCCAACTCTATCTTATCTGCTAGATAGGGCTGGTTAAAGAAATTTACCGCAAAAACAACTTCTCCCTGCTTGAGGCTAAAACGCAGGCGATTACGCTTAAAACCATAATACTGGACACTGGCAGGAGTCACGACTTGACCAGATAGGACTGCCTTCTCCCCGTCCTCTAGTTCCAATACTTGCTTGGTTTTGAAGTCTTCATAACGGAAAGGAAAGTAGAGCAAGAGGTCTTGCAAGTTTTCAATTCCTAATTTGGCGTATTTTTCTGCTGACTTTGGTCCCACACCAGGTAAGACATGCAAGGGTTGATGTAGATTCATGCTCCCCCTCCTTTCTTTGTTTTAATAATACTCTCTCGGAATGCGATCGCTGAGAAGACAAATCACCTCATAGTTAATAGTCCCACGGTAGGTCGCTACCTGAGTAGCTGTAATTTCCTTGTCACCGTTGGAGCCAATCAAGGTTACTTTTGTTCCTAGCGGATAAATCTTAGGCAAGCGAATGGTGATTTGGTCCATAGAAACTCGTCCAACAATTGGGCAAGCTTGCCCATCTACCAAGACAGCGAAATTTTGCATGTCTCGTGTCCATCCATCCGCATAGCCGATCGGTACGGTCGCGATGACTTGCTCGCTGTCCGCCTGATAGGTAGCTCCGTAGCCCATGCAAGCTCCAGCTGGAACTGTCTTGACATGGACCAGGGCAGATTGCAAGGTCAAGGCTGGTGTCAAATAATAAGGCAAGTCCAAAACCTCTCCGCTAGGATTAAGACCATACATAGCATCTCCCATACGGACCGCATTGAAAATAGTCTCTGCATGCCAAAGGGTCGTTGCCGAATTACTGGCATGAACCAGCTCTGGAAGACCTTTCATACTAGCTAAAATAGTTTTAAACCGTTCCAACTGCTCATTAAAGTAGTCATCTGACTCTTCATCAGCAGTCGCAAAGTGGGTAAAGATTCCTTCAACACCAGCACCGTGTTGTTGGAGTAAATTTTGAGCCTGCTCAGCCTCTCGAGCCTCTCGAAAACCAATCCGTCCCATTCCTGAGTCAATCTTGAGGTGGACTGTCAAACCTGATAGATCTGCTTCCCTATCTAAGAGTGCTTGAATCCACTCCAATCCAGCTACTGTCAAGGTGATGTCGTATTCTTTAGCAAGAGAAACAGCTTCGATTTCAGAAACTCCTAAAATGAGGATTCGTTTGCTGAGTCCAGCCTGTCTGAGTTCAATGGCCTCATCAATATTCGAAACGCAAAAACCATCTACATCATCTTGAATAGCCGTCGCAACAGCAACAGCCCCATGCCCATAGGCATTAGCCTTGACCACTGCAAATTTGAGCGTTCCTTCAGGGATATGAGCCCCCATTTGCTGAATATTTTGTCGAATAGCTCCCAGATGAATCAGAGCCTTGGTTGGTCTATGTGGACTAGCTTTCATGATTTTCCTCCAAAATGACACTGGCTGTCACAAACTGATCTGTATGGCTGATAGACAGCCAAATCTTTCCTGAAAAAGGTGACTGACTAAAATAAGGCGCCCCGCGTTCATTGTTCAAGACTTCCAAATCTTGAAAACCGAGCTTGCCAATACCTGTTCCCATAGCCTTGGAAAAGGCTTCTTTAGCCGACCAGCGACCAGCCAAATATTCGATTTGTCTGCGCCCTTTAAGACTGTTAAACCGCTCCATTTCCTTAGCTGTCAGCACGCGCTTGGCAAATCCTTCATGTCGTGTAACTGCGCTTTCTATCGAAGCTAATTCTTCGATGTCAATTCCGTGTCCAACTATCATTCTCATCAAAAGGAGTTGAGATTCCCCAACTCCATCCTTTTCAATTATTTTGTTAAGGTAGCATAGATTTCTTCTACCAAAGCCTCTGTATTTTCCCAACCTAGGCAAGGATCGGTAATAGAGCAACCAAAGACCTCTGGTTGGTTTTGACGACCATCTGCTAAGTAAGATTCAATCATAAAGCCTCGAACCGTCTTTTTAATCTTCTCATTCCAATCACGATTCTGCAAGGTCTTACGAACCACTCGAATCTGCTCCATATATTGCTTGCCTGAGTTATCATGGTTGGTGTCGATGAGAATAAAAGGATTTTCAAGTCCCATTGTCTCATAACGTTCAATGGCATTTAGCAAGGTTTCATAGTAAAAGTTAGGCTCATTTTTCCCATACTCATTGACTGCTCCACGAAGAATGACGTGAGCCAAAGGATTTCCTGAAGTCTCAACTTCTTGGCCATGGAAGAGGAAGGTCTGTTTGTTCTGAGCGGCATAAATACCGTTAAACATGACCCCAAGATTTCCTGAGGTTGGATTTTTCATCCCGACCGGTGCATCAATCCCTGAGGCCACAAAGCGGTGCTCTTGGTCTTCCACAGAACGAGCCCCAACAGCATGATAGCTGACCAAATCATCTACCAAAACCAGATTTGACGGATAAAGCATCTCATCTGCCGTTGTCAAACCAGTCTCTGTAATCACTCGGTAGTGCAACTGGCGTACAGCCTGCAAGCCATTAATCAGATTTGGAGCCTTAGAAGTATCTGGCTGGTGTACCAAGCCTTTATAGCCGTCTCCGTTTGTGCGAGGTTTAGCAGTATAAACACGCATAACCATGAAAATCTTGTCCGCCACCTTCTTTTGCAAGGCCGATAAACGGCGGGCATATTCCAAGACAGCCTCTTCATTATCAGAAGAGCAAGGACCAATCACCAAAAGGATACGGTCGTCTTCTCCTGAAATGATGTCTGCCAATTCTCTGTCACGGCGCTCCTTTAGGCGCAAGGCTTCCGCAGACAATTGGGTTTCTGCCTTGATTGCTTCAATATCGATTTCTTGACCTTTTTCAATAAATGCCATCTTATTCTCCTAGCGTTTGGTAGATTTCTCTGACAAGGGCTTCCGTATTTTCCCAGCCAAGGCAAGGGTCTGTGATAGACTTGCCAAATACTTCTGGTTCGTTTTGACGGCCATCTTCTAGATAAGACTCAATCATAAAGCCACGAACATACTGCTTGATTTTTTCATTCCAATCACGGTTAATCAAGGTCTGGCGGACAATTCGAATCTGGTCCATATATTGCTTACCAGAGTTGTCATGATTGGTGTCCACAATGATAAAGGGATTTTCCAAGCCCATTTTCTCATACTGGGCAATGGTATCCATCAAATTATCATAGTAGTAGTTAGGAATATTCTTACCATACTCATTGATCGCTCCACGAAGAATAGCGTGCGAAAGCGGGTTCCCAGTTGTTTCCACTTCTTTTCCTAGGAAAAGGAAACTTTGTTTGTTTTGAGCAGCATAAATCCCATTAAACATGACATTGAGATTTCCAGAGGTTGGATTTTTAAAACCAGTCGCGAAATCTGCTCCACTGGCCACAAAGCGGTGTTGCTGGTCTTCAACTGAACGGGCACCAACTGCCATGTAAGAAATCAAATCATCCACTAGCGGAAGATTTTCAGGATAAAGCATTTCGTCAGCTGTCGTCATACCTGTTTCCGTGATGACACGATAGTGAAGATGGCGCACGGCTTTGATTCCATTGATAAGACTAGGCGCTTCTGTCGCGTTAGGCTGGTGAATCAAGCCCTTGTATCCATCTCCGTTGGTACGAGGTTTGGCAGTATAAACACGCATAACCATAAAGATACGGTCTGCCACTTCTTCTTGCAAAGCTGCCAAACGCTTAGCGTATTCAAGAACAGCTTCTTCATTGTCAGATGAGCATGGCCCGATTACCAAGAGAATTCGCTGGTCTTCTCCACGTATAATGGCTTCTAGCTCTTGATCGCGCTGTGATTTTCTCTCCAAAGCTTGGCCTTCTAATTTTGATAAGGCACGAACTTCTTCAATATTGATTTTAGGACTTTTTGCTGTAAATACCATAACTCATCTCCTTATAAAGCAAACGGATACCAAGTAAAAATTTACTTTTCACAAGGTATCCGCCTCTAAACTATCTCATTTTATTGTCTTTTACCGTGACAGTTTTTAAACTTCTTACCAGAACCACATGGGCAAAGCTCATTGCGTCCAATCTGGCTCAAATCCAAATCTTCTGGCATACTTGCTTGGTGGGCAGCAATATTACGAGTCGCTGTTGTACTGATATGGCGTTCTGCCTGTGGTCTTTCTTGTTCATGAATTTGTGCTTTCATCATCAAGCGTGTCACATCAAACTCAATCGAACCAATCATGTCATTAAACATACGGAAACCTTCTGCCTGATACTCAACAACAGGGTTGTTCTGAGCATAGCCACGAAGTCCAACCGCGTTACGCAATTGATCAAGGGCATCGATATGATCTGTCCACTTGTTATCCACCACTCGTAGAATCAAGACTTTTTGGAATTCTTTAACTGCTTCTTCATCACGTAGTTTTGAAACCTGACTATCGTAAACTTGCAAGGCACGTTGGAAGAGCTCTTCCTTGATGGCCTTATCAGACAAGCCTGACAAGTCTTCGATTGAAATAGAATCTTCTGGAAGCAAGTTGTACTTAGCAAAGTTCAAAATCGCTTCTAGTTTTTCATCTTGTTTGGCACGCGCATGACCATCAACGACACGTTCAATCGTGCGTTTAATCATAGCCTGAATTTCAGGTGCCAAGTCACGGTCTGCAGTGATGACATCGTAACGTTGAGCATAGATAATCTCACGTTGTTCACGCATGACATCATCGTATTGAAGGACTTGTTTACGAGTATCGTAGTTATTTCCTTCGACACGTTTCTGAGCTGCTTCAACCTGACGTGTCAACATACGAGACTCAATGGCCTCTTCAGACATGTTGAGACGTTCAAAGATTCCTTTCAAGCGTTCAGAACCAAAACGTTTCATCAAGTCATCTTCAAGAGAGAGGTAGAATTGTGACTCACCTGGGTCTCCTTGACGACCTGAACGTCCACGAAGCTGGTTATCGATACGACGGCTTTCATGGCGCTCTGTACCAATAACACAAAGTCCTCCAAGTTCACGAACCCCTTCACCAAGCTTGATGTCGGTACCACGACCGGCCATGTTAGTCGCAATGGTAACAGCACCACGTTGACCAGCATTCATAATGATTTGGGCTTCTTTATAGTGGTTCTTAGCATTCAAGACTTCGTGAGGAACGCCAGCTGCAACCAATTTCTTAGAAATGTAGTCACTGGTTTCAACCGCTACTGTACCAACCAAGACAGGCTGACCTTTTTGGTAACGAGCCTTAACGTCTTCGACAACCGCCTTAAACTTAGCTTCGATACTTGCATAAAGTAGGTCTGAATGGTCAATACGTTGAACAGGACGGTTGGTTGGGATTGGAATCACACGAATGTTGTAAATTTCACGGAATTCTTCTTCCTCAGTCTTACCTGTACCCGTCATACCAGACAATTTCTTATACATACGGAAAAGGTTTTGGTAAGTGATTGAGGCAGATGTCTTGGTTTCATCCTGAATTGGCACACCTTCTTTGGCTTCAATGGCTTGGTGCAATCCATCAGAATAACGACGACCTTCCATAGTACGACCTGTAAATTGGTCAACGATCAAGATTTCTTGTTCTTCGCTCACCACATAGTCAATATCGAGAAGCATGATGTAGTTGGCACGAAGGGCGTTATCGATAAAGTGAGTCAGAGCTACGTTTTCGATATCATAGAGATTTTCAAGTTTGAAGTAGCTTTCAGCCTTGTCAATCCCTGAATCAGACAAACCAATAGTCTTAGACTGCACATCGATGATGTAGTCGTCTTTGTCCAACGATTTTACATAGTGGTCTGCCATGTGGTAGAGCTGACTGGTTTCAACTGCATTAGCACCTGATACGATCAAAGGTGTACGGGCCTCGTCAATCAAGATAGAGTCAACCTCATCGACCAAGGCATAGTTAAGCGGGCGTTGTACCATGTTTTCAGCACGAACGACCATGTTGTCACGAAGGTAGTCAAATCCGATTTCTGAGTTGGTTGAGTAGGTAATATCACACTCATAGGCTTCTTTTTTCTCCATTGGAGATTTGGCAGCCAAGTTAATCCCTACTGACAAACCAAGCCATGAGTACAATTCACCCATCTCAGTCGCGTCACGTTCTGATAGGTATTCATTGACCGTAACTACGTGGACCCCTTTACCTGAAAGGGCGTTGAGGTATACGGGCATGGTCGCAGTCAAGGTTTTCCCTTCCCCTGTACGCATCTCTGGCACGTCACCATGATGAAGAACGATTCCCCCCATGACCTGAACCTTGTATGGGAAGAGACCTAGGACACGTTTAGCACCCTCACGGACAACCGCAAATGCTTCATAAAGCAGTGAATCCAGTGATTCTCCATTTTGATAACGTTCTTTAAATTCAACTGTTTTTGCTTTTAGTTGGTCGTCAGTCAAAGCAGCCATTTGGTCTTCGTATTTGAAAACCTTGTCAGCCATCTTTTCCAGACGACGGATTTCTCCTTTATCATTTTCGATAATTGTTTTTAAAATATTAGCCATGTTTTTCCTTACTTTAAATTCCGAATATTTTAGAATGTTCTTTTAATTTTAGCACAATTACTGATTATTTTCAAGGAAGAATCCCCATTTTGAAAAGGAAAAAGAGGCTAGTTTCCAAGCTAACCTCTCTGACTTTTATGATACTTTAATTGCCAAAAATCGGCAAAATCGCAAACAGGATAAATAGATTAATCCAAAGAGAAAGACAGCAGATAAGTCCAAAAACAAAGAGACTGACTTTCTTGGACAGCAAGGCCATCAAAATAGACAGAATACCAAAAACTAGCAAGACTTTCTCCATAACGAAGAGGTCAATCTTTCCCCCCAGAATCGGACTGCCCCAAGGAAGAAAGAAGAAAGCAATCCAGATAAATAGAACTAAACCAATATAAACCTTGGAATAGCGTGTAATAAATGATTTTAGATGTGCCATAAGCCACCTCCTATAAATAAAAACCGATATAATACTCTTCGAAAATCTCTTCAAACCACGTCAACGTCGCCTTGCCGTAGGTATGGATACTGACTTCGTCAGTTCTATCCACAACCTCAAAACAATGTTTTGAGCTGACTCCATCAGTCTTATCTACAACCTCAAAGCAGTGCTTTGAGCAACCTGCGGCTAGTTTCCTAGTTTGCTCTTTGATTTTCATTGAGTATAAATCAATGCCTTCCGCCCTTAGACTTTCCTAGTTCCCGTCTCAAGCGAAACATTTTTTTGAAAAAGATATAGTCTAACCAGTCACTAGCAAAAGCAATAAGTAGTAATAATAGCCAAATACCCCATAACTTGATATCGGTCAAATTTTTCAAGACGATATTGAAAAACAGAACTGAAAAAACTGTCCAAGTAAGGCTAAAAAGAGCATAGAGGGTGATGTAAATCCAGTAAAAATAGTAAAAAATTGGGAAAAATTTACTATCTCTGTTGGCCTTTTCAATCCAGCTGAAAAAGTAAAAACAGGGTAATAAGATTAACAATTTAAACAAATGTTCCATCATCAACACCTCTTTTTGATAGCGCTTTCTTCAACTTCATTTTATCAAAAAAATCTGGAAATGTCATTCCAGATTCTACTTTTTTATTTACGTTTTCTTGCGATGAGATGGATTGGAGTCCCCTCAAAGACAAAGGCCTTGCGGATTTGATTTTCCAAGAAACGCAGGTAAGAAAAGTGCATGAGTTCTTCTTCGTTGACAAAGATAACAAAGGTTGGTGGTTTAGTTGCCACTTGAGTCGCATAGAAGATTTTGAGACGTTTTCCTTTGTCTGTCGGTGTTGGGTTGATGGCAATAGCATCCATAATCACATCGTTCAAGACAGCTGATGGAATACGTGTGTTTTGACTTTCACTGATTTGCTTAATCATCTCAGGAAGTTTGTGGAGGCGTTGCTTGGTCAAAGCTGATACAAAGATAATCGGTGCGTAAGGCAGGTATTGGAACTGCTCACGAATATCTTCTTCCCAGTTTTTCATAGTATGGTTGTCTTTTTCAAGTGTATCCCACTTGTTGACCACGATAATCATCCCTTTACCAGCTTCATGGGCAAATCCTGCGATACGCTTGTCGTATTCACGAATACCCTCTTCCGCATTGATGACCATCAAGACCACATCTGAACGATCAATAGCTCGCATAGCGCGCATGACAGAGTATTTCTCGGTATTTTCATAAACCTTACCAGACTTACGCATACCAGCCGTATCAATCATGGTAAACTCTTGACCATCTGTATCTGTAAAGTGGGTATCAATGGCGTCACGAGTTGTTCCAGCAACTGGACTGGCAATGACACGGTCTTCTCCCAAAATAGCGTTAATCAAGCTTGATTTTCCGACGTTAGGACGACCAATCAGGCTAAACTTAATGACATCCGGATTTTCTTCTTCATATTCATTTGGAAGATTTTCGACGATGGCGTCTAGCACATCCCCTGTACCGATACCATGGACAGAGGAGATTGGCAGTGGTTCACCCAAACCGAGGGCATAGAAATCATAGATATCATTTCGCATCTCAGGGTTGTCCACCTTGTTGACTGCGAGGATAACTGGTTTGTGGGTCTTATAAAGTTTACGGGCTACGTATTCGTCCGCATCGGTAATCCCTTCCTTACCAGACACGACAAAGACGATAACATCTGCTTCTTCCATGGCAATTTCTGCCTGGTGCTTGATTTGTTCCATGAAAGGAGCATCGACGTCGTCGATTCCCCCTGTATCAATCATACTAAAGGAACGATTGAGCCACTCACCCGTTGCATAGATACGGTCACGTGTCACTCCTTCGACATCTTCTACAATGGAGATTCGCTCACCAGCGATCCGATTAAATAGGGTTGATTTCCCAACATTGGGACGTCCTACAATGGCAATAGTTGGTAGGGCCATAATTTCTCACTTTCTACAATAACTTCTTCTGTTCAAGATTTTTTCTAGTTGAGTTTGGTTCTGCTTGACCAAACTGTTCTGCTAGACGCTGACTCCAGCTTGTGGTCGCACGTGCTCCAGCATAGTCCGCCTGTACACGGTCATAAGCTTGGATTGCCTCAGTGGACTGTTCTCGGTATTCTTCCTCAAATACCACTTGATGCAATGGCAAACGAGGTTTGACTTCATGTTCTTCATTTGGTAAACCTAGTGCCATCCCAAAGACAGGATAGGTGTAGTCAGGTAGGTTAAAAAGCTCTGCTACTTCTTCTGACTTGTAACGTACCAAGCCAATAATGACACCACCATAGCCCAAGCTCTCAGCTGCAAGCAGGGTATTTTGACCAGCAAGGGCCGCATCGACTGAACTAATCAAGAGACCTTCCACACCTTGGGGTTGGAATGAGTCTGTATGAAGTCGGGCTCCCTTTTCTGCTCGGTTCAAATCTCCGACAAAGAGAAGGAAAACAGCTGACTGACGAATGGCTTCTTGAGGCACCAATTCATACAAGGCATCTTTCTTTTCTTGACTTCGCACTACAATCACAGAGTAGGATTGGAAATTCTTCCAAGACGAGGCCATCTGGGCTGCTGTCAGGATTTCAGTCAAGTCTTCCTGAGGAAGGGCTTGCTCCTTAAATCTTCGAACAGACTTATGAGCTTTCATCAGTTTAATCGTTTCTGTCATCGGCGGTTTACTCCTTCTAAACGAGTCTCCTCGGCCAAATAACGGATGCGTTCCATGACCCGTCTGGCTTCCCAGGTTTCGTTATCTCCTTTCTTCACTTTAGCAAAATGCTGCTCCAAATCTTCAAAGTTGAAGTTGGAGGTGAAAAAGGTCGGTAAATTTTCCTGCATCCGATATTGGAGAATGACCTGCAGGATTTCATCACGCACCCAAGCTGTTGATTGCTCGGCACCAATATCATCTAAAATCAGGACTTCAGACAGTTTAATCTCATCCACCAAGGTCTTAACATTGCCATCACTGATGGCATTTTTGGCATCAATGACAAAGCTAGGATAGTGGAGAAGAGTGGATGAAACACCACGTTTTTCTGATAAATCATGGGCTAAGGCAGCTACCATGAAACTTTTACCCACACCAAAGTCTCCATATAGGTAAAGACCTTTTCGAATAGCTGGATATTGCTCCACGAAGGCTAATAGCTTTTCAAAAACTGGCAAGCGACCCAAATCATCCAAGTCTACTTGAGCCAAACTAGCTTTCTTGAGACTGGCTGGCAGATTGATTAACTTAAGACGGTTCTTAATAGCCGCTTCTTTTTCAGCTGCGATTAGTTCAGGAGTTTCTTCATAAGAAACATCCGCATAGCCGTGATTCATGACCAAAATTGGCTTGTAGCCTTTGGCAATATAATCCGTATCACCACGAAGGAACTTGTCGCGTTCGGTGATGTACTGATTAAATTTGGAGATACTGCGATTTAATTCCTCTGGAGTCAGGGATTCTTGCTGGATAAAGGCCGCAACATCAGGGTCCTTCATGATTTTCTGGACCAAATCTTGATAGTGAAAACGGCTAGGTTGACGTTTGAGTACGTCTCCGACACTTTCCATCTAATCTCCTCCTTTTTCTAATCGAGCTAATAGTTCTTGTTTCTTACGTTCTAGTTCCATACGAGTTTCTTCGCTGGTTTCATTCTTATAATCTGGATTGCTCCACTTGGGCACATTGGACTTGGCAGGACTGGGTTTACTACTTTTTTGAGCCTGATTCTTCTGCCCTCTCTCACGAATGCGAAGAACTGCCTCTTCTGCCGAATGAATCTTTTGATAGGCGTAGTCATTGGCTACCTTCATGGCATATTTCTCATTGATATTTGCCGAATCCACCTTATTAAAGGTCAATAAGAGAATAATATTGATAACTTCGTCCAGCAAGCCCAAATCAGCCATCTGTTGCAAGAGTTCTCTTTCTGTTTGGGTGATGGTTCCCTTGCGTGTTTGCTTGATTTCTGCCAAGAACTGCAAGGCCGTTTTACTTTTGGCTTCTTTGATAATGGTCGTTTCCTTAGGATTAAAGTCAGAGGAAACTGGTTTTTGAGCAATTTTTTCCCGCATGCGTTTGGTTGAAATGACCTGGGAAACAGCTGTCGACTTGGCCAATTGATAGGTCTCAAACCAAGTCCATTTCTTCTCCTCAGCAATGGCAAAGAGGTTTAAGACGTCGGACTGCTCATCCGCAAAACGAAGCCCATCTCGAGCCATGAGCTGACGAAAATGGTCCAAATCAAAATCGTTGGCCACTTTCTTCTTGAGACTAAGGTCTTCTTGACTTCCTAGTTCTGCCAAATCTGGAAAGACTTGATTGAGTGAGACAGAGATTTCTTCACCGTCAGCACTTTCAACTTTCAAATCCTCCACCGCTGCATCGCCAATCTTCTTCTCCAAAAGTCTGCGATAAACAGGATGTTCCAAGAAGTCCTGACTCGAAAGAGGGTCATGAAGAGCTAGCTGATAGACGTCCCCCTTTTGATAGAGGGTCAAGAGATTAAAAGCAGATAGGATTTTCAAGGATTTTATCAGTCTGTCCATCCCAAAGTTGAGATGGTTGAGAATACTTGAAAAGAGGTATTCCTTTCTGCCATTATCCCAAAAACTAATCGTATAAATATAAAGGCTCAGTGCCTCCTGACCGATAATCGGGAGGTAGCACTGTACCAGAGATGAGGTATCTTGCGACACCCGATTATTCTTTAGATAAGAAAAACGGTCAATTGGCTTCATTTATCTTTCCTTTTTCTTTTTAGAGGACTGGGTGATTTGTTGGAGCAAGCTCTCTAACTCACTGACATCCTTAAAACTACGATAGACACTGGCAAAACGTACATAAGTAATCTCGTCCAATTCAGCCAACTCCTCCATGACGAGTGAACCAATGTCCTCACTTTGAATTTCATTTTCATTTCGACCACGGAGTTTCTGTTCGATACGATTGACTACCATGTTGATTTCATCACTTGACACAGGACGTTTCTGGGCTGAGCGGATAATCCCATTAAAGATTTTATCTCTGGAGAATTGTTCCCGTGTGCCATCTTTTTTAACAACCACTAAGGTTCTTTCTTCTACCCGTTCGTAGGTTGTAAAACGGTGCTGGCATTCATCGCACTCACGTCTTCTACGAATGGTGTTCCCTTCTTCTGCTTGGCGACTATCGATAACACTTGACTTGGTAGCCCCACATTTTGGACAACGCATCCTTTCCCTCCTTATCGTTTTCTTTTCATTATACCATTTTTTAAACGATTCCCAAAACAATTCTTCTTTTTGCTTGACAAGTTTTTTGTTTTGTTGTATTATTTAATTAAGACAAAAGGATAAAAGAAAGGAGACCAAGATGTCCTGGACATTTGACAACAAAAAACCCATCTATCTACAGATTATGGAGAAAATCAAGCTTCAGATTGTTTCCCATACACTGGAACCCAATCAACAACTTCCAACCGTGAGAGAGTTAGCGAGCGAGGCCGGTGTCAATCCCAACACCATCCAAAGAGCCTTATCAGACCTCGAACGAGAAGGCTTTGTCTACAGCAAGCGAACAACTGGACGATTTGTGACTGAGGATAAGGAGCTAATCGCCCAATCGCGCAAACAATTATCAGAAGAAGAATTGGAACACTTCGTTTCCTCCATGACCCATTTTGGCTATGAAAAAGAAGAACTACCAGGCGTAGTCGGCGATTATATTAAAGGAGTTTAAGCCTATGTCATTACTAGCATTTGAAAATGTATCCAAATCTTATGGAGCAACACCAGCCCTTGAAAATGTTTCTCTTGAGATCCCAGCTGGAAAAATTGTTGGTCTCCTTGGCCCAAACGGCTCAGGGAAAACAACCCTGATTAAACTAATCAATGGCCTCTTACAACCAGATCAAGGACGCGTCCTTATCAACGACATGGACCCAAGCCCAGCAACCAAGGCTATCGTAGCTTATTTGCCGGATACGACCTATCTCAATGAGCAAATGAAGGTCAAAGAAGCCCTAACCTACTTCAAGACCTTCTATAAAGATTTCAATCTTGAACGTGCCCATCATCTACTTGCAGACCTAGGTATTGATGAAAATAGTCGTCTCAAGAAATTATCAAAAGGGAATAAGGAAAAGGTACAACTGATTTTGGTTATGAGCCGTGATGCTCGTCTTTACGTTCTGGACGAACCCATTGGTGGGGTGGATCCAGCAGCCCGTGATTATATCCTCAATACCATTATCAATAACTACTCCCCAACTTCTACCGTTTTGATTTCTACCCACTTGATTTCTGATATCGAGCCAATCTTGGATGAAATTGTCTTCCTAAAGGATGGAAAAGTCGTTCGTCAAGGTAATGTAGATGATATTCGCTATGAGTCAGGTGAATCCATTGACCAGCTCTTCCGTCAGGAATTTAAGGCCTAAGCAAAGGAGATTATTATGTTTTGGAATTTAGTTCGCTACGAATTTAAAAATGTTAACAAGTGGTATTTAGCTCTTTATGGTGCTGTTTTCTTCCTCTCTGTTCTTATTGGAATTCAGACACAATCCTTAATCAATCTACCTGAAAAAAATCAATCTGTTATACTTGTTCTTCTAGCTACTACCTTTGGCGGCTTGATAATTACACTGGGGATTTCAACTCTTTTCTTGATTATCAAACGCTTCAAAGGAAGTGTCTATGACCGCCAAGGCTATCTGACTTTGACCCTTCCAGTATCCGAACACCATATCATCACAGCCAAACTAATCGGTGCCTTTATCTGGTCGTTGATTAGCACTGCTGTCCTAGCTCTAAGCGCTGTTATTATTGTGGCCATAACGGTTCCAGAATGGATTCCTCTTTCTTATGTGATTACATTTGTAGAAACACATCTCCCTCAGATCTTTCTTACAGGTATATCCTTCCTACTAAATACCATTTCAGGAATCCTCTGCATCTACCTGGCTATTTCCATTGGACAGCTTTTCAATGAATACCGTACAGCACTCGCTGTTGCAGCCTACATTGGTATCCAAATCGTCATTGGATTTATTGAACTTTCCTTCAATCTTAGTTCTAATTTCTATGTCAATTCACTTGTAGGACTCAATGACCATTTCTATATGGGAGCAGGTATAGCCATTGTTGAAGAACTCATATTCATAGCTATCTTTTATCTCGGAACCTACTATATTTTGAGAAATAAGGTTAATTTGCAATAGTTTCATAATCAAAAAGGATAACATCTCATCGTAGAGAGGCTATCCTTTTTCTTTTATCTCATTTTCCGTCTAACTTTATTTAAAAAACAAATCCTTTTAAATCTGATTTAAAGGTCTTGTTTAATTTCTCTATTGTATCACTATCATTATATTCTTTAAATATTCTCATAGCTTTGGAACATTCTTCTTTACCTAACTCTACTTGATTCGTTTTTATGAGATAAATACCTTTTAAAAAAAGCAAATAAGTCTTTTCAAAATAATATCCTTGTCTAGTCAGTAAATTTTCTAAATCATCTATAAAAAATTGAGCGCTATCTAACAAATTATTTTTTAATAATAATTCTAAATTAAATAAATATAAAGGAATTACTCTATGTGTTCCCATATCTGTTTTTAAAAAATGTCGTGTTTTCTTGATTACCACTCTATATAGTAAGCTTATGGTCTTAGCATTCATAAAAAACACCGAATTATAGAAAATTTTCAGTTCATACTCCATCCAATTATCTACAGAAAGCAAATACTTGATTAGCTCATTACATTTAGATGTATTGTAAGGAAGGTTTGCAAGGCGATTAATCTGTTGTTCAGCAATCGATTTTATGTGACAATTGCATAGACTTTTTTCCTGCTTTTGTTTTAGCTCTATTTTCTTTATTAGTTCTTGTAACAAAATGATATCTGAAGAGTTTACAGCATGTTCTAATTCTTCAAAAAAGCATTCTTTTTTAGAATAATAGCAATGAACTAATTCTTCAAATTCCGAAAATGATATCCCCAGGCGATTTAATAACATGTAAAAATGATCAATAGATAATTTTGTAATCCCATTTTCGAAACGAGAAATAGTTGACTCACTAATCTTATCACAAGCCAAATCTTTAAGACGAAAATTTTTTGAAATACGGATATCCTTTAAAACTGCTCCAAAATTTTCCATAGTATTCCTCTTCCATTTCTGCAAAAAATAAAACCTGTTTTTTTATTTGTGGTATGATTATGATTATACAAAAATAAAACAGAAAGGACAATATGATTATGAAAAAAATTTTATTGTCATCAGTTGCTTTACTGAGCCTAGTGACATCACTATCAGTAAATAGTCCAGTTTCTGCTCAAGAATCTATTTCTCCCAAGGCTTATAGCCACTCTAATGGCAGTTGGATTCAATCGAATGGCCGTTGGTGGTATAAACATTCTGACGGTTCTTACACTAAAAACGGGTGGGAAAAGATTAATGAAACCTGGTACTATTTTGATAGTGAAGGTTGGATGAAAACAGGTTGGTTCAATGAGTATGGAAATTGGTATTATCTAGATGATAGTGGTGCTATGAAAACAGGCTGGTGTTTGATTTCTGGTAGTTGGTATTATTTAAATACTAGCGGTGTCATGCAAACTGGCCTACAGACTATCGAAGGGAAACAATATTATTTAGCTGATAGCGGTGCTATGCAGACAGGTTGGCACAATATTGGAGATGATACTTATTTCTTTGCTAGTAGTGGAGCAAGACAAACGATTAATCGCCGTGCCTTAGTTCTTGGTGAAACATCAACAACCGCTGTACCTATCGCAGATGTTAATGCTATGGAAAAGGTTTTTAGTAACCAAAACTTTAGTAAAGTTGTTCGGTTCCCAGATAAAACAAAAGCTGAGATTATTGCAAAAATGGAAGAACTTTTCAAATCTTCTAGCGAAAGCGATGTGAACTATCTTTACCTTACTTGTCATGGTGGAGAAGATGGGACGATAGCCATTGGTAGTGATAAAACATCATTTTCAGGCTGGGAATTGGCATCTCTACTGAAACAATATAAAGGTAAGTTTGTGGTTATGCTGGATTGTTGCTATTCAGGAACAATTATAGATGTAGGTAAGCCAGACAAAAAGGTTGCCTCCAAGTCTGAAGAAAGATTTGATGAACAAGCATTTTTGGCAGGATTCTCAACAGGAGATGTAGCAAGCAAGAATGGTGAAATGCTTAATTCTAAGTTCCTCGTACTATGTGCCTCTTGTAAGGATGAAGAGTCGTATAGTGCAGTCGGAGTAGGTAGTCTTGCCACCAGATACTGGGCAATGGGTACAGGTTGGGATCCGCTTCAAAATAGAATGATTTCGCCTATGGCAGACACCAACGCTAACGGAAAAATCACTTTAGAGGAACTGTATCAATACTCTTATCCTCTAGTTCTTGAAGATGCATCAAAAATTCGCGAAGAGCAACATGTATCAGTTTATCCTAAAAACAGCCAATTTGTTTTATTCCAAAAATGAGGGGTTAAGAAAATGAAAGTATCAAAAAAAATCACATTATTTAGTTTATCTCTAGCAGGTTTAGCTTTACTAGCTTTCCCTCATTCGGGAAAGGCCTTTGAGCTTAAAGAAGTTTGGCGTGTTAAAGGAGGAGTTGTATATCAAGATGACAAAATTCTTCGATTTAACAATGGCCATAGCGTAGATATCAAAGCCTTGGATTTGCCAAAAACTGAGAAAATCGAGTGGACGGTCAGTCTCAATGGTCAAGATCAAACTGTCAATTTCCTAAGTCAAGAAGTGGATAGATCCAATATCGGAGAAGAAGGACATTACCTAAATTTCTATGTTCCTTATGGCTATAGAGGAGATATCAAGGTAGAAGCCAAGAGCGGAAATGAAGTAAAGACCTGGTCCACTAAAGTAGTTGATGATGTATATAATGGTGGAAAGAGTGGCTACTACCATATTAAAGAATCAAATAATCAATACACCTACCTTGATACTAAATGGGACTATCAAACCAAGACCTACACTGCTACCTTACCAGAGACTCTCAATGGTCAAAAAGTCTATGCTTGGGCAGAGGAGTATGGTAATATTAAACTTGTAAAACCAGGGACTATCAGTCATTTCTACAAAGGGGGGGGAGTCTTCAGAGAACTTTATCCGATTGTAAAAGCAGAAAGCTGGCTAAATCTAAAAAATAGTGACGGTGAAACCTGGTACTATCAAAAACAAGGACAATTAGTTCAAAATGCTTGGGTTAAGGACAAGGGAACTTGGTACTTTATGAATGATAAAGGAGTCATGTTCAATAAAACTTGGCTCTATCAAGGTGGCAACTGGTATGCCTTTAAATCATCAGGAGCTATGATTGCTAGTGACTGGCTATATGATAATCACTCTTGGTATTACCTAAAAGACTCAGGTTCTATGGCGACAGGTTGGATCAAAGATAGTGGATCTTGGTATTATCTAAACAACTCAGGTTCTATGGCAACAGGCTGGGTGAAAGATAGCGGCTCTTGGTATTACCTTGCTTCATCAGGTAAGATGCTTCACAATACCTACACACCTGATGGTTACTATGTAGATGCCAGTGGCGCTTGGAAATAATCTAAAGTACATATTTTTTTCCATCGGTTATTAGTGTACCTGCTCAGACTAAATGTTATCAGAGCTACAAAAAATCTAGTTACCTTACTTGTCATGGAGGAGAAGATGGGACGATAGCCATTGGTAGCGATAAAACATCCTTTTCAGGTTGGGAATTAGCATCTATACTGAAACAATACAAAGGTAAGTTTGTGGTTATGCTGGATTGTTGCTATTCAGGAAAAATTATAGATGTAGGTAAATCAGATGAAAAGGCCGTCTCCAATTCTGAAGAAAGATTTGATGAACAAGCATTTTTGGCAGGATTTTCAACAGGAGATCCAGCAAGTAAGAATGGTGAAATGCTTGATTCTAAATTCCTCGTACTATGTGCCTCTTGGAAAGGTGAAAAATCGTATAGTGCAGTCGGAGTAGGTAGTCTTGCCACCAGATACTGGGCAATGGGTACAGGTTGGGATTCACTTCAAAATAGAATGATTTCGCCTATGGCAGACACCAATACTAACGGAAAAATCACTTTAGAGGAACTGTATCAATACTCTTATCCTCTAGTCCTTGAAGCTGCATCAAGCAGTAATAAGGAGCAACATGTATCAGTTTATCCAGAAAACAGTCAATTTGTTTTATTCCAAAAATAAGGGGTTAAGAAAATGAAAGTATCAAAAAAAATCACATTATTTGGTTTATCTCTAGCAGGTTTAGCTTTACTAGCTTTCCCTCATTCAGGAAAGGCCTTCGAATTGAAAGAAGAATGGGTTGTCAAGGGTGGTATTAAGTATCAAGATGGCAAAATTCTTCAATTTGACAATGGCAATGAAGTAGATATCAAAGTATTGGATTTGCCAAAAACTGAGAAAATCGAGTGGACGGTTAGTCTCAATGGTCAAGATCAAACTGTCAATTTCCTAGGTCAAGAAAAGGACAAGTCTATGATGGGTGTAGAGGGGCGTTACCTGAATTTCTACGTTCCTTATGGCTATAGAGGGGATATCAAGGTAGAAGCCAAGAGTGGAAATGAAGTAAAGACCTGGTCCACTAAAGTAGTAGATGATGTATATAATGACGGTGGAAAGAGTGGTTACTTCCGTATTGACGAATCAAATGATCAACACACCTACCTTGATGCAAAATGGGACTATCAAACTAAGACCTACACTGCTACCTTACCAGAGACTGTCAATGGTCAAAAAGTCTTTGCTTGGGCAGACGACTATGAAGAATTGAAACTTCAAAAACCAGGAGTTATCAGTCATTCCTACAGGGGGGCAGGAGCCTTCAAAATACTTTATCCGATTCTAAAAGCAGAAAGTTGGCTAAAAAAGAATTACAGTGAAAGCTGGTACTATCAAAAACAAGGGCAATTAGTTAAAAATGCTTGGGTTAAGGACAAGGGAACTTGGTACTTTATGAATGATAAAGGAGTCATGTTCAATCAAACTTGGCTCTATCAAGGTGGCAACTGGTATGCCTTTAAATCATCAGGAGCTATGATTGCTAGTGACTGGCTATATGATAATCACTCTTGGTATTACCTAAAAGACTCAGGTTCTATGGCGACAGGTTGGATCAAAGATAGTGGATCTTGGTATTATCTAAACAACTCAGGTTCTATGGCAACAGGCTGGGTAAAAGATAGTGGATCTTGGTACTACCTCGCTTCATCAGGTAAGATGCTTCACAATACCTACACACCAGATGGCTACTATGTAGATGCCAGTGGCGCTTGGAAATAATCTAATGTACACATTTTATTCCATCAGCTATTAGTGTACCTGCTCAGACTAAATGTTATCAGAGCTACAAGAAAAATCTAGATGATAATACAAAAAGCGAATCGAAACAACAAATTCTGTTTTGTTCGCTTTTTATTTAATCTGTTACATTTTGACATTGTCATTTAATTGTATATCCACCAAAAATTATATTTTTATATGAAGTATTTGAGATAAAGGAGTATAATGACTTTAAAACTAATTACATGTATATCGATAAGGAGGTCAACTCTTTATGCTGAGAAGATTTGTTACTAAGAAACACCTCATACTTTACTTCTTTTCTATTGCCGTTACCTGGCTGGAAGCGATTATCACACCAGCCCTTGTTCAGAACATTGTTGCTAGTTTTACCAATCAAGAACTAGGCCTTCTTTGGAAAGTTTTGATTTTGGGAATCCTTGGAAACCTCATTCTATTACTAGGCTTAGCTGGGAAACGCT
Organism: Streptococcus sp. Marseille-Q7156; assembly: GCF_965119495.1. The sequence continues at coordinate 271,671 of NZ_CBCPLU010000001.1, read as the reverse complement.
ATTACTACGCCCGTTTGATTACTGACTTTAAATATGGAATCAAGAGTGCTATTTTCAAGCGATTTTTAAGCAGTTATGAGATTGATGAAAAGGATATTTTGTCTGACCTAGAAAACGACGTCAAGCAACTAGAAGAAAGCTATATCGAGCCAACCGTCATCATCATTTCTTCTCTTGGTTTCACCACTGTGTCCATTCTCTATGCCTTGTGGACCAATTTTTACTTAGGCTTGATTTTCATCCTCTTCTACTCCTTTCCTGTACTCTGCAGTGCTATCGGATCAAAGCGCTTGGATTCACTTTCTGAAAAGCGGTCAACTGTTAACCAGAGCTACTTATCAAGCTTGACAAATTTTATTGGTGGCAGCCAACAAATTCGCCATTATCAGGGACAAGATTTCTTTTTTGCTCGCTACCAAAAGCAATTACAAACCAGTCTGGATGCCGAAATCAACTATGAAAAACAACGAACTTTAAACAGTCTTTTTATCAATAGCATCGATGCCTTTTGTTCTGTCACACCAATCGTCATCGGTGGTTTTATGACCTACTATAATTATTTAGATGCGGCGAGTTTTGTGGCCATCTATCTGGTTTCCCATAATATCGGCTATCAATTCCAAGAGTTGGCTTACTTTACCAACACCCGAAAAGCGACTCGAACTCTTCTCAACAAATACCAAAAACTTTTGGACCAGTCTGACTCCAACTCGCCTAGAAGCATAGAAAACATTTTCCCTATCCAGCTTGATACCATCTCCCTTGAAAAAGAGGGAAATAGTCTCTTATCTCCGATTTCCATGCACATCAAGCAAGGAGAAAAAATTGCCATTATCGGGGAAAGTGGCTCTGGTAAAACAACCCTGCTCAATATCATTCATGGAGAAGAGACACCAACAAGTGGACAGATTAGCTTTGCTGGGCAAAAACTTTCACGTCAAGAAATCACAAGTATTAGTTCCTATATTCTCCAAGATAGCCATTACTTTGACACGCTATCTCTGGAAGACAATATCCTTCTGGGAATGGATAAAAATCCAGAGACTTTAAATCATATCCTCAAAAAAACAGGATTAGAACATTTGAAAAATCGAACGCTCAGCAATGATAGTCTGTCTGGTGGAGAGAAACAACGCCTAGAAATCGCTCGCGCCCTCTACCATGATAGCCAACTCATCTTAGCCGATGAGATTAAGGCCAATCTTGACTTGGAAAATAGCAGGAAGATCAGTGACCTACTCTTCTCCCTACCTCAAACAGTCATTGAAGTCATTCACCACTACACGGAAGAAGACTTAAAACACTACGACCAAGTCATTCACTTAAGCAAAGAAAAGTAATACTCTATAACATACGATTTTAAAAAGCAAGGAAACCAAATTCCTTGCTTTTTAACTCAATATCAAACTAGCTACAATAGGGCTGACAAAGACATAGAGAATACCGGTGACGCCGATAGCCAAGCCACCCATAGCTCCTGCTACAGAGCCGTATCGAAAAGCCGTTCCTGTTCCGACTGCATGCCCTGTTCCTCCAAGGGAAAGACCAACAGCTACTGGATCGTCAATTTTCAACCACTTCAAAAGGGTTGGTCCGATGACACTGGTTAAAATCCCAGTCGCCACTACGACAACCAAGGTCACAGTGGTCAAGCCCTGCAATTTTTCTGTGATTCCCACTGCCATGGCGGTTGTCACTGACTTGGGAAAGAGGGAAATGGCTAGGAAAAAGTCCATGCCAAAGATTTTAGCTACAAGGGCTGTGAAAGAGGTATTGACCACTACCGCTAGCAGACTACCAAAGAGAATACTGCGAGCATGGTGCTTCATCAGATGAAAACTCTTGTAAAGCGGAATTCCTAGAGCCACGGTCGATGGGACAATCAAGTTATTCAGATAAACCCCACCTTGGTAGTAATCTTGGTAAGAAATCCCCGTCACCTTTAGAAAGATAATAATGAAAACAGCTGACAAAAGCAAGGGCGTTGTCAAAGGATGGGGAAAACGTCTGTAAATCAGCATCCCTACTAGATAAGCTAGGATAGACAGGGCGAGCCCAAACAGGGGATTGGAAACAAATTCACTCATTTGGCATCTCCTTTCTCATAATCTCCCTCAAACCGTCTCTTGATGAACTGAACCACCAAGGCTATGAGGATAATATTGATGACTGCTGCAAAAAAGACAATCAAAACAATTGGCAAAAGATAGGGAGCAATCACATCAAACTTCTCCATGATTCCCACTGCTGGCGGCAAAAAGAGAATGGTCATATTAGCCAGCAAGAAATTCCCAACCATGTTGACATGTCTAGTTCTCAGCCACTTGAATTGTAGGGCTAGAAAGAGAATAATCAAGCCGATAATACTGCCTGGAATGGGCAAATGAAAGAAACTGGAAATCCCCTCTCCGATTAGAGAAATCACAAAGAGAATCATTAATTGAACATATAATTTCATCCTAAACTCCACGAAATAGACTTCTTGCATACCAGTTTACTCTTTTTTCAGAAAATTTCAAGGAAATGCACAAGGAATAATGAAAATTAGAAATCGAAAGGGGATACAAACAATTCTTGACTTGTAAAAATTGGCTTGATTTAGGATAAGAGATGCCAGCGTCCTTCTTGCCAGCTCTTTTGAAAAGTAGTATAATTATTGCATGCGCAATCATCTTGTGATGCAGAGATTGTCCGTAAATAGACTTTCTTCTATTTATAACTCTAAAAAGAAAGGAGATACTATGACCTACTTGGAAAAATGGTTTGACTTCAATCGGCGTCAGAAAGAAATTGAAAGTCTCTTGGAAGAGACTATTGCCCAGCAGAGCGAGCAAAGTCTAACCTTGAAAGAGTTCTACCTACTCTACTATCTGGACTTAGCTCAAGAAAAATCTCTACGCCAGATTGACCTGCCAGATAAACTTCATCTGAGCCCCAGCGCTGTTTCTCGGATGGTGGCTCGCTTAGAAGCCAAAAATTGCGGTCTACTTAGTCGCATGTGTTGCCATCAAGATAGACGCTCTAGTTTTATCTGTCTGACAAGTGATGGGCAAAAGACACTGGCCTCGCTACAAAAGGCTGTCGAAGAAAGCTTGGAAACTGGTTTGAATTTCTTGATTTAAGATGATTTTAGAAAAAAGTTGCGTGCGCAATCATTTTTCTTGACATTCTCTTTTACAAGGAGTAAAATAAAGTCATCATTAAACAAAGGAGTTTTAAACATGATTGAAATTACCTATCTAGATGCCAGCAAGAACGAAAGAACTGTGACTTTCGAGTCTTATGAAGATTTTGATCGTTCACAACAAGCTTGCCTTATCGGCGTCGCAGACTACTACCCTGTCCAAAAATTAACCTACAACGGTCATGATTTGGACTACCATGGGACTTATGGAGATATCTTCTTCTATCTCAAGAAACAAGATTTAAGCCAATATAACTAAAAAAGGAGAAATACAATGGCAAAAGCAATTACAGATGCAACATTCGAACAAGAAACAAAAGACGGTTTGGTCTTGGTAGACTTCTGGGCAACTTGGTGTGGTCCATGTCGTATGCAAGGTCCAATCTTGGATAAATTGTCTGAAGAACTTTCAGAAGATGTTTTGAAAATCGTTAAAATGGACGTTGATGAAAATCCAAACACAGCTCGTGCCTTTGGAATCATGTCTATCCCAACTCTTCTCTTCAAAAAAGACGGCCAAGTGGTAAAACAAGTTGCTGGTGTTCACACAGCAGAACAAATCAAGGCCATCGTTGCTGAATTGAGCTAATCACACGAGAGACCAAGTACTTGCTTTGGTCTCTTTTTTCTTGCCCTTTGCCATTTTTCAAAAAATATGCTAGACTATAGGTAGAATATTACGATGTTTGGGACACGCCATCGCTAAAAAAAACCTCGATTTGGTATTTTTTAGCTCCCTCATGGGAGCTTTTTGCGTGCTCTAAACATTTCCCATTTTGGAAGGAGTACTATGAAACGTCAATCAGCCTTGGTCGTCTTTAGTGGCGGTCAAGATTCTACAACCTGCCTCTTTTGGGCTAAAGAACACTATGAAACAGTCGAAGCCGTTACCTTTGCCTACGGTCAACGCCATCATCTCGAAATTCAAGTCGCTAGAGAAATCGCTAAAGAACAGGGGATTCGTCATCATATCCTAGATATGTCTCTGCTGGGGCAAATCACTGAAAATGCCCTGACCTCTGATCTGGAAATTGAGCAAAAAGAGGGAGAGGTGCCTAATACCTTTGTTGACGGTCGCAACCACCTCTTTCTATCCTTTGCAGCAGTCCTTGCTAAGCAACGAGGCATTAAAGATATCGTGACAGGTGTCTGCGAGACAGACTTCTCAGGCTACCCCGATTGTCGAGATGTCTTTGTCAAATCCCTTAATGTTACCCTCAACCTTGCCATGGATTACGACTTTGTTATCCAAACACCTCTCATGTGGCTGGACAAGGCTGAAACTTGGGAATTAGCCGACCAACTCGGTGCCTTTGACTATGTTCGTGAAAAGACCTTAACCTGCTACAACGGGATTATCGGAAGTGGCTGTGGAGATTGCCCAGCCTGCCACCTACGTCAACATGGGTTAGATGTTTATCTCTCACAGAAAGGAGAGGACTAATGTTTTTTGCACCCAAAGAAATCAAACAGGAAACTGGGGAGTCTCTGGTCTACAATCCTCACAGAACCTTGGTATCAAAAGAGTTTACCTTCGATGCTGCCCACCACCTCTTTCACTATGAGGGAAAATGCAAATTCCTTCATGGTCACACCTATCATCTGCAGATTGCTGTCAGTGGATTTTTAGATAAACGTGGCATGACCTACGATTTCGGAGACATCAAAGCGATCTACAAGAACTACTTAGAGCCCCACTTGGATCATCGCTATCTCAATGAAACTCTTCCCTATATGAACACGACTGCTGAAAATATGGTTTACTGGATTTTCCAAACCATGAACCAAGAGTTGCCAGACGAACGTGGTCTCCGTTTGGAATATGTTCGCCTCTATGAGACTCCGACTGCCTTTGCGGAGTTTAGACGGGAGTGGTTAGATGACTAGGGAACGTGTCCTCAAACTACCAGTTCTGGAAATTTTTGGCCCAACCTTTCAAGGCGAAGGCCGTGCCATCGGGCAGAAAACCATGTTTGTCCGCACTGCTGGTTGCGACTACCACTGCGACTGGTGCGATTCTGCCTTCACTTGGGATGGCTCTGAAAAGCCAACTCGTATGACAGCTGACGAAGTCATTGCTGAGTTGGATAAATTAGGGAGCTACGACTATGTCACCCTATCTGGAGGAAATCCTGCTATTTTAGCAGCCAACATGGCCGAATTGGTCACTAAACTCAAGCAACGTGGTGTCACTCTGGCTGTTGAGACCCAAGGTTCCCGCTGGCAAAATTGGTTGAAAGACATCGACCAGGTCACTCTCAGTCCCAAACCTCCTTCATCCAAGATGGAAGTCAACTTTGAGACCCTGGACTTTATCGTTTCCCAACTGGATCCAGACAAGGTCACCTTTAAAATCCCTGTCTTTGACGATGCAGATTTGGCCTTTGCCAGAGGCATACAAGAACGCTACCAACCAGATGTCCTCTTCTTATCGGCTGGAAATCCTGAGCCCAAGGCTACAGGTAATATTGTCCAAGACCAATTGGATCGTCTCAAAGAACTCTGGGAACGCATCGCTGCCGACGATAGCTGGGGCAATGTCCGCGTCCTTCCTCAACTGCATACCCTCCTCTACGATAATCAACGTGGTGTTTAAGATTAGAAAGAAAAAATCATGTCACAACAAGAAGAAATGAAAAACCTAAGCCTACTGGGCAACAAAGAAACCAACTACATTTTCGAGTATCAACCAGAAGTCCTCGAATCCTTTGACAATCGTCATGTGGAAAATGACTATTTTATCAAATTTAACTGTCCTGAATTTACCTCACTTTGCCCAATCACTGCTCAGCCAGACTTTGCGACTATTTATATTTCCTACATTCCTGACAAGCTCTGTGTTGAGTCAAAATCCCTCAAACTCTACCTCTTTAGCTACCGAAATCATGGAGATTTCCACGAAAACTGTATCAACACCATCGGGAAAGACTTGGTCAACTTGCTAGACCCTCGCTATTTAGAAGTCTGGGGAAAATTTACACCTCGCGGTGGCATTTCAATCGACCCCTACTACAACTACGGTAAGCCAGGAACTAAGTATGAAGGCTTGGCAGAACAACGCCTCTTTCAACACGACCTTTATCCAGAGAAAATTGACAACCGCTAAACTCATACGAAAAAGCCCTGTTCCTCGAGATGAGGAGCAAGGCTTTTTGAGTTTCAATTATTCTTCTGTTCCAAGGAAGTTTTTAGCAACAAGGGCTGCAAGAACTCCACCAACAATTGGTGCAAGGATGAAAATCCATACTTGTTGAATGGCTGCGCCACCTACCAAGACAGCTGGTGCCAAGCTACGAGCTGGGTTTACTGAAAGTCCAGTAATGTTCAATCCAACAAGAATCATAGCCATCAATGACAAACCGATTACCAAACCAGCAATCGCGCCATTTCCTTTACTTTCTGAAGTAACAGTCATGATAACCACAACAAACAAGAAGGTTGCGATGACTTCAAACAAGAATCCACCAAAGACAGTGACACCGTTTGCCAAGGCATTTTCACCAAGGCTAGCAGTTGACATGCCTGAGTTAGACAAGAGGAAGAATACCGCAGCTGACGCAAGGAAAGCTCCAACTACTTGTCCAAGGATGTAGTTTACAAGCTCTGAAGATGACAAACGTTTGTTAATAAACATAGCGATCGAAACCGCTGGGTTCAAGTGAGCACCTGAAATAGTTCCGATTGAGTAGGCTGCAACCACGATTGCCAAACCAAAGGCAAAGGCAATCCCTAGGTGACCAAGACCTTCAAGACCATTTCCAAAAACAACAGCTCCTGTTCCGACGAACACAAGCATGAAAGTACCGATTAACTCAGCGACAAATTTTTTCATTTTCTTTCTCCTTTTTTCAAAAACTAGATACTAGTCTATCAAAAGAGGGAAAGGGTTTCAAGAAAATTGATTGGAAATATACTGGTTTGCCTCACTATCTTTTAATTAAGGAATTAAACAGAAAATACATTTCCTCTATAAGACTTATCCGTTGCTTATCTCACTAGCATTTAGCAACTTGATATAATATAGACCCCATTTCTCGACAGCATCTAAAACAACTCTGAATTCCTGCCCCATTTCGGTTAAGCTGTACTCAACTCGTGGTGGAACTTCGGCATAGACCTTTCGTTGAACAATCTTATCCTTTTCTAATTGACGGAGATGACGGGTCAAAATAGTTTGAGTAATCCCAGGCAATAATCTCTGCAATTCTTTAAATCGTTTGGTACCTGTACTCAACTGATAAATGATTACCAGTGCCCATTTCCCAGTTAAAACCCTCTGCGTTGTCGCAAATGGACAAATACCATACTCACTCACTTTATTTGTCATAAAATATCTTCTTTCTATTTTTTAAAAAAATTTATCTTTTAGTATCAATAATAGTACTACTTTTGATACTAGCTATCGAAAAAGTGTCTACTTGTTTTTTTATTTGTAACTGTTACAATTATATCATAAAAAAGAAATGGAGAATAGATATGTCAACAAACTTAGAAATTTTCAATGCTTATAACCAAGCTTTAATTGCTGGTGTCTTTGAAACGATGGCAGACGATATTATCTGGCATCAACCTGGTACTCATAGTATATCTGGTACAGTTGTTGGTAAGGACAAGCTAGGAACTCACCTGGCTACATTTGCTGAGAAAACTAATGGAACCTTTAAGGTGGTAACAAATTGGGTTTCTGACAATAAGGATTTAATCGCAGCCAATGTTACTTTTCTTGGAACACGGGCTGATGGTACTGAACTCAATATGAACGGAATTGACCTCTTCCGCATTGAAGACAGAAAAATCAAAGAAGTTTGGCTCTTCTCTTCAGATCAAGCTGAAGAAGATAGCTTTTGGGGATAATTTAAGAGGCTAGGACAAAAAACTTTGATTTTAGGAATTCTTTATTATAAATTTTTAAAATCGATAGATTAGAAAAAAGCGAATAAGACAGAATTCTGAGTATCAGATAACTCGTTTTGTTCGCTTTTTTTATTTAAGGTTAGACTTTTGTCCCAGACTCTTTTAATTTACTCTCCCAACTGGGCACTGTAGGCGATGATCTGATCAACTGTGTCAGACAAGAATTGGATGGTATCACGGAGTGGTTTATCTGTTGAAATATCAGCACCGATAATCATAGCTGACTCAAGTGGTGTCTTGCTACCACCTGATTTGAGGAGATTGAGCCAATCTTCAGCTCCAGTTTCTGAATGTTTCAGATGAAGGTAACCTGCAGTCGAAATCACAAGTCCAGCTGAGTAAGTGTAACTATACAAGCCCATATAATAGTGAGCTTGGCGCATCCAAGTCAAAGCTGCATCGTCGTCGATTTCAATAGCATCTCCCCAGAAATCCGTCAAAACTTCCTTCATAATGCTGTTGAGCTTGCTTGCTCCAAAGGTCTCCCCTTCTTCAATCAATGTATACACCTTACGCTGGAAGGCTGCTTCCAAGAGGTGGGTGATGAAATTATGGAAGTAGGTGTCTGTCAAGCGGTGAGCCAGAGCGAAGCGTTTTTGACGAGGGTCGTCAGATTGGTGCTCCAAGTAATCACTGAGAAGCAATTCATTGAAAGTTGACGGTGCTTCAACATAGTAAGTCGACATGTGAGCATTGAAGTAACTTTGATGATTATCTGAAAAGATGAATTGACCAGAATGCCCGATTTCATGAATCAAGGTATAAACATCGCTCAAACGACCTGTCCAGCTCATGAGGACATAAGGGTGCACGCGATATGGGTCCGCTGCATAGCCACCAGAATCCTTGCCACTATTGGCAGCAAAGTCCACCCAGCGCTCTTCTTGATAGCGAGCAACTTCCTGACAATATTCCTGCCCCAAAGGTTCCACCGACTTCATGACCAAATCATAGGCGTCGTCAATGGTCACTTGAGGATTCAGGGCGCTGTCCAAATCTAATTTCCAGTCTGCAAAGGTCATCTTTTCAAGACCATTGACCTTAGCAACATGCTTGAGGTATCTCTGAGCAACGGGCGCAAAATCCTTCATGATGAGGTCAATCTGACGATCAAACATAGCACGGTCCACTTCTTGCTCAGCCAGGAGATAATCAAAGACTGAGTCGTAACCCTTCATATCTGCTAGTAGTTTTTCAGACTTGACTTGGGCTAGATAGGCTGCTGCAGCCGTATTTTGGTGCTTACGAAGACCTTCTGAGAAGGAACGGAAAGATTTCTCACGAACCTCAGCATCCTCATGATTTTGGTAGAAATTCTCATAAGTAACAAAGCTGTTTTTGTAGGTCTTACCATGGGCTTCAAAGTCAGCCATTTCAAAGTCCCCAGCTCGCATTTTAGTGTAAATATCCTGCGGACTGTAGAAAACTTCACCGAGATTGGTCAAGGCCTTCTCCACATCAGCCCCTAGATAGTGGGCTTTTTTGATTTTGGCTTGACGAATGGCGGCTGTTAAATGAGGCAATTTACCCAAACGGTCCAAGACTTCCTCATCTGCTGCCACCAAGGCATCGTCAAAGAAGGTCAGAGCTACGCTGGCATCTGTTTCAAATTCCATCCCAGCTTGGGCGATATTAGCAAATTCGTCATTGCTATAGTCCGTCGTCTGAGGCATAAAACCATAGTTACCAATATGGCTCATCTGAATGTAGATTTGTTCCAATTCCGCAAAGGCTTTTTCAAAATCCTCAAAAGTATGAAGATTACCCTTGTAATCACGGCTAAATTGATTGATGTCTTCTCGAGCCTTCTCGATTGCACGTAAGAAATCCTCACGGTCTTGGTATAGGGCTGTTAAATCCCAAAGTTCCTTCTCTGGAAATTCTGAACGGTGTTTTTGTTCCATTTTCTTCCTCTTATTTCTCTAATTCTAATAAAACACTAAGGGCTGATAAGGCGTAAAGTGGTGCTGTTTCTGCTCGCAAAATACGAGGACCAAGTCCTGCCAAGACTGCTCCCTTAGCTTCAAAACTTTCGATTTCTGCAGGTGACAGACCACCTTCTGGACCAAAGATAAAGAGCAGTTTGGCTCCTGTTTCAAGACCAATGACTGCTTGCAGAAGTGCAGCGGCTTCTCCTTCTTTAGCTGACTCTTCATATGCCACTACGATTCGGTTAAATTGGTCAAGTTGAGCTAGAAAGTCTGATTTTTTCTCGAAAAGCTTGATACTTGGAACGATATTACGCTTGCTTTGCTCTGCTGCTCCAAGGGCAATTTTTTCTAGTTTTTCAACTTTTTTGCCCAATTTCTTGCCATCCCACTTAGCAACGGACCAATCGGCAGGGAAGGCCCAAATCTGGCTGGCGCCCAGTTCGGTTACTTTTTGAGCGATAAACTCCAGCTTGTCCCCCTTGGGAAATCCAGATGCAATGGTCACTTGGACTGGCAGTTCCACATTGTCAGCTAATTCTTGGACCAACTCAAACTGACGGGCTTCCACATCCAGCACACGCGCCAAGCGCTTGATACCATCATCAAAGACCAAGGTCACTTCATCATCTTCTTTCAAGCGCATAACCTGAAACATATGCTTGCTGGTTTCCTTGTCCTCGATGGTGACAGGAGAGATTGCACTCCCCTTGACAAAATACTGCTGCATGCTAGCCTCCAATCACACCGGAAATATCCTTGGTCTTCTTGAAGACACAGGCATTCCATTCCCCTTGGATCATATGAGTTTCAAGGAAAAATCCAGCTGACTCAGCCGACTGGCGTACCATGTCCCACTTGTCCTTGATAATGCCACTCATGATGAGGTAACCTTCATCCTTGACCAAGCGGTAAGCATCATCCGTCAGATGAACGAGGATATCCGCCAAGATATTAGCCACAATCACATCTGACTCAATCTTAACTCCCTTAAGCAAGTCTCCTGCTGCTACATGGATGTTTTCCATACCAGGGTTGAGTTCAATATTTTCTTGAGCAACTCGAACCGCTACATCATCCAGGTCGTAAGCAAAGATTTCCTTGGCACCAAGCAGCGAGCTGGCAATGGAGAGAACCCCTGAACCAGTCCCCACATCTAGCACCGTTTCTCCACCACGAAGAACCTGTTCCAAGGCAAAAAGGCTCATCTTGGTAGTTGGATGGGTTCCTGTCCCAAAGGCCATACCAGGATCCAGCTTGATAATCTTTTCCCCAGCAGTCGCCTCATAGTCTGTCCAAGACGGCACGATGGTCAAATCATGAGTGATACGAGCAGGTTCATAGTATTTCTTCCAGTTGTCTGCCCAGTCTTCCTCAGCCAAGGCAGTCGTACCCATTTTTACCTCTCCCAAGTCCATAAAATCAGTTAGTTCCGCGAGACGAGCCTGCAAATTTGCCTCAACCGTTGCTACATCAACCGTATCAGGGTAGTAGGCTGTCACTACGATTTCTTCTTGCTGCTCAACCTCTGGGAAAATCTCACCGAAGCGGTCAACATTTCCTACATAGTCCATGCTGTCTTCAATCGCAACACCTTGCGCCCCCAGTTCAATCAGGAGGTTAGAAACTAACTCCTCTCCCTCACGCTTCACTGTAACTTTTAACTCTTGCCATGTTTCCATAAATTTTTTCCTTATCGATCTATTAATTCTTCTAATTCTTTTAAAGTTCTTCCATCCTGATCTTTCCAATCAGTTCGACCGTTCGTTTGCATACCCAGCAAAAAAGCCGCTGCATAAGAAGGGCTAGAAAAGAGTTGTTTTTCTTTTAACACTCCATCTTGAATGACCCGAGAAGCTATTAAATTCTGACGCATTTCTTTTAAACTTGCTGGAAGGTATGGAGAATCCTTTATTTCTACTTGACTTCCTTCTAAAACAACAAAACCTTCAGTTGTCCGTTCACAAGTTGCTTCTATTACTTTGTTAGATTTCTTAATTTTACGCTTTAAATAAAGATAAGTTGAATGATTATCAGTCAGATCTTGACTAACTTTCTTTGTCATTGGAACAAAAACACGATAACCTAAAGTTCCAATAATCATTAGCGTATTTTCAACAATTTCATCCAGTTCAGATTCCTTTTCCTCAGTTACATTACCAGGATTTGGATCATTCCCATTTTTCACAATGTAGCGACCAGCTTCTTTAGCAAGTTGAGTAAATTTATTTTCCAAATAGCTAATTTCTGTTGGACCAAAAGAATTATTTTGAGTTGTTAGAATTATGACATCATTAAAATAATCTGCGTGAGTATCGCGGGTATGCTCTTGAATTCGCAACAATACCCCTTCACCATTTTTTCGAGTTGTCGCCTGACCAATATAGGTCACATCTTTCTGTTTATCTTCATCTCGACCAAATAAGAAATAAATACCACTTTGTTTCATTTCATCACGCGACTTCAAATCACCCAACTGAATACGAGGTATTTTGTAAATCACTCCCGTCCAATTTGACAAAGTACATTTGATTTTTCCAGTCACTTCACCATCCATGAGAAACATATTGATATTTTTGCTACGCTTCTCCATTTATCAAACTTCCTCCATATAATCTCTCACTCTATCCTGCAACTGAGGTACAACTTGACTGGAAGTAAGAAATTCCTCGACATTCATTAACTGATAACCCTGTCCCTCATCTCCAAATACGATACTGTCAAACTGGTTCTGTGTCAACTGACCGACTAGAAATACAGATTGTTTATCCGCAAAAAGCATACTTGGATAAACCTTACTCCAAAGCAAACAATCTTCATTTAAATGAATTCCCAGTTCCTCATAAACTTCACGCGCTACGCACTCGAAAGGGCTTTCGTCCCCTTCACGACCACCACCTGGCAACTCCCACATGTTGGGACAAGGAATATCGTCCTTGTCATCACGTAAGATAGTCAAGACCTTATCCCCACAAATCAAGGCAATCTTAGATCCTGTAAAATCAGAAATTTCTATTTCCATATTAGACTCCTTCGGCTAATTCCTTTTCCAGCTCGGCTAACCAGTTTTCATAATATCTTTTCTCATCCCGTAACATCCGGCTGCTATTCATTTTCTGTCTAGCAATCTTCATAGTCTTGTGAGTTTGAACTACATCTTTCTTTACCTTAAATTGATACCAGGCTTGAATGACCTGCATATCTGCTGTTTTTAGAGATAAAAAGGATTTGACCCCTCGAATACTTGCATATTCTTCCGCTTTCTTATTATCTCCTTCTATCAGAGCAATTTGAAGAAGGTATAATTGAGAACTAGTTTTAGACATTGGATTATCTGTTTTCTCTAACACAGACTGAAACTGTTGCTTTGCAAGCTCTATATTATCATCCAATATGAATACCAATCCCTGAAGAGTCCGAACACTTTCTGCAAAACTCCCTCTCACATCCTCATCAACAGACATGACAAAGTCTTTTAAATCATATTCTTGAGGAGCTAGCAAGGTCTGGGCAGAATGCCTCAACATCAGGTAGACGTATTTTGTATTTTCAGGGTATTGTAGCAATTCCCAAATTTTTGCTCCATCGGTAATCCCAACTGGCAGAGCATTGAAAAGAAAAAGAGATAAATTTAGACAAATCCAAGTGCCTGCAAAATACCAGTTTGTTGTCAAAAAACCAAAAAGTGTTGCCAATAATACCAAGCAAAGGTGAACTATCAAGCCTCCTGAAAGCATCAAGATGATTCTTTGATCACTTTCATTCTCTTTTAAACCAATATACTGAGCACCAACATTTTTCAAAACGGCTGTTCGGCTAAGAGAAAACTTGCCTGACTTTTTAGTCAGAAGAAAATTCCCTAATCCAAAAGCTACCAGCCGATAGCCTGTCAAGTAGCCACAAAAAGCATGTCCCAGTTCATGAAGAATAAAGATTACATACATACTTAGAAGAGCGAAGGCATAACCAAAAGTAAAGACTAAAACTGCGGAATACCCCAACTCTGCAAATGCGATTGTTCCACAAGCAAAAGCTAGCATCATCACAAGAACAGACACTGTCTGAATCAAATACGTCACAATTTTTTTCATAAACTCTCCCAATAATCCCTAGTATCTCGGATAAGGATAAAACTCTCCCTCTTCCAAGCCTACTTTTCCTTCTTCAAAGACTTCTTGGTTCCATTCCATAACAAATTCTTCTGCTTCTGGATCTTCCAAAAAGTCCATGAGGGCATCCAGCCCAACCTCGGCAGTATCTTTAAGGAACAGCGCAAAATAAGCTAAAAATTCGCGAGAAAAACCTTTTTTAGGCAAGTAAGGGATGACCGTCAAATAGTCTTCTGTATTGACGGTTGACTTGGCAGGATTGTAAAAAAGCACTGCTTCTTCAAAGAGGATATCATCTGATGAAACTTCTCCATCTTCATCCACCATCTCCACACCTGCAGCATTTTGCGCTTCCAATAGAAAACTCACTTCAACCGCGTGGTTACGCTTGTCCCAACTAATCTCAAAGTCAAAGGGAAAGTTCTTTTCCAACTCTTCCTCTAAAACATCTAAAAATCCATATGTTGCCATTTTGTCCTCTTTCTATGCGACTCTTTAATCGCCCCGATTGGCTCGGAAATATGCTAAAATAGATACTACCATCTTACCACAAAATTATTTTATGTCCTAATTATACCATATTACCTCATTTAAACCCTTGGTATCAGTGATTTTCTTAAACGGTTGATTTCTTTATTTTTCCTGAAAAATCAATATAAAAAGCCCTCGAAAGGGCTAAGAAATCTATAAAATCAATAGGCAAGTAACTAGCACAATTGGACGTGCTTTTTTTATTAACTAGTACCACTATACCATACTTAATCTTAAGCTTGTATCTTCTTATCTGCAATAGCGTCTGTCAAAGTCTGAGAAAAGTTAAGTCCCATTTCTCGTCCCAACTTATCTGCCCACCTTGGTATGGTCAAGGTCTTTTTAATTGGTTCCTGACTTCCTAGATATTCTGATACATCAACAGATACCATAGAAATAAAAGATTTATCAAGGTCATAGGTTGACACGAAATCTTCATCATCTTTAAAAGGATCATTATCAATTAAAGACAAGCTATTGATATCTGATGGCTGGGGCAAATCTTCATCATTCTCTATCAAATCTGCAACAGTTATGCCTAACCACTCCGAACCCATAGCCAGAGCCTCAGAAATCCCCTCTCCTTGTGTAGCTGAGTATTCAAAATCCGGGAAATGAACAAAATAAGTCGCTTTTACCCCATCTGTATCATCATAATAAAATAAAGCTGGATATGTCACTAACATTTCACTACCTCCATATCAAAAAGCAGAGGCTGAATTTTACAACCCAGCTTGCTTTCTTATCCCTCTTTCAGTGTACTTATTCAGCTCACCATGAGGGATTGTGATAGGTCTTTCCCCTTGCTTCTCCATTTTAATATGGGAGCCTTTACCGCCTCTAGTCTTTATCCAACCATGAGCCGTAAGGAGTTTAACCATCTCTTTTTGTGTCATAGGCATAGCGCTTTTACCTCCTGACAACACCATTATAGCACGTGCTACACGTATTGTAAAGAAGGGATACGTATTATTCTCTTATATCACAAAATCCCCTATGTGTGGTTCTATGAGATTAGCCTTATATAAAAGGATAGGCAGGACTATCGGAGCTCCTGATTTTCTCGACCCACTAGAAATGGCGAGATTCAATCTCAACATTACTTCTCCTCGCTTCATTAAAAAATAATTATCACCCAAAATTATATTACGATTTTTATAAAAGACTAGCAAAAACTACTAAATCAATACATTCGGCATACGAGAAACTTGCATTGTCAGATAAACTGTTTTATCATTTACCATACTTCATTCATTAGTAATATCACTTGATTTGAAGTATAATATTGGAAAGGAAATCAGTAATGAATTTAGAACAATATTTAAGAAAAGAAATTAGGGTTGTTTTTGTTGACGGTCAAATTTTAGAGGGTCATTGTAATAGCTTTACAGGGAAACTTGATACAGTAGATGAACTCTATGATGAAATTACAATAAGAACAGATAAATATCTATATGTTGGATTTAATGAATCTGAAATCGCATCAATAGAGTTAACTCAATACGGTATTACAAAATAACAGGAGTTGTTTATCATGAATAAAACTAAAAAAGAGAATTTAATTTTCATTGATGGTTGGGAGCATGTGCATTGCCCTGTATGTGGAACTTTAGTAGAAACTTATGATATTTGCGATGTTTGTCATTGGCAAAATACGGGAGCATTTAATATCGATGGCGGTCCTAATAAAATGACGCTTGCTGAAGCGAAAATGGCTTATAAAAGGAAAAACGACATAAATGAATCACAAAAGACTTGGGTAATTGATGGATATTTATGGTTACATTGTCCCGTTTGCGGAACTGAGGTTATGGACTATGATATCTGTGATGTCTGTCGTTGGCATAATACTGGTATTATAAATATTGACGGTGGCCCAAATAAATTGACTCTAGCCGAAGCCAAAGAAGCTTACGCAAGGAGAAAAATCGTAAAAATTCTAGAATTTGATACAGTGTTGTTAAAAAACGGTCAAACGGCGACAATTGTCGAAAAGTTAAGTGAAGATACTTTTATTGCTGACATAGGAGATTCCCCGAAAGACTGGGATACTATTACAATTACAATCAATGATATTGAAAAAGTAGTGTATAGAAATAGCTAATATATTTGTATAGTGTTGGGAGTAACCTTAAATGAATAAGACTGGAAAAGAAAATTTAATCATTATTAACGGTAGAGAATATGTCCATTGTCCAGTATGTGGTACTGTTACAGCAGTATATGATATCTGTGACGTTTGTCAGTGGCAAAATACAGGTGAAACTAACATCGATGGTGGTCCTAATAAGATGACACTTGCAGAAGCGAAAGAAGCTTACGCAAAAGGTATTCCAATAATATAAAAAGGAAAAATTTATGAAACTTGAAAACTTCAACAATAAATTTGTTAAAATTACTGATATTGACGATCAAACATTTGTAGGGATTTGTCTGTTTGAAGATAAAGAAGTATATGATGAAGAATACGACGGTTTATCTATCCAAACAGGAAATAGATGGATTAAACTATTCGAGAATGAAATTGTAACAGTTGAAATTATCAATCAAGATTAAATGGAGTAAAAACTCCTTCTAATAGATAGCCACTATTTCACTTTTCAACCATGTTTATAATTTCTTTTAAGCTTGGTTTGGTTTTTCTAATTCTATCCCATGCCCTCATTTTTATAAAAGTCCCCAAATAGATGCCGTTTATCTTTGGCATTTCGTTTGAAAGATTGTATTTCTCTCGAATCTCCTCCTTATGACTTTCTACAAATTTGCTACGAGGCAAGCAATAAAAAATACCTTCCCCAAAATAACTTAAGTCTTCATCAGATAGTTCAATAAGTTCTTCAGGTTTTACAAAAATAGCTCTGTTCACTCTATCTTTGCCACTGGCAAAGGCTTTCTCCACAAATCTTTTATCTAGTCCCATCTTTATTTAACTCTCTCAAATTGTTTTAATTCTAAATCAGTCAATTCATTAAATTCTCTTCCTGTTGCGCTTAAATACTTGTTGATTTTTCCAAGATTATATTTCATCGGTTCTGGCTTAACTCCTTTTGGTAAACCAACTAGTCCATCAAGTTCCATGAATAACTGATTTTGAAGTAATTTTGAATTTAAAGTAGTCACCTAGTTCCATTTTCTCCTTTTCAAATATTATTATCTAAAATTTCTATCCCCTATGTACTTTATCAAGAAAAGTTTCTGACTTGGCAGTTTTATTCTTTCTTTTACTATTCCACCTCTCCTTCATTATAATTCATACAATAACATTTAGCAATATTATTTCACAAGTCAGCAATTCTACTTCTTTGGACTCAACTTTCATATTTTGAGTTTTAAGGAAAATCAATTCTGTTATGCTGATACCTCTCTTCAGCAAATTAAATGGTCAAAAAGATTCTATCTCACCCTCCAATGTTACAAAAACATTGAAATATCACAACTAATAGGCTAGAATGGACATAGTAAGATATAATAGATGAGTTATGCCACTCAAAAAAATATGACACTAAAAATCCACGTTAGAAAGGACTGCTATGCCAGACAATCTCGCGCTTCGCATGCGCCCTAAAACCATAGACCAAGTCATCGGTCAGGAGCATCTGGTCGGACCTGGAAAAATTATCCGCCGCATGGTGGAGGCCAACCGCCTGTCCTCCATGATTCTATATGGACCTCCTGGAATCGGCAAAACCAGTATTGCCTCTGCCATCGCTGGGACCACCAAGTATGCCTTTCGGACCTTTAATGCGACGGTGGATAGTAAAAAGCGACTGCAAGAAATCGCCGAGGAAGCAAAATTCTCTGGAGGACTGGTTCTCCTGCTAGACGAGATTCATAGACTAGATAAAACCAAGCAAGACTTTCTTTTGCCACTCTTAGAAAGTGGACTAGTTATCATGATTGGGGCTACAACTGAAAATCCTTTCTTCTCTGTCACTCCTGCCATTCGTAGCCGTGTTCAGATTTTTGAGTTAGAACCTCTGTCTAACCAAGACGTCAAAGAGGCCCTGCAGATAGCTCTAAATAACCCTGAACGTGGTTTTGATTTTCCAGTAAAACTAGATGAGGATACACTGGATTTCATTGCTACCTCTACAAACGGAGACCTTCGTTCTGCCTTCAACTCGCTGGACCTGGCTGTTCTCTCTACCCCTGAGAATGACGAGGGCATCCGTCATATCACCCTTGATATCATGGAAAATAGCCTGCAGCGGAGCTACATCACTATGGACAAGGATGGAGACGGTCACTATGATGTTCTATCTGCCTTGCAAAAGTCTATCCGTGGCTCAGATGTGGATGCCAGTCTCCACTATGCTGCCCGATTGATTGAGGCTGGTGATTTGCCAAGTCTCGCTCGTCGCTTGACTGTTATCGCCTATGAAGATATCGGCTTAGCCAATCCTGAAGCCCAGATTCACACCGTGACTGCTCTTGATGCCGCTCAAAGGATTGGTTTCCCAGAAGCACGTATTCTCATTGCCAATGTCGTGATTGATTTGGCCCTTTCTCCAAAATCCAACTCAGCCTATGTAGCTATGGATAAGGCACTTGCTGACCTCAAAACATCAGGGCACTTGCCTATTCCGCGACACCTGCGTGATGGGCACTACAGTGGAAGCAAGGAACTGGGGAATGCCCAAGACTATCTCTATCCACACAACTATCCTGGAAATTGGGTCAAGCAAGACTATCTGCCAGAAAAAATTCGCAATCATCACTATTTCCAAGCAGAAGATACTGGTAAATATGAACGGGCTTTGTCTCAAAGAAAGGAAGCTATCGACCGTTTGCGAAAAATCTGAAATCCTTTTCAAAAAATTGCACTTTCCTCTTGATTTTTTTTGAAAAAGTGGTATCATATAAACATAGAAACGCTGTGGTGTACGACTTCACACTTAAGTGTTGACCGACTATTTTTTGTATTATTAGGGAAACAAAAGTCTTCTAACAGCATGTAGGCCGTCTCACACGGAAACAGCTTCAGTTAGAGCGAGTTGCCCACCTGCTTAATTGCGCGGGTTCAATACAAACCGTGAAGTTTCGGCACCAATACAGCTTTTTTCTTTGCCTCCTTAGCTCAGCTGGCAGAGCAGCGGACTCTTAATCCGTGGGTCACAGGTTCAATCCCTGTAGGGGGCATCTATATACAACAGGGAAAGTCTTGTTTTCAAGGCTTTTTTGTGTATCTGTTCTACTTTTGGTCAACCAATGGATAGTAAAGATATAATTTTGTAAACACCCTTTCCAGACATCTTTAATCTTAAGACGCTCTTCAAAAAATTTTTTAAATTTAAAACAAAAGTCTTGCTTTTCTTTTTATTTTTGATATACTTGTTCTTGTATCTAATACATGTTTGTCAAAAAGGAGTTTAGATGGATACAAAATTCTCAGTTGCTTTGCATATCTTAACAATGATTAGTGAAAGTAGGGAAACATT
The DNA here is from genome assembly GCF_965119495.1 of Streptococcus sp. Marseille-Q7156. The sequence continues at coordinate 251,567 of NZ_CBCPLU010000001.1, read as the reverse complement.
AAGTTCTCAAGCACTAGCTATTAGTGTTGGTACTAACGCTAGTTACATTCGAAAGGTGATTGCCTTATTGAAAAATGCAGATTTGATTCATTCCCAGCAAGGAAAAACAGGCTATCAACTCAGTAAGTCTCCAAAGAAAATGACTTTACTAGATATCTACTATGCTACTCAAGAAATCAATCACATCAGTTTATTTCCTGTTCATCAAAATAGCAATCCCGATTGTCCCGTTGGAAAACATATCCAAGGAGCAGTTTCACTGCTTTTCGCTAGTGCCGAATCTCAATTAGAGAAGGAATTAGCAAATCAAACTTTAGAAGATGTCATTGACAATCTATATAAACAAGCTAAACAAGTCCGAAACTGATTTGATAACAAGTCAGTTTTTACTGGAAACAACATATACTTGTATTAGATACAAGTATATTAATTTATATTAAAAAAGAAAAGAGAAAACACATGAAAGTCGCACAACACACTACTTATAACAAAAACAATATCACGCTGAACATCACAGAAATCGCTAAACCAAGTATTACAGACAAACAAGTCTTGGTGAAAGTATCCGCAGCCGGAGTTAATCCTCTCGATAACATGATCTCTCGTGGTGAGGTTAAGATGATTGTTCCCTACAAACTTCCTCAAACTGCTGGTAATGAGGTCGTTGGAATCGTTGAAAGAATTGGCAAGCAAGTTGACAACTTTCAGGTAGGAGACCGTGTCTTTGGCCGTCTGCCACTTGATCATATCGGCGCCTTTGCAGAATACGTAGCTGTCGATAGCCAAGCCTTAGCCAAGGTTCCAGACTATCTATCAGATGAGGAAGCCGCTACTGTACCTTTGACTGCCTTGACAATCATGCAGGCTCTTGACCTCATGGGCGCTCAAGCTGGGAAAACGATCTTTATTTCTGGTGGTACTGGAGGAGTTGGTGGAATGGCCATTCCGATTGCCAAGGCCAAAGGATTGAAAGTCATTACCAACGGTTCTGGAGATAGTGCTGAGCGTGTATTGAACCTAGGAGCAGATAGATTTATCGATTACAAAACAGAGGATTATACAAAGACTGTTAGTGAGGTAGATTATGTCCTCGATACTCTTGGCGGGGCTGAAACTGAAAAACAAATGTCTATTATGAAAAAAGGTGGTCATCTTGTGTCCCTTCGTGCCATGCCAAACGGTGCCTTTGCCAAACGCATGAATCTACCAAAATGGAAACAGATGATTCTTGGCCTAGCAGGTCGCAAATTTGATAAGATGGCGGAAAAATACGGCGTCCACTACCATTTTATCTTTGTAGAAAGCAATGGCGCTCAATTACAAGAGGTAGCTGACCTCTTTAGTAAATTAGAAATCAAACCCTCTATCGATACAGTTTACCCATTTGAAAAGGTAAATAGCGCCTTAGACAAAGTCGCTAATGGTCGCTCTCGTGGAAAAACAGTCCTCAGCTTTAAGAAATAAGAAGGAAAAAATCATGTCATATCTTACTACAAAAAATCAATACATCACTGTCCAAGGAAATCAAATTGCCTATCGCGAACTTAGTAAAGGCAAATCAAAACTACCTCTTCTAATGCTGGTCCATTTGGCAGCAACCCTCGACAATTGGGATCCTAAACTCTTAGACCTGATTGCTGAAAAACACCATGTCATTGTAGTCGATCTTCCTGGTGTTGGAGCTAGTCAGGGCAAAGTTGCTTCGACGATTCCTGGAATGGCTAAGCAGACAATTGACTTTGTAGAAGCGCTTGGTTACGATAAAATCAATCTTCTTGGCCTTTCTATGGGAGGTATGATTGCCCAAGAAATCATCAGAATAAATCCTACTCTAGTCAATCGTTTAATCTTGGCTGGAACAGGACCTCGAGGCGGAAAAGAGGTCGATAAGGTCACAGGAAAAACCTTTAACTATATGTTTAAAGCGGGACTCGAGCGCACCGATCCTAAACGCTATATCTTCTATAATCATGATAAACAAGGGAAAATTGAAGCTTTGAAAGTCCTAGGACGAATGGGGATGAGAACAAAGGAATTTGCGGATAAAGACATGAACCTATCAGGATTCCTAACTCAACTCAAAGCCATTAAACGTTGGGGGAAAGATTCTCAAGACGACCTAAAATTTATCACCCAAGCAACCTTAATCGTCAACGGGGATAAGGATATGCAGGTTCCAACGGAAAATTCTTACGATATGCATGAGAAAATAAAAGATAGCAAGCTGATTATCTATCCAAATGCTGGTCACGGTTCGATCTTCCAATATGCAGACGAATTTTCAACAGAACTAATAGCTTTCTTAGAGGACTAATATGGTCAAAACAATTCTGATTACAGGTGCTACTGACGGTATCGGTAAACATTTAGCAAAGAAATTGGCCAGCCAAGGCCATCATATCATCCTCCATGGTCGAAATCCTCAGAAACTTGAGCTGGCACTTCAAGAGGTTCGCGCAATTTCCTTGAGAGACCGAGTTTCTAGCTACTTGGCAGATTTTTCTAAATTAGATGATATTTATCGATTTGTAGAGGAAATTAAGCGAGACTTTCAAAGTATCGATGTCTTGTTTAACAACGCAGGCCTTTATGCAGGGAAAGAACGAAAAGCGAGTGCTGAAAATGTCGAGTTGACCTTTATGTTATCTGTTCTGGTTCCCTATATTTTAACAACTAAGCTAGGTCCCTTGTTAGAAAAAGCGTCTGACGGCCGTGTCATTAATACTTCTTCCTATATGCATCATTTTGCTAAGGTTAAGGATTTAGACTTTGGATTTGAGACGAACTACAATCCTGGTTTGGCCTACAATAATTCCAAACTCTACACTATTTGGATGACACGCTATCTGGCAAGAGACTTCTTTTTAAGAGGTTTAAGCATCACCGTCAATTCTTACCATCCTGGCTTGATTTCAACCAATTTGGGGAATGATTCCAGTGTTGAAAAGACGAAAAAGTCTCTCTTCGGACGCTTGATGAAGTCATTTTCCAAAAATCTAGACGAGGGAATTGAAACAGGTTACTATCTTACATTATCAGAAGAAATCACTGGTTTGACTGGCTACTATTTTGATGAGAAGAAAGTGAAATCTGTATCTGAAAAAGGCTATACACTTGAAAAAGCTCAAGATTTAATCACTTACTGTAATGATAAAATTAAGTTGTTTAAACAGAAATATGCTCTGCTTAATTAGAAAAAAGTTCTCTTTCCATTTTGCTAGAAAGAGAACTTTTTCTTTAGGAGAAATAACTTATTTTTTAATCGATTCGTGATAGCTCCGCTGGCACCGTTAAGTAATAAGTTGCAGTCAAGCTTGCTTCACCTTGATTGACAAAAATCTCGATGGAATTTTTATCTAGAACAACTTCCAATTCTTTAGCTTCAATATCTACATACCGTCGACTAGTGTCCTGTTCTTCTTCACCTAGAATTTTTTGAACAAGATGGTTACGATCAATGTAAACTTGCTGCGCATTACTGTCATAACCAAATTCAAGATAATCTGTATCATTTCCTAAATAGTAATGACAATCTTTATCTATTTGGATTTGATATTGGCCTTTTTTAACAGGGAATTGTCTTAGTTTGCCATCTTCCAATCTTAGAATTCTAGGTAAAGTCATGGCACATGCCCACTTGTGTTCTTGGTCATGGGTTGGAAGGGTACGTCCCCATGTCTGCATCCAAGCAATCAGGATACGACGATTTTGATCGTCCAACAATGTTTGTGGAGCATAGAAGTCTTGACCATGATCAATTTCTTGAACTGATTCTGGGATAAAACGTTTTTCTTCCCAATCCACCTTACCCGTGAACAAAACCGATGAGTTGATGTTATGATATGAGTCTCCCTCACGCTGATAACGCATGGGTGACATAATAAGGCAATCCTTCCCATCTAACTCAAAGTAATCTGGGCATTCCCACATAAAACCTTGATGTTCCACACCTTTTAAAAAGATAGATTCGAACTGCCATTCTACTAGGTTATCGGACCCTAGTAGAACGATACAGCCCACATTATCCTTGTGTTTGGCAGCTACTACAGAGTAATAGCGTCCATCTTTTTCAAAGAGTTTTGGATCACGGAAATCAGCAGCAATCAACTCATCTGGCAAGTCTGCTCCAGTTGCAACTGGATTTTGTTCAATCTTTTCAAAGTGAATCCCATCGTCTGAAAATGCCATATTTTGCACTTGACGGACACCGGCTTCTTCTTCGATATGCCCAGTATACATGAGCCAGAGGCGATCATCCTTGACAATGGCAGAGCCTGAGAAACATCCATTGCGGTCATAATCTTGGTCAGGAGCAAGTGCCACTGGCAAGTGTTCCCAAGTCACCAAGTCCTTACTTTTAGCATGTCCCCAGTGCATAGGCCCCCAAACACTATCATATGGATAGAATTGATAAAAGAGATGGTATTCTCCACGAAAATAGACAAATCCATTTGGATCATTGATCCAGCCAATCTCAGCTGAAAAATGTTCTTCAGGCTTATATTGAGTATTTACGAGATGTTTATTTTCTGCTATAAAACGATTGGCTTTTTCTACTGTGTATTTCTTATCTCCCATAATCAACCTCTAGTTTTTGTTTGCTTGGTATTGGTCGTAGTATTTTTGTTTAATAGCGAGGTAATCTGAAAGTCCGTATTTTTCAAGCTCTTTCTTGTAATCATCCCACTCAGAATCAATATTGCCATTTACAATCCATTCAGCACGTTTACGGTAGATATAGTCATTCATATCTGCCTCGATATGGGCAATCTTGTCCAAATCTTCCTGTGTCATAAAGACTCTTGGATAGTTATTGTCATTGCTCATGTAAGGAACATAATATTCTTTGATAAGATCCAAACGCCATTTGGCATCGTCAGGCATAGTTGTCACTTTACCATAGTATGAATCTAGGATAGCTAGTGGTCCTCCTACTTCAGTCTTTTGACGAAGTTCTGCTGGTGCAGTTCCGTTTAGTGGTAAGTGTTTGAGGCTGTTAGTTGCTTGGTCAAATTCAAAGATATTTTGTTGCTTGTCATCTCCGTAAGTTCCCCAGTTATTTTGCACAGATTGGAGTGGAGCGTATTGTGCATCAATCCATTTAGCTGTCAATTCTAGGTTTTTGTTTACACTGGTAATAACCATCTTGTCACGCGCAAATCCCATACCGTTTGTACGAGCTACGTGTTTTTGACCACTTGGCCCAGCAAGTACTGGTAAAACATCATAACTTTCGTTACTTCCAGTAACATTACTCTTATCCCATGTAAAGTAAACACCAAATTTCTGATCATGACCTTTAGCAATGTAACTATTCCAATCATGTTCGAAAGCTTCTTTATCAATCAAGCCTTTTTCTTGCAATTGACGGATAAATTTGACACCTTCTTTATAGTTATCGTTATCTGCTGTGAAGTCAACTTTGCCATCATTTCCAACTACTAAATGATCATCGTTATCCCCTATACCAAATGCAGCAAATAGGAATTTAAAATCTTCGTTTCCGTTACCACTAATAAATGTAAATGGAATTTCATCAGCCTCTCCATTTCCATTTGGATCCCCGTTTTTGAAAGCTTCTAGGACTTTAATCAAATCATCAGTAGTTTTTGGCATTTCAAGACCAAGTTTCTTAAGCCAATCTTTGTTAATCCAAGCCATATCGTTGACACTATGGATAGATTCTTTGCCTTCTCCAAGCTCCTCAATCCATGGGAATGAATAGATGTGTCCGTCAGGTGCTGTCATTAAGGCCTTGTATTCTGGTTTCTCATCCAAAATTTTCTTAAGATTTGGCATGTATTTATCAATCAAGTCTTCAACTGGAATGATTACACCTTTCTTAGCCCAGTTCATCAAGTCCACATCTGAAGCTCCGTCGTTGTGGATAGCATCTGGTAGATCACCACTAGAAATATCCAAGTTACGTTTTTCTGCAAAGTCGGATTGGTAGTTGGTCCAATCAATATGAACTCCTGTTTCCTTTTCCAAACGTTGCAAAATTAGCTTTTCATTTGGATCTTTAGGAGCTAACGGTGAACTGGCTGTCATAAACTTCAATGTTTTCTTTTCTTGAAGCGGGAATGTTACACCTTCCAACTTATAATCTGGACTTGAAGCTGTATTTTTTGAGCCACAGGCTGCAAGTACTGCTAAACTAGCTGTCAACAAAACTGCTGATTTTGAGAATGTTTTGAATTTCATGAGAAAACTCCTTTTATTTTTTCTTTTTTTTTATCCTTTAAGTGAACCAGCCATAATTCCTTTATCAAAGTATTTTTGGAAGAATGGATACATAACAATCAATGGCAAGCTGGAAATGACAATAGTTGCGTATTTAATCAATTCAGCTAAACGTTTCATTTCATTCATAGCTGCTTGTGCTCCAATCATGTCTTGACCTGGTTGGCTCTGAATGAGAATTTTACGAAGTACAAGTTGCAATGGTTCCAAGTTTGGATCCTTGATATAAATCATTGCATCAAAGTATGAGTTCCACTGTCCTACAAAAGCATAGAGGAAGAGAACAAACATAATTGGTTTTGCAAGAGGAAGCATGATTTTGAAGAAAATCTGCAAATCATTTGCACCATCAATGACGGCTGCTTCTACCAATTCTTCAGGCAATCCTTGGAAATAGGCCCTAGCAAGAATAATATTCCAAACATTGACAGCACCGGGAACGATGATAGCCCATGGAGTATTTAGCATTCCCAATTCTTTTACGAGCAAGTAAGTTGGGACTAAACCACCACCAAAGAACATGGTCACAATCAAGAAGTAGTTAATCCAACGGCGCCCTACCAAGTCTTTCTTAGAAAGAGGATAAGCTGTGAACACAGATAGCAAGACTGTTAAAGCCGCAAAGCCAAAAGAGTATAGTAGAGAATTGATAAAACCTCTTAGAATAGATTGGTCACTGAATACACGCTGGTAACCTTCTACCGTCCAATCGGCTGGATTAAAGCTAATCCCTCTACTAACCAGAACCTTAGGATCCATAAAGGATGCTACGACGATATAAAGTAAAGGAAGTAAGGTTATCAAAACTATAAAGACAATAATGATTTTATTTAAGAGTAAGATACGTCTATCAAATTTGGTATCCATAATCGAATTTTTCATGCTTCCCTCCTTAAATTCCTTCACCATTATTCATGCGTTTAACGATTTGGTTAACCGCGACTAGCAATACTACGTTAATCACTGCATTAAATAAACCAACCGCTGTTGAGTAAGAATAGTCTCCTGATACAAGACCAACTTTATAGACATATGTAGAGATAATTTCAGAAGTTGGCAAGTTCAACGATGTCTGCATCAGGAATGCTTTTTCATATCCGACATTCATGATTCCACCTGCAGCTAAAACAAATTGGATAACCATAATAGGCTTAAGAGCTGGAATATCGATGTGCCAGATTCGTTGGAAGATATTGGCTCCATCCAGTCGTGCTGCTTCTACTAAGGCTGGATCTACATTTACCAATGTTGCCGTGTAGAGCGTTGAAGCCCACCCCATTCCTTGCCAGATACCACTAAAGATGTATAAAGGTCTAAAGAAGTCTGGATTTGTCAAGAAGTCAGCCTTTATTCCAAACATAGAGAGAAAATTGTTAATTGGTCCTCCCACTGAAAAGAAAAGGAAAATCATACCAACGATAACAACGACTGAGATAAAGTTTGGTGCGTATAAAATGAGCTGAATTCGTTTTTTGACTTTTTCACTCAAGAGCTGATTGAGCATAATAGCAAGAATGATTGGTGGTAAAAAGCCAAGCAATAAGCCATAGATACTTAGTTTTAAAGTATTGGCTAACAAGATACCAAAGTTGGGAGAGGATATGAATTTTGTAAACTCAGAAAAACCAATCCAATCACTCCCTAAAATTCCTTTTAAGGGATTATAGTCTTTAAATGCGATTAAAACCCCATACATAGGGATGTATTTAAAGATAAAGGTTAAAACTAAACCAGGGACAGTCATCAATAACAAGAGTTTTTGTTTTTTGATTCTTTCCCAAAGAGAAACTTGCTTTGCTTTGCTATTCATAGCAACCTCCTTTTTTGAAACGTTTCATTTTTGGTCGAAAAAGATAACGCTTGGCGCTGTCTATTTGTTTTGTTTTTGAAACGTTTCATTTTTTCTTTAAAAAAATAAATCTTTTTTTATCTGAATTCATTCTATCATTGATAGCGCTTTCTGTCAAGACTTATTTTCATTTTTTGTTGTTTTTCCTTCAACAAATTTTACTGGTAGGATTGTCTGCAAATTAACAGCCTTTCCTTCTATGATATCAAATAGGATTCGTACAGCTTCTCTAGCCATTTCCTCCAGGGGTTGCTCAATTGTTGAAAGTAGATAATCTCTATCTCCAGCCATTTTAATTCCATCGTATCCAATAATTTGGACATCATGAGGAATATGTTTGCCATTTTTTTCTAGTATATCAATCACATCCAAAGCTGTAAAGTCGTTAATTGTAAAAATTCCATCTATAGAAGAATTTTCTTCCAAGAAACTCTCTAGTTTCCCATGATAGTCAGTAACTGTCTCATCCAAATCAAAAATACTAAGAGGTATTTTATGCTCTTGGACATACTTTTCAAATGAAATTCTACGACGTTTGGTTTCATTAATGGTTGTATTATGTCCGCCCACAAAGGCTAAATGCTGACATCCTTTACTAATTAATTGTTTAGCTGCTTCTCTTCCTCCTGCATCATTATCTGATGAAACACAAGGAATGGCAATATCTGAGTATGTACGGTCAATACTGACAAATGGAATTCCTGACGACAGGTAATGTTCAATTGGACTATAGGTAATAGCAACCACTCCATCAACTTTATTATGACGCAACATCTCCAGGTAGTCTTGCTCTCGATTTGTACCATTTATAGAACATAAGAGTAATTTATTATTCCTCTTATAGACTTCATTTTCCACATGCATAGCAAATTCTGAAAAAAAGGGATGCCAGATACTTGGTACAATGATTGCAATCGTTTCTGTTCGATTTTTTTTCATTCCTCTAGCATAGTAATCTGGAATGTAATTCAAAGTTTTAATCGCTTGCTCCACTTTTTTCAAGGTTACTTCTTTAATGCCTTTTTCTTTATTAATCACACGTGAAACAGTTCCAACACTAACTCCTGCTTCTAAAGCAACATCTTTCATGGTAATTGATTTTCTTCGTTCTACCATATTATCACCTCCTTTCAATATATAGTATCATGCAAACGCTTTTTTAGCAACTATTTCTCAATCATTTTTGTCCAGCCCCTTTTTCCCATCATGAATAAAATCACTCCAATCGGCTTTCTAACTCCCCTCCAATATTCATATATAGGAATCTACATACCACAGGAAAAGACTTTGTTTGCTTCTATCTCCTCTTTTTCATGATATATTTTCGTATAGGTGCTTCAACTATTTGAACGATTTCAAATCCTTCTTTTTGATAGAGGTGCTTGGCTACTTGATTTGCCTCATAGACATTTAGAGAGACACTATCTATGTCTCCATTTTCAAAGGCCAAACTAACAAATTTCCTGAAAGCCTGACTACCTAAGCCTTGCCCCTGTTTCTGGGGGTTGATAAAAAATCTCCCGATATGAAGATTACTGTCTTCTAGCCTAATTTTCTGGATAAGCCCGACAAACTCGTGTCCATCAAAGATTGAAAAGATTCCTTCCAGCTCTTGCAAAACTTGAATTGTCAAGGGAAAAGGAATCATTGTTCCCATCCATTGTTCTTGAAAGGATTTGCCAAGAGAGTTGGACCATTGGCATACGAGCTGAGCATTTTCTGTGCTCACCTTTTCTTCAAAACGAATTGTCATCTTGACCTCACTATCTTGTTTATGTTTCTCCATTATACTACTTCTCCCATTTTTTACGAATAGATAAGTATGATTGATTTTTATTTTTTTCTTGTCGGGAGCATTCTCGCTTCCTTTCTTGGTTTGGTCATTGACCGTTTTCCAGAGCAATCTATTATCCAACCTGCTAGTCACTGCGATTCCTGTCAGACGCGCTTGCGTCCCTTAGATTTGATTCCGATTCTCTCGCAGGTCTTCAATCGCTTTCGCTGTCGCTACTGCAAGATTCGCTATCCATTCTGGTATGCCCTCTTTGAATTGGGCTTAGGTCTCCTATTTCTATCTTACTCTTGGGGCTTTCTTTCCTTGGGGCAAGTCGTCCTAATCACCGCTGGTTTGACCTTGGGCATCTACGACTTTCGCCATCAGGAATATCCCTTACTGGTCTGGATGACTTTCCACCTAATCCTAATGGCCGGCTCTGGCTGGAATCTAGTCATGGTCTTCTTCCTTGTCCTTGGAATTTTGGCTCATTTTATCGATATCCGCATGGGAGCAGGGGATTTTCTCTTTTTAGCTTCTTGTTCTCTTATCTTTAGCGTAACCGAATTACTCATCTTGATTCAGTTTGCTTCTGCGACGGGCATCCTAGCCTTTCTCCTACAAAAGAAAAAGGAAAGACTTCCTTTTGTGCCTTTCCTCTTTCTTGCTGCTTGCGTGATTATTTTTGGTAAGCTACTGCTTGTTTGATAAAGTCCTCAATCGGCTCTCCTTGATGGAGAGCTTTTACAATTTTTGAGCCGACGATAACGCCATCTGATACCGCATTGAAGCGTTCTACATCGGCTTGACTAGATACACCAAAACCTGTCAAAACTGGGATATCGGCCACTTGATGCAATTGTGCCAAGTGCTTGTCCAAGTCTGCACGGTAATTGCCAGATTTCCCTGTCACCCCATTGATAGCAACGGCATAGACGAATCCTTCTGCCCCATCAATCAACTCTTTCTGGCGTTCAATTCCTGTTGTCAAACTAACTAGGGGAATCAAGGCGATATCGGTATCTGTCAAAAATGGTTCTACAAAGTTAGCATGCTCATGAGGAAGGTCTGGAATAATCAAGCCCTTAACCCCTGTATCTGCCACATCTTTGACAAATTTCTCCACACCATACTGAAAGAGGGGGTTGAAGTAGGTCATGATGACCAACGGAATCTCTGTTTCAATGGTTTTCAAGGTTTCAACCAAAGCCTGGGTAGAGGTCCCGTGGGCTAAACTGCGCAATCCTGCTTCTTCAATCACAGGTCCATCTGCGACAGGATCTGAAAAGGGAATGCCCACTTCAATTGCAGAGACACCCAAATCTTCTAAAAAGTGGATTGTTTCTCCGAGTCCATCCAAACCTTTTTCGTGGTCACCAGCCATGATATAAGGAACTAAAATTCCTTTTCCAGTTGCTTTTATAGCGTTCAATTTTTCTGTTAGTGTCTTAGGCATGAGCTTCTCCCTTCTTTGCTGCATCTGCTTCCAAGCGGTCTTTGACTTGGACTACATCCTTGTCCCCACGACCTGATAGACAGACTATCATGGATTTGTCTGGACCGAGTTCTTTGGCTAATTTCACCGCAAAGGCGATAGCATGGCTAGATTCCAAGGCTGGGATAATCCCTTCCACACGAGACAAGAGCTGGAATCCTTCCAAGGCTTCTTCGTCTGTCACAGGAACATAGCTGGCACGTTTAATATCGTGGTAGTGAGAATGCTCTGGACCGATACCAGGATAGTCCAAACCTGCTGAGATAGAGAAGGCTTCAAGAATTTGACCATGGGCATCTTGGAGCACATCCATGAGAGAACCGTGAAGAACACCAGGACGACCCTTGGTCAAGGTAGCTGCGTGGTGTTCCGTATCCACACCAAGTCCAGCCGCTTCAGCCCCATACATGGCTACTGACTCATCTTCTACAAATGGATGGAAGAGCCCAATAGCATTAGAACCACCACCAACACAGGCTACTAGGGCATCTGGCAGATTTTTACCTGTCAAGTCACGGTACTGTTGTTTAGCCTCTCGACCGATGACACTTTGGAAGTCACGAACGATTTCTGGGAAAGGATGAGGCCCCAAGGCAGAACCAAGGATATAGTGGGTATCATCGATATTAGCTACCCATGAACGGAGGGCTGCATTGACCGCATCTTTGAGCACGCGCGAACCGTCTGTCACTGCCTCAACCTTAGCTCCCAAAAGCTCCATACGGAACACATTGAGGGCTTGGCGTTTGACATCTTCCTCACCCATGTAGATAGTACATTCCATGTTAAAGAGGGCTGCAGCAGTTGCAGTTGCCACACCGTGCTGACCAGCACCTGTTTCAGCAATAATTTTCTTTTTACCCATGCGTTTAGCCAGAAGAACTTGTCCTAAGGCATTGTTAATCTTGTGAGCCCCTGTATGGTTGAGGTCTTCCCGTTTGAGATAAATCTTGGCTCCGCCGATATGCTGGGTCAAGTTTTTTGCGTAGTAAAGAGGAGTTTCACGTCCTACGTACTGGCGCAAAAGTTGATTTAATTCCTCTTGGAAACTTGGGTCTGCCTGACTTTCACGATAGGCTTTCTCCAACTCCAAAACTGCTGTCATCAATGTTTCTGGAACGAAACGTCCACCGAATTTTCCGTAAAATCCATCTTTATTTGGTTCTTGATATGCCATTCTTTGCCCTCTCTATAAATCTTCTAATCTTTTCCTGATCTTTTTGTCCATCTGTCTCCACTCCGCTTGATACATCAACTGCATAGGGAGCAAAGTGTTGAATTGCTTGTACTACATTGTCTTCATTAAGCCCACCTGCGATGAAAAATGACTGAGCTAATCCTGTCGTATCCAGTTGACCCCAGTCAAAGGTCTGGCCACTTCCTGCCACAGGGGCATCAAAGAGTAGATAGTCTGCCTGAGAATTGGGTACATGCCCCTCTCCATCCACCTGCACAGCCTGAATACTGTCACAAGGCAAATTCTCAAACAAATCATCTGCCACCTGACCGTGAACTTGAACCAAGTCCAAACCAACTTTGTCAATTGCTTCTAGCAGTTCTGCCCGACTTGGTGAAACAAATACACCCACCTTTTTGACGTCTGAAGGAATGAACTTTGCCAATTCAGCAGCCTGATCCAAGGTCACCTGTCTTTTACTAGGTGCGAAGACAAAACCGATATAATCGGCTCCTGCTGACACGGCTGTCTCCACCGCTTCTTTTGTCGATAGTCCACAAATTTTAACCTTTGTCAATCTGCAACTCCTTGATTCTCTGGGCCACATCTTCTGCCTGCATAAGAGCTGTCCCAACTAAAATTCCATTAAAGGATGGTGCTACTCGTTCTGCATCCTGCCCTGTGAAAATAGCAGATTCAGAAATGTATAAGCAATTATCTTTGAAATGTTTAGCTAAGTTTACACTGGTCTGCAAGTCGACCTCAAAGGTGGTTAAATTGCGATTGTTGACACCGATAATTTGAGCTCCAAGGCAGTGAGCCACTTCTAGTTCAGCTAGATTGTGAGTTTCCACCAAGACTTCCAAACCAAGATCTGTAGCGAAGTCATACAGTTCCTTGAGGCGTTCTTCTGACAAGGCAGCGACGATGAGCAAAATAACTGTCGCACCGGCATTGCGAGCACGGATAATTTGCTTTTCATCGATGATAAAATCCTTGTTAAGCGTCGGAATCTGCACCTGACTGGAAATCTCCCGCAGATAATCCAAATGCCCTTTAAAGAAAACTTCATCTGTCAAAACCGAAATCATCACTGCTCCATTTGCTTCATAAGTCTGGGCCTGTTGCACAATATCCACATCGAGATTGATATCTCCCAGACTAGGGCTAGCTTTCTTGACTTCAGCGATTACCTGTAAACGGTCTTGGTGATTCTTCAAAAATTCTGCCAAGCGATAGGTCTGGCGCAGGGGCTGGATTTCCTCCAGCTCCATCTGCTCTACCTCACGCACCTTCTGCTCTAATATTCGTGCTAAAAATTCCTGACTCATTTTTGGTACTCCTGTAACAGTCTGAGTTTTTCAAGGGCCTTGCCACTAGCAATCACTTGACGGGCCAAGGCAACTCCTTCCTTGATGCTAGCTACCTTACCATTAGCATAGAAACCAAGACCAGCATTTAAGACTGTCGTTTCCAAGAATGGACTTGGTTCATTTTTAAGAACGCTAAGCAAAATTTCTGCATTTTCCTGAGCATTTCCACCACGGATATCTTCGATAGCGTAGTGCTCCATCCCCAAATCCTCTGGAGTAAAGCTTGACAAGCTGATTTCGCCATTTTCCAGAAGAGCAATCTTGGTTGTTCCGTTCAAGCCGGCTTCATCCAGTCCTTCTGGTCCAGCGACCACGATGGCACGTTTGCGACCCATATTTTTCAAAACCTGAGCTGTACTTTCTAAAAATTCTGGACGACTAATTCCAAGAAGCTGTGTTTCCAAAGCCATTGGGTGAATCAGTGGACCAGTCAAGTTCATAATCGTTGGAATTCCCAATTCCAAACGAGCCGGCATGATGTATTTCATGGCTGGGTGCATATTTTTGGCAAAGAGAAAGACGATGCCAGTCTGATCAAAGACCTTACCTAGTTCAGCTGGTTTGAGGTCTAGGTTGATACCCAATGCTTCGAGGACATCTGCAGAACCAGATTTAGAAGAAATCGAGCGGTTACCGTGTTTTGCCATGTGAACACCACCACCAGCCAAGACAAAGGCTGCAGTTGTCGAAATGTTAAAACTGAAAGACTTGTCTCCACCTGTACCACAGTTGTCCATGGCATCATGAATCTCAGTTGGAATATGTTGGGCATGCCCTCTCATGACTTGGGCAATGGCTGTGCGTTCTTCAGGGGTTTCCCCCTTCATCTTAAGGGCCAAAAGGAGAGAAGCAATCTGCGCCTCCGTTACACGCCCAGTGACGATACGCTCAATGACATCCGTCATTTCCACACCTGATAAATTTTCAAATTTTGCTAGTTTTTCAATAATCTCTTTCATCCTAGTTTCCTCACTTTACAACCTTCTCGATAAAATTCCGAATAGAAGACAAGCCATCTGGCGTTCCGATACTCTCTGGATGGTACTGGAAACCATAAATCGGTAGGTTTTTGTGTTGAATTCCCATGATAGCTTGGTCATCAGTCGAACGAGCTGTCACTTCAAAGTCTTCTGGCATTTCTTCAATCAAAATACTGTGGTAACGCATGACCGCACGGCCATCCTCGATACCTTGATACAAAACAGATGGCGCTTCAAAGCTGATATTGCTCTGTTTCCCATGCATGACTTTTGGAGCCAGACCTAACTTACCACCAAAGACTTCTGCGATGGCTTGGTGGCCCAAACAAATCCCAAGAATCGGCTTCTTGCCAGCAAAATCACGAATCATGTCTTCCATCTTACCAGCATCAACTGGCCAACCAGGACCAGGAGAAAAGACCAGACCATCTGCTTTTTCAGCTTCTTCATACAGCTTGGGATCATCATTTCTCAAGACTTGCACTTCTGCAAAATTCCCAATGTACTGTGCCAAGTTATAGGTAAAAGAATCATAGTTGTCAATCAATAAAATCATGGTCTTAGTTCTCCAATTCTAGTCATAGATTTTGCTTTGTTAATGGTTTCTTGGTATTCGTTTTGGGCGATGGAGTCGTAGACAATCCCTGCACCAGCCTGCACATAGGCTGTTTGATTTTTGAGAATCATAGTTCGGATGGCAATGGCAAAATCCATATCACCCGTCGCAGACAAGTAGCCAATCGCTCCTGCGTATACGCCCCGTTTTTCTGTTTCCAATTCATAGATACGTCTCATAGCTCGAATCTTTGGTGCTCCAGAAACTGTTCCAGCTGGAAGTGTTGCTTTCAAGGCATCCATGGCAGTGAGTTCTGGAAGCAAACGCCCCTTGACCACACTGGTCAAATGCATGACATAGCGGAAAAGCTCCACTTCCATATACTTAGTGACTTGGACACTTGCCGTTTCAGAGATGCGACCAATATCATTACGACCCAAGTCTACTAACATTCGATGCTCTGCTGTTTCCTTCTCATCCGAAAGCAAGTCTGTCGCCAAAGCCTTGTCTTCTTCATCCGTAGCTCCTCTTGGTCGCGTACCTGCAATCGGATTGGTTGTCACGATGCCATTTTTAACAGAAACCAAACTTTCTGGACTAGCACCGATGATTTGATAATCCCCAAAATCATAGAAATAAAGGTAATTAGAAGGATTAGTCACGCGGAGATTTCTGTAGAAGTCAAATGGATTTCCAGTAACTTCTGCTGAGAATCGCTGGCTGAGTACACATTGGAACATATCCCCGTTACGAATCAAGTCACGAGCCGTTTCCACCATTTCCTCAAACTTCTGAGGAGCGATATGGGGTTTGAAGTCTAACGGAGATAGATCCAAGTCTTCAAATTCATTTGGAGCAGGAATGCGTAATTCCTCAAGCACTTGATTCAAGGATTTTTCCAAGTCGTCTTGACTACGCTCACTATAGAGAGCATCCTCGATGACATGGATTTTTTCCTTCTTGTGGTCAAAGACAATGTAACTCTCATAAACGAAGAAATGCATGTCTGGCGTTCCAATTGTATCTTGAGGGATTTGACCAATTTCTTCATAAAGAGAAATCATATCGTAACCCACAAAACCAATGGCTCCACCACCAAAAGGTAGGTCTGAATGGTGCTGGCTCTTATGAGTCACTTCATAAAGAAAATCCAAGGGATCCCGATCAATCACTTGACCATTTTGATAAAGAACTCCATTTTCAAACTTAATCTCAAAAACTGGATTATAGGCTAAGATCGAAAAACGAGCTGTTTCCTTGTCTCTCGGAATACTCTCTAAAATAACCTTGTGTTTCCCCTGTAGGCGCATATAAGCCAAGATTGGCGATAAGACATCTCCATGAATGATTCGTTCCATTGTAATTTCCCTTTCAGTTCTACTTCTAGTCCATGGCAACTGTATGAAAAATCCCCACGCAAAACAACTTGCGTGAGGACGAAATTCGCGGTGCCACCTCAATTATAGGATTTCTCCTATCTCTCATTCCTGTCTCAGAAACCTCCTGTAACAGACTGTGCGATAAAGGGCACTCCCTTGAGAATTATGTTTTTTTCTCTTGTTTCAAATGGACCCAACCTTACAGCTTTCTCTGCTTGTTTCCAGCAACCACAAGCTCTCTGTGAGAGAAAAGACTGTAATTTTTCCATCTTTTATTTTTTAGCTTCTAGATAGTCTGCAATCGCAGCTACGTCCTTATCTCCACGACCAGAGACATTGATGATGATAATGTCGTCTTTGCTTAGTTTCGGTGCACGTTTAACTGCTTCTGCGATAGCGTGCGAACTTTCAATCGCTGGGATAATTCCTTCAGTCTTGCTGAGAAGGAGGAGAGCCTGAACAGCTTCTTCATCCGTCGCAGCGACATATTCCACGCGACCTGAATCTTTAAAGTAGGCGTGTTCTGGGCCAACCCCTGGATAGTCCAATCCAGCTGAGATAGAGTAAACTGGAGCTAGCTCTCCATCTTCCTTAAAGACTGCATAAGTCTTCATGCCGTCGACAATTCCGATACTACCTTTTGTCATAGTAGCTGCGTGCTTGTCTGTATCAAGTCCGTGACCAGCAGCTTCAACCCCAACCAATTTAACTTCTTCATCAGCCACATACTGAGAAAAAGCACCGATGGCATTGGAACCACCACCTACACAAGCAATAACGTAGTCTGGTAAGCGTCCTTCTTTTTCTAAGATTTGACGGCGAGATTCTTCACTGATGACCTTTTGGAACTCGTGGACAATGGTTGGATATGGGTGAGGTCCCACAGCAGATCCCAGAACATAGAAGGCTTCCAAGTCATTCATCCATGCTCCAAAGGCTGCATCAACAGCATCTTTGAGGGTACGAGTCCCTGTTTCAACTGCATGAACAGTTGCTCCCATCATCTCCATACGGAAAACATTGAGACGTTGACGTTCCACATCCTCTGCTCCCATGTAGACATCACAAGCCATACCAAACTTGGCTGCAGCCGCTGCTGTAGCAACACCGTGCTGACCAGCTCCTGTTTCTGCGATTACTCGTTTTTTGCCCATACGTTTGGCAAGAAGGATTTGCCCTAAAACGTTGTTGAGCTTGTGAGAACCAAGGTGGTTAAGGTCTTCGCGCTTGAGATAAATCTTAGCGCCACCTAGGTGGTCTGTCAAACTTTCCGCAAAATAGAGCGGTGTTTCGCGACCGGAATAGTCCTTTAAGTAATGACGAAATTCTGCCAAAAACTCTGGATCATCCTTGTACTTGTCAAATGTCACTTCCAACTCATCCAACAAAGCCTGAATCGGCTCCGGTACAAAACTACCACCAAATTGTCCAAAATAACCTTTAGTTGTCATAAAAATTTCCTCTTTCTGTATTGATTTCAAGATATGAAAAAAGCCCACACACAGAATTAAATTCCGTGTGAGGGCGTTGGTAACGCGGTGCCACCTCAATTATAAAGGGACTATCCCTTTACATCTCTGCCTTGTCTAACAACAAGTTGCACTGTAAGGTGTGCGCACCGAATTTTCATTGTTTCAAATTCATTTTTAAAATCAGCCCACTTTCACTAATTCCAACCACCTGTTCACAATCACCACAGGCTCCCTGAAGATCAAAAATAGTTACTTTTCTGATTTGTTGAACTTATTTTAATACTTTGTTTTTTCTTTGTCAAGACTTTTTTACGATTTTTTTGAAAGATGTGTGATTCGAATGTGATAATGTCTTTAGTAAATCGAACGTGAAAATGTCCCACTTGTTAGAAATTGGATCCAACTCAATAGAAACTGAATAGATGCTAAACAGAACTTACTTTAGAACACTCCATCTTTTCCATTAGGATTTTCAAGAATTAAACAATACTAGAAACTCTGTCTCCTAACAAGTTTAGTAGAAACTTCAACAGATGTGACACTTTCCCCCTTTATAATTGCTAATACCCCTTCAATCATTTCTTGAGCTAATTTAACATAATTAGGAGAAATTGTAGATAAAGCTGGAGTATAATATTGAGAAATTGGAATATTGTCAAATCCGATTATTGAAATATCATCAGGAATGGTAATTTCCTTCTCATAGCAAGAACGAATCAATCCCTGTACTTTCTCATCCCCGGATACAAAAACCAAATCAGGAAAATTTTGATTAGATAGATGTCTTGTAGCATATGAATAAACCGAATCTATTGTAGTTAGACCATATACAACTTTCAAATCCATTTCATAGTTTTTATCATTTAAAAAAGCACGAACCCCTCTCTCTCGATCCATATTAACAAGGGATTCTCCTCCCATAAGCAACCACATACTATTAATGTTTTCTTTTGATACTAATTTCATCATGTCATAAGTGGCTTGAAAATTGTTGTTAGAAACATACACAACATTAGGTGTTCTAGATTCTCCAAAAACTATGAATGGAATTTTATTCTTTTGTAAGTAATTAATCCGAATATCTTCTTTACTTTCATAAAATACTATTACACCATCTATCAAACTTCCTGTACTCGAGATTATTGAATTACTAATTGTATCCTCTTCACTAAAATATTCAACAATAGCGTTAACACCATACTCTTTACAAGTTTGTAAAACTTTATCTAATAAAGTTTGGAACCAAATTAAAGGAAAAGAGTCGATTTTTTTTACAGAAATCAATATATTTATAGCTTCTTTTTTAGTTAAATTTCTTGCATATGCATTTGGAATATACGACAACTCTTCTATAACTTTTTGAATTGCTTGATAAGTTTCTTCTTTAACATTTACTCCACCATTAATAACTCGTGAAACTGTTTTTGGAGAAAAACCTGATAAACGTGCAATATCATAAATAGTTACCTTTTTCCCATTTATATTTTTCATTTCAGTCCTCCATTACGAACATTCTAATATTACTATACAATATTTAATTTTTTTTAACAAGAGAATTTAGTAAATTATTAAATATCAACAAATCCACAAAATTAATTTTACAAATATTCTTCCCCTTCAAAAAAGTTTAAATTGCATTTCACACCTTTATTTTTAAGAATGTTTCCAACTTCACGACAAATAAATTCATATGAGAAAAAACTCCCATAAAATTCTAGATTAACTTTTTCAGTAAAATTTGTAGGATTTATAAAAACATATAATAGCCTGTCAATGTAACATTCTAACATAGAGTTAATTTTTTCTTTAAAAATAACATTTGTTATCAACTCATCAGGAGGTAAATGAAAGGCAAACACCATTTCACAAATATCATAAAAAGAAATAAATTTGTATACTTGTATCAAACAATTATTATCAAAATATTCTATTTTACCTAAATCAAAATTGATTTTATAATCTTTCATAAAAACCTCAGAGCAAAAATCTACTCAAAAATTAGATGATTAAAACATCTAAAAAACAAAAGGACAAAAACATCTGTCCCTTTGTTTACTAAATTTCAGCTAATTTCTTCGACATAAATAACACCTACAATATTAGCAATTTCTTCCATCAAACGAAGATGTTCAAATCTTCCTGATAGTTCTAGAGTAATAAATGATGCTATTTTTTTTTCTGGAACATCAAAATATTCAATTCTTTCTGAATTAACATCTCCAAATGCAGTTCTAGAATCAGTCATTCTAATGCCATTCTCAGCACAGTATACTAGTACCCGATTATATGCCTCTGTAGATCTAACAACGATATACAATTCTATTATCTTTGAACGACTTTGAAGATATTTTTTTAAAGGTTGGAACATAGTTATAACACTCCAAACAGACACTGCTCCTAGTACGGCTCCTTCATAAAAACCAACACCTATAGCTAGACCGATTCCAGCTGAAGCCCATATTCCGGCTGCAGTTGTTAAACCAGTTATTTTCTTTTTATCTGTAATAAGTATTGTTCCAGCCCCAAGAAAACCAACACCTGATATAACTTGCGCACCTAAGCGTGTAGGATCTCCTGTACCAAATTTATAAGATACATACTCATTAGTCATCATAATTAAACATGCAGCCAGACAAACAATACTATGTGTACGAATACCTGCTGGTTGAGATTTACTTCCTCTCTCTAAACCAATTACACCACCAATAACTAATGAAAGTACAATTCTTAATACAATTTCGATATATGATAGTCCTAAGCTTGTTGCCTGCATTATTATTTCCTTTTTCTACTAGCTGGTCTCTGAGTAAAGTATAATACAGAACCAGAAATTATCATTAATACAATAGTATAAACGAACACAAGTGCTTGAGCATTTGAAGTTGCTGTTTCATCACCTGCTGAACGAATAGTTATACCCAGCGGTTGAGCTAATGGATGGTAAAGAAATACAGATAAGTCGAAGTCAGTTAATAAAGAGTTAAAGTTTAAAGCAATAACAGAGAGAACAACCGGTAAAATAAATGGAATGATAACCTTCATCATAGTATAAAAAGGTGAAGCACCCATACTTCTTGCTGCATCTTCCATCTCATCATCAACACTAAATAAAATAGCACGTACCATTCTATAAGAAAATGGGATTTTTACAACTATATATGCAATAAGTAGAATTACCAAACTACCTACCAAAATCTGATTCAAGACAAGAAATTGTGGCTGATTAAAAGTAAATAATAAACTTACTGCTAAAAGTGTACTTGGTAGTAACCAAGGAAGTAGAGCACCATATTCAAATAAGAAATCAAAGCGAGATTTATGTTTTCTGACAACTCGAGCAAATACAACTGCGAGAATTGTTGCTGTTGTCGCAGCGATAATAGAATAAATAAAGCTGACCAAGAATGGAGAGAATGCCGCACTATTACTAAAGAATAAGCGATAATTTTCTAAAGTAAAGTTTGATAATGTTAAGTTACCTGTTTGAATTGCAACTGGATCTGTAAATGAGTATAATACTATAAAAATTAGTGGAAGCATGAAAACTGTAAACAATCCATATGCTACAATGTGAGCAATGATATTCCAAGGCTTAGATGCAATTTTTTGTTTTTTAAGAGGCGCTTTAGTCTTAGAGATAGAAATATAATTTCCACCTTTTTCTATCTTATTCATGATAGTAAGCAAAATTGTAGTTGCAATACCTAAAATAATTGCAAGTAAGGCAGCTAAATCACGAGAATTCCCCATCCCTGCAAATGTAATAATCATTGGATTTATAGTTTGAAATCCTTTACCACCAACAATCATGGGTGCTGCTACTGCAGATAAACCACTAAGAAAAACCATAATAGTAAGTGCAAATAGAGTTGGAATTAAGGTTGGTAACACTACTTTTCGGAAAACAGTAAATGGTTTTGCTCCCATATTTCGTGCAGCCTCAATAGTGTGATAGTCAACGCTTCGAATTGTATTTGTTAAAAACAATGTATGATTAGCAGTTCCTGAAAATGTCATAATGAATAAGACTGCACCATACCCAATAAACCAGTTAGGGTCTAAAGAAGGGATAACATTTTGTAAAAATTTTGTTATCAATCCATAAGGACCATAGACAAATTTATATCCAGTCGCTAAAACCACTCCTCCATAAATTAAAGAGGTCATATAGCCTAATTTTAAAATTTTAGCACCTTTAATATCAAAGTACTCTGTAAATAGAACACAAAGAATACCTACGACATTAACTGTAATAATGAGTGAAAATGCTAACTTAAAACTGTTCATAATACTCTGAAGTGCCCTCTCAGATTTTAGAACACGATGTACAGCTTCAAGGGAAAATTCTCCTCCTTTTACAAATACATTCACTACTAGATCAAAGTTTGGATAAATAATAAATGTTACTAGGAACCAGATTAACCCTAAACGAATAAGCCAATCTTTTAAATTTAATTTATGACGCATACTGCACCTCCTTAAAATTGCAGAACGTCTGATGGTGTGATAAATAAGTCCACACTTTCTCCGACAGATCTAATAGCAGCCTGACTATCAATACTTGTTACATTAAGAATCTGACTTTCAGAAACTTTTATTGTATAGTGAATTGTAACTCCAGAAAACTCAACATCAATAATTGTCCCTTTTAGAATGAAATCTTGTTCAGTTTCACGATTGAATCGAACTTTCTCTAATCGAATGTATCCTTTTTTATCTTCTAAGAAAACGCTTGCATTTTTCAGTAATACTTCGTGGACTGTTTCATCGGTCAAAACATTAATATCTCCAATAAAATCACATACAAATTCAGTTTGAGAATTATGATAAATTTCTACTGGTGTACCGACCTGTTCGATGTATCCATTGTTAAAGACTGCAATTCTATCAGATAAAGTCAAGGCTTCTTCTTGATCATGAGTAACATATAAAGTAGTAATACCTAACTCTTTTTGAAGTCTTTTCAACTCTTTTCTCAAATCTACACGTAATTTTGCATCAAGGTTTGACAATGGTTCATCTAGACAAAGAATTTTAGGTTCAAGAACCAGAGCACGAGCCAATGCTACCCTTTGTTGTTGACCCCCAGATAATTCTGATACATTACGCTGTAACTGTTGATCAGAGATCTTAATTTTTGCTGCTACTGCTGATACTTTTGCTTTAATAACATCTGGAGCTACCTTCTTAACTTTTAAACCAAATGCAATATTATCAAAAACAGTCATAGTTGGAAATAGCGCATAAGATTGAAATACAATACCAATTCCACGCTTTTCAGGTTCCAAATGAGTGACATCTGTTCCATTAACTTCAATACTTCCTGATGATGGATCTAGAAAACCTACCAATGCTCTCAAAGTAGTTGATTTACCACATCCTGAAGGCCCAAGAAATGTAAAAAATTCCCCTTCATGTATATCTAAATTCAGATTATCAATTGCAACAAAATCACCATATTTAATTTGAATATTATCAAATTTAATCATCTCACTAACTCCCTCTATTACTAAACCAAAAGCCTCTCTTTATTTCTTCCTTAAATTTAGAAATAATAGAGAGACTTGGACATAAAAATTAAATTATTTCTTATTGTACGTATTCTAATTCAGCTTTTTCTACCCATTCATCCAAATGCTTTCCAACAGCTTCCCAGTCAATATTTTGTGGTTTCACTTGATCAACAAATTTTTTCGTATCTTCAGGTAACTCTGTTAGGGCATCTTTATTTGCAGGAATAGATCCAAAGTTCTTACTATATTCTACTTGAATTTCTGATTGACCAAACCAATCAATAAATTCTTTAGCTAACGCTTGTTTTTTACTAGTGCTTAAAACCATAGTTTGTTCAGTTACAAATGGTACACCAATCTCAGGAGTCATAACTTTGAAAACAACATTTTGTTCTTTTTGTCCAACTAATGCACCAGAACCCCACATCATTCCATATTGTATTGGATCTTCTTTGTCTAACATCTTAACAATTGAACTTTCTCCCTTTTGAAGAGTGTATGCATTTTTCAAATATTCTTTTGCTGCTTCCCAACCTTTTTCGGAAACACCTAATTCACCTTTATCATCAAGGTATCGAACTAAGATACTTGCTAGAATTGCCCGTCCTGTACCACCTTGAAGACCAGAAATTGAATATTTACCTTTATACTTACTACCTAATTCAGTCCAATCTTTAGGCATTTCTTTTACATCAGGCGCCCCAATTAAAACTAATGGTTGAACAATCACAGGATTATAATAATTATCTTTATCTGATAAAGATTGATCAATTTTATCTAACCATTTAGGTTTGTACTGGACTAGTAATTTTTGATCTCTAATTTTATTTGAATCAACAGCACCAATTCCAAATACCATATCTGCAACTGCATTATTCTTCTCGGCAATAACACGGTCTGCTAATTGAGCGCCAGGAATATCAACCATTTTTATATTAAAACCAGCTTCTTTTGCTTTAGCAGTTAACCAATCACCACGACCATTTGAAACTGAGTTCGAATAGATTACTAATTCTTGACTTTTATCAGCTTTTTCTTCAGATGAAGAAGCAGTCGTAGAATTTGAACCTCCAGAGCAAGCAGCAAGTGTAGTAAGAGCAACTCCCGTTGCAAGTACAGTAGACCAAACTTTCATTTTTTTCATGATAAGTTCTCCTTTTTTATTATTTTATTTAAATTTTTCGTGATATGGAACAAATTGTCTCATATCTTCAAATACAGTATAGTCAATACGATTTACAGTAATAGTTGGAATCTTCTCTAATAAAATTTCAGTTAATTCTGCTCTGACTTTAGTAAACTCTTCTTCCTCCTCTTCGGTTAAAGGAATTCGAAGATACCCAATTGAAATATGGAATTGATATCTATCATGATTAGGGAAACGAACACCTGCTTTTTCTGAGACATAAGTACGAATTTCTTCTAATCTCTTTGCAGAAGCTTCATCTGCAGGTTCAACTAATATGTTTTGTTTTCCCATTTCAGTTACACGCATATGAATTTCTTCATCCAACAATGGAAAAATTTCAAGTTGTTTAGCAAAGTAATCATGTATTTCCTGTAAAGGTGTATCTAGAGGAAGATTACTGCTCCAAAACTCCGTTTCACGATTTTCATGGCACAACAATTCAATTACAGTCATGTGAATAGAATTCCTTGGAGTTAAAGTAAACTTATCGATAAATGGTAATTCTCTATAACGTGATTGAATAATATCAACAACTTCCATCAAATCTTGTTTAGTATAAAGATTTGCTACAACTGTATTCCCAGGGAAATGATTAAATTCCCCATTCTCTTTGAACTTAATTTTTGTTAAGTTTTTCATATAAAGACCTTCTTTTTTATATTTGACATCGGTGTCATCATGTTTACATTATACAATGAAACCGTTTCCTTTGTCAAGCGCTTTCAAAAAATTTTTTAAAAAAATTTATCTTTCATTAAATATGAATTTCATTAAAAGGTTAAGTAATTTTTCCAAAATACAGCACTCATATAGACAGTATCATCAATTATAGCCATTGGGATTTTTTGATTGCCAATTCCATGTATCTCTACACATGTCTTCAATCGATTTTGTTGTCCTCCAATTTAATTCCTTATATGCTTTGTCTGCATTTGCATAACAAGTTGCAACGTCTCCTGAACGTCTTGGAACTATTTTATAAGGAATAGGGACCTTATTAACACTTTCAAATGTATTTACAAGTTGTAATACACTAGTGCCTTCTCCCGAGCCTAGGTTATAGATATAAACATCTGTTTTTTCAGATACTTTTTCTAAAGCTTTTATATGCCCTATCGCTAAATCCACTACATGGATATAATCACGCACACCAGTACCATCAAGCGTATCATAATCATTTCCGAACACACTTAGCTCTGACAGCTTACCTACCGCTACTTGTGCAATATAAGGCATCAAGTTGTTAGGAATTCCTGAGGGATCTTCCCCAATCAAACCAGACTCATGAGCACCAATTGGATTGAAATAACGAAGCAACGCAATACTCCATTCTGAATCTGCCACATGAACATCTTTTAAAATTTGTTCAAGCATCACTTTCGTATACCCATAAGGATTTGTCGCACTTGTTTCCATCGTCTCAATTAGGGGTGACTGATTGTTAATTCCATATACAGTCGCACTTGAAGAAAAGACAATCTTTTTAACATTAAATTCTGACATCACTTCAACAAGTGCTAATGTACTCATAATATTATTTTTGTAGTACATCACAGGCTTTTGCACGGATTCTCCGACAGCTTTATAACCTGCAAAATGAATTGCAGCATCAATCGATTCTTTTTCAAATACCTTTCTCAATGCTTGTTTATCACAAACATCTAATTCGTAAAACACGGGACGTATTCCTGTAATTGCTTCAATACGGTCTAGCACCAAGATGCTAGAGTTCGAAAGGTTGTCGACAATTATGACTTCCTTTCCTAAATTTAGTAATTCTACTACGGTATGGCTACCAATATAACCAGCTCCGCCTGTTACCAATATTGCCATTTGGGTTTCCTCCTAATTAATTCCAACCGACTTAACAAATCTCATAAACGCTTCATGCCCAGACGGTGTATTCTTATAAACTCCTGCATCTTCCAGAACTCTCGCAAACACTTGTCCTACTTCGTGTTGAACTACGCTATTAACCTCTTCTTTATTAATGCGAGGATATTTTTCTTTCAATTGGTCGGCCCATTCTAAATGATAATCCGCAATTGCGTTATCCTCTCCTAAAAGATATTTTCCAACTTCTTCTAACTCTGGTTTCAAACGAGGTGGTAATATCGCAAGTCCCATCACTTCGATTAACCCGATATTTTCCTTTTTAATATGTTGTACATCTTGATGAGGATGGAAAACACCATCTGGGTATTGTTCAGTAGTATGATTATCTCTTAGAACAATATCTAATTCATATCTCCCGTCCACTTTACGAGCAATAGGAGTCACCGTATGGTGTGGGACATCTTCAGTCATAGCAATGATGTCTACTTCTAAATCTGAATATTCCCTCCACTTGTTTAGAATTTTATTAGCTAAATCTAACAATCGATTTTTATTTTCACTTTGTAACCTAATTACTGACATTGGCCATTTTACAATACCAGCATTAACATCCTCAAAGTCTTTAAAACGAAATTCACTCTCAAATTTTGCTTTTTCCATTGGGAAAATATGTTTCCCTCCCTGGTAGTGGTTATGACTAAGAATGGAGCCTCCTGAGATAGGAAGATCAGAATTTGAACCAGCAAAATATCCTGGCAAAATATCAACAATCTCCAATAATTGTTCAAATGTTTTAGAGGTAATAGCCATTGGTACATGTTGACTATTTAAAAATATCGCATGCTCATTAAAATATGAGTAGGGAGAATACTGGAATCCCCATACTTCGTCACCAAGTTTCAACCGAATAATTCTATGATTCGAACGTGCTGGATAATTTATTCGCCCCTGATATCCTTCATTTTCCATGCATAGTAAACATTTGGGATAATTAGTTGCTTTTACTAATTTTTCAGCAGCAATTGTTTTTGGATCTTTTTCGGGTTTTGACAAATTTATCGTAATCTCTAGCTCTCCGTATTTAGTTGATGCTCGAAACTCAATATTCTTAGCAATAGCAGAAGTTTTAATATAATCACTATCTTTACTTAATTTATAAAACTCTTCAACTGCTTCTTGAGGTGATATATCATATGAACTCCAAAAAATATCATTTAATCGACTAGGTAAAGGAACTATGAAATTCATTAACTCTGCTCCTAAACATTCCTTTTCCTCGATTAAATCTTTAATTTTACCGTTTTTTAAGGCGATTTCCACTAAGTAATCTTTTATTAGTTTCAGGTCATTTTCATCGGAAATACAATCAGTTCCCTCCTCACCTATTAACGCTAGTACTCTATTTTTCACATATATTTTGTCAATTTCATTATACATTCCGTATTCAATTACTCTATCAACAAAATTATCAATAATTGTTTTCATATATTTTTCTTTCTAATTTATGTTCCCATATTTTCTATACATTATCCATTTATAAATTGATTGCGTAGTATGAGCAATTTTATCAAGGTGATGAATAATATCTAAAGCACCAATTACTTCAGAAACGTTCCCATCATCTTCAAATATGTAATTCATTATTTTCTTTTCAATATTTATACTAAGCTCTTCTATCTCATTCTGTTTTTGTATAACAACCATATCTAAACATCCAGATTGTTCCTCTCTATAACAAGATATAGCCCTATTCATATGCAGTCCGATAACTTCATGAAGTATTTTTATTTCTGAAATAATTTTCTTCAACATTTCATTATTTTGAATAATCTGTAGATTTTTTAAAATTTCAACAATTCTATCCCCAATACGTTCAATGTCAGTTGATATTTTTATTACACTAATAATTCTTCTTAAGTCATATGAAACAGGATGTTGTAAACAAATTAACTCATATCCTTTTTTATCAACATTTAGAACTGACTCATTTATGATTAAATCTTCTTTAATCAATTCTATTCGTTCTTCATTTGATAAATATTCAAATAACTTCTCATATTTATCAAGCACAGATACCCAAATGGTCTCTAAATTATTTGATAATTCTATAATTTCATTTTCTAAATATAACCTTAACATTTAGGTACCTCTTCTTAACAAAGTTCAATAGTAACAATTAATATTTTAAACAATATATCAAACATCAATAACTAGAATACTTGCATCATCTTTCTTTCCATAGATTGGATCAATAGCAGAAGAATTAAATCTCATCTTAATTAACTCTTCAAAAGTTTTATTTTGATTATTTTGATAGAATTCATAAAAGCCATCGCTCATTAAAACAATTTGTTCACTAGTAACATCTATTTGATTAATAATAGCATGGTCTAAAAATCTCTCATCCAACGAACCTATCCAGTACCCACTTGGTTGATTAGATAATTTTCTGATTTTTTGTAAAATAATTTTTTTATTTAAAACACTATTTGTACCAATTGAGTCTTTTATCTCATTTTTCCCTTTTTCAAATAAGATATCTACTCTATGATCAGTTATTTCCATTTCGTTTACTAACATGACGCAGTCACCTAGCATCATATACTCCAACTTTTTTCTGAAAGTTTAGCAAATATAAAAGCAAATGTTGGTAAGCGATAATACTCTGTTAATTCATATGAGTTTAAACCGATTTCATCTTTAACCTCGAGTAAAGCAGTTTCAAATATTTGTTTAAGAGTTTTTGATTCTTTACAATTAACCGACAAACTTTCTGATAAAATATGTACAACTTCTGAGACTGAATAACCTATCTCCTCTTTAGAATTATATAAATCTGTAGCTCCATCAATAATCCAAAAATACTGATTTTGTGAACCTACAGCATCCTCATTTTCTACGGAACTTCCTTGTATCGAACAAATTTTATTTATCTTTACCATAATACTTCAACCCTTTTAGTGTCAAAAGTAAACCAATTCCTGTCACTGTTAAGAATAGTTCCATAATCTTGTTCGAACCAGTCTTTGGTAATTTTTGTTTTACCTCTACTATTTCTTTAGATTTATTAATATGATTTTCAGTTTCTCTGACATCTCCAACTATTTTATGGTTCACTTCTTCTATCTTATTATCTTGTTTATTGTCGATCTTGTCATTAATTTGTCTATTATCTTTACTTGAGTTAAACTCTCCTTTCTTCTGGTTACTATCAATTACATTATTTGAATTAGATTGTTTTTCATGCACATATGAACTTGTTTTAAATTTTTCCTCTTTGTTTTTTTCTTTTTCGTTTTTATCACTTAAGTTATTTGTTACAATTTTGTAAAGCCCATTCTCCGTTACAATATTGAAATTACCATCGCTATCACGTATAACTGGTTCTTTCCCATTTGCATTAGATTTGATGAATGATATATACTTACCGGATAAATTATAAAATTGGTTATTTAAAACGGTTATTTTACCCTTTGAATCCTCAATAACAATTCCTTCTTTACCACCGAATATACTATTCTCTGAGACTACTAAATTATCACTAACTCGTAATAATTCAATATTTGGTTGTTCTGTTTCCTTAGAATTATTAATAATTACATTTTTTGTTACAGTAATATCTGATACTTTTCCTAAATATTCTGCACTATCTTTTGCTACTCTAATAGCCTTTGTTTTAGGATCAGAAATATAAAATGTATTTTCAGTAATAACGACTTTCTTATTTAAATCAAGTTCATCTTTTACATTTTTATAACTAAAAGCATTTATTAAGGCTGCACCATTTTCTCTATAATGTACACTTTCTCCTTTTACTTTCTTATCAAATCTATTTCCTTTAATTAAAATATCAGTAAATCCTGTAAAACGTACACCAGAATACATCATGTTATCAAAATGATTATTTAAAATTTTAATATTAGAGGGGTTCTGTGTCGACAATGTTTGATAGTGTGTACCAATTGCTGTTACTAATTCTCCAGATTTATCACTTTTACCAAAATATGAATTTTGAATAGTAACATTTTCAGATTTTTTCCCATCATCATTCAAAGCATAAGGAAAACCTTTTCTAGTCAATGGTTCAATCTGAATACTCTCCTTACTTATAATTTGCCCATCTTTCATAGTTTTAGGTAAAGCTTGACCAAGAAAACGAGAATTATCGACTAATACATTTTTCGAACCTGCAATTTGAATAGCATGCCCTTGATAACTATCCTTGAATGTTACATTTTTTATAGTTACGTTATTTGAATTCCCAATAGCAAATGCACCTGAAGAATTTATAAGTGGTAGATTTTTTGCTTTAGTTCCTTCTTCATTCAAAGCACCGTTCATATCAATAGTACCACCAGAATAACTAATATCTTCTGTTGGGCCCCATTCTACTTGCGCACCATCATCCGTAAATAAACCTGTCATAAAAACAATGGAAGGGTGATTCTTAATATTTATACCATTTAGAATTGTAGCTTTCTCATTCAATTCTAAGTGTGTATGACTTTTTAAAAAACAATTTCTTTTACTAAATAAGTTCCTTCAGGAAAATATACATTTCCTCCACCTAGTCCTTTAGCTGCAGCATCTATTGTATCTTGAATTGCTTGACGATCATCATTAACCCCGTCACCTATTGCTCCATAATCTTTAACATTCAAAGCTACGTGTTCGTTCAGATTAGTACTTAAAATAGTATTCACTTCCATCCCAGAGATGTTACCAATCATAGTATCATTTGTTATATCAGGTTTATTTTGATTAATACTCACTCCTCCATTATTATCAGTACTTAAACTTGAATTGTTATCAAGACTGAGAGTATCAGAATGGGGTTCCGCAGATAATGATGTAGATGTGCTACTCAACAAAGAGTTCATTTGCATATTATCTTTAGACGAAGAAGTTTCACCAACTACTTCATTAGCTAAAACACTTTGTGTTCCAATAAATAAAACCGCTAAGAGAACTGAGCAAACTCCCACCTTAGACTTACGAATAGAGAAAACCTCATTTTGTTGAAAAGATTTCATATTAGCCTCCAATTAAAAATATTATGTCCTAATTTAATATTCATATAAATTCCATACCAGAAAATGACACCGCTGTCATTTTCTTTATAATATATTTTTAAATCAAAATTGTCAAGGAATAACACAATAAAATATCAAAATTGTGAAAGCGTGACCATTTATATATCTAACCATACTTCTAATAATTCTTTAACCTTCCATTCAAAAGTGATTACTATCTTTCTTAGCTTGAACATAAAAATATCCTATTCACTGTATTTAAAGCATGTTGATATCTCATAAAATACTAATTTATAAATACAAGAACAAATATCTTGTCATGCAAGCATTCACCAGGTATATTTACATGAATATCGTTCATATAGCGGATTGAAATCAAAACAATACAATATATTTCTTAAATAGATTTTCTATAAAAGCTAGATTCAAGCTCTATAAAAATAGACGCAGTTCTTCTAAAATACTGGAATAGGACATATAGATCATTGTAGACACGTGTTTTATAGATTATTTCAAAAGAATGACTAGAACATGAAAAATAGTCTCAAAACTTTGAACAATATTCTGAAAACAAAAAGAAAGACGCGAGTTTCCACAACCTCATTCGTGGAAACTCGCGTCTTTCAAAAAATAGGGTGAATTGAAAACTAGAACAAGACACTACATTTTCTAAATGATGCCTAATAAAAATTCTAAATGCTACACCAAATTGCTCACATCTCATTTCAAACCATACAGTATATTGAAACTATAAGAGTACACCTTTGCTTCTAAAATATTGCTAGAAATTAATTTGACTATCCTGATTGATTTGTCCTGTTTTTATTTCATTTTACTATAGGACTTTCAATTGAAAACAACAGTTTTACACTCAATTAGACTTTTTAGAAACAGAATCACTATTACTTGACTGTAGTTTGTCATTTTTTTGATGAAACTAGTACTTTTTCAGAAACTGTTTTGAAAGTCTCAATGATATAGTCTACTTCTTCATCGCTTAATTTAGTGTGAAGAGGGAGCGTAATTTCATTTTCAAAGAAGGCATAGGCCTTAGGATAGTTGGCTATATCAAAGCCAAGATTCTTATAGGCTGTCAAGAGCGGAAGCGGTTTGTAGTGGACGTTACTCGCAATTCCTGCTTTAGCCAATTCTTGGATGATAAGATTGCGTTCTTCTAAGCTCGCTCCTTCTACATGGGTGATGTAGAGGTGGCGGCATGATTCAACTGTATCAGTCTTGTGTGCCAATGGATGGATACGAGAACCTGCAAAACCACGATCATAGCGGTCCACGATGTCCTTACGACGTTGCAACAAACTTGGATAGCGGCCCAATTGTACCAAACCAAGGGAAGCCATGATATCAGTCATATTGCACTTGTAGGCTGGTGTGACGATATCGTATTCCCATGAGCCCAGTTGCATCTTGGCAAGAGCATCCTTAGTTTGCCCGTGAAGGGAAAGGATTTGGAATTCCTTGTACATCTCTTCGTCGTCAATCGCTGGATTGGCTTTCCAAGTAGCACTTCCACCCTCAGCTGTTGTAAAATTCTTAACGGCATGGAATGAGAAGGAAGTAAAGTCAGCGATAGAACCAGCTGGTTTCCCTTTATAAGTAGATCCCAAAGCATGGGCACTATCAGAAACAATCACAATACGGTTAAAGGCTTTTTGCCACTTGCTTGAAGCGGTAAAGAGATCACGTTTCTTCTCCACTACTTGGAACAAACGGTCATAGTCGCAAACAATCCCTGCGAGCTCTACTGGGATGATCACCTTAGTCTTTTCAGTAATGGCTTGCTCCAGCAAGTCATAATCCATCTCAAACGTATCAGCTTGGATATCCACCATGACAGGGGTCGCCCCTACGTGAGTGATGACACTACATGAAGCTGTATAGGTCATGGCTGGAACGATGACTTCATCACCAGGTCCCACTTCCAAGACGCGCAAAATTAACTCCAGAGCGGCTGTCGCAGAGTTAAGGCAGACAGTCTTAGGCGTCTGTGTGTATTGGGACAAGCGACGCTCCAGTTCTTTGGTCTTAGGACCTGTTGTAATCCAACCAGAACGAAGGGTATCCGCTACTTCAGCAATTTCTGCTTCGGTAATATCGGGTGGTGAAAATGGAATATTGTAATTTGGCATTGATTTGCTCCTTTTATCTGTACTCATTTTCTCATGACTACTTTATTTTAGCACTTCAAACACGGTTTGAAACATGATTTTGATGTCTCCAAGGAAACTAAACTCTCGGAGATAGGCGAGGTTATAGCGCATCTTTTCAGGAAGGACGTGTTCGACATAGGCTTGGTCAACTGATAGGCCTTTTTCGGTCATTTGACTGATGATAGTGTCCTCATCCTTGTAGTTGATGCTGGCTGGAGAGGTAATTCCTGCTGGTAAGAGCAAGGTCGCCATCATTTCAGGGCTATACTGCTCTGTGTAGCGCGGAACTTCAGGTCGTGTACCGACAAAGGACATCTCACCTTTAAGGACATTTACCAACTGAGGTAGTTCGTCCAAACGGACACGGCGGATGAAATTTCCCACTTTGGTAATGCGGCTATCGTTAGCAGAAGTCACCAGACTTCCTTTTTTGTCTGCATCCGTTACCATGGTACGGAACTTCCAAATCTTGAACCGACGGTTATACTGGGTCACGCGCTCTTGCTTGTAAATCACTGGCCCCTTGCTATCCAATTTGATCCAAATGCTCAAGATGAGAAAGATGGGAGAGGTCAGAACCAGCAAGACCAAGGCCAAAACCCAGTCCAAACAACGCTTGAAAATCAGCGAACCCTTCCTTTTAGAGACAAGCTGGTAGTAAGACTCAACCTCGCTTGATTTCATTTCCACGGGCAAGTCTTCCCATTTCAGCATGCTGTTTCTCCTTTGTTTTTATTATACTATTTGTCAACATTTTTCATTATACCACAAAATGGAAAAGGCGGTGAAAGAAATCTGTAATTTGAAGGATTTCCTTCTTATGCTCAATGAAAATCAAAGAGTATTAGGACATGGCCCCGGCCTGCAAACTATACATCTTGTGATAGGTTCCTCCCAGAGCCAAGAGTTCCTCATGGGTTCCGCTCTCGATGATGCGCCCCTTGTCCAAAACATAGATGCAGTTGGCGTCTTGGATGGTCGAAAGTCGGTGAGCGATGGCAATGGTTGTCCGTCCCTGTCTCATCTTAGCTAGTGAAGTTTGAACCAAACTTTCTGTTTCAGAGTCAATATTGGCTGTCGCTTCATCCAAAATCAGAATTTTAGGCTGACTGGCGACTGTTCTAGCAAAAGCAAGAAGCTGACGCTGACCAGTAGAGAAGCTCGAACCACGCTCAGAAACAGGTGCATCATATCCCTGAGGAAGTTCTTGAATAAAGGAATCTGCATCCACGAAGGCTGCCGCAGCCTGGACCTGCTCATCACTGATTTCTTGGTACATGGCGATATTGGACTTAATGGTCCCATGATAGAGGAAGGGATCCTGCAAGACCAGCCCGATGTTTTTTCTCAACTCTTCCTGACTGTAGTTCCTAATATCCACATCATCCAAGAGAACTCGCCCTGACTGAAATTCATAAAAGCGCATGAGGACATTGATAATCGAAGATTTCCCAGAACCTGTATGCCCTACAAAAGCTATGGTTTCACCCTTATTAACCGAAAAGGAAATATCATCCAGAATCGGATGTTTACCGTCATATGAGAAACACACATGTTCAAACCGGATATTGCCTTCTTTGATCTCGGCCTGGCCATTTTCTTGAAGGGGTTCATAGGTCCTCTCGTCGATCAGGGCAAAGACACGACCTGCAGAAACCATGGACGTTTGAAGGGTTGAGAAGTTTTGCGTTACTTCAATCAAGGGATCAAAAAGGCGGTTGATGTACTGGATAAAGGCATACATAGTCCCGGCCGTTATTCCCAGATAAAGTCCTCGATAGCCAAAGTAAGCCATCAAGACCGCATAACCTAAGAGTTTCAGCAAACTCATGGCAGGGCGCAAAAAGAGGGCATCCAAGGCTACAGAACGGTTGGCATAGACCAAGTGTTCTCGGTTGATCTCATCAAATTCCGCCTGCAGGCGCTTCTCTTGATTAAAAGCCTGGATTATTCTGATTCCCTCGATGTTTTCGGCCAGCTTACTATTGATATCTGACAAGAGACTTCTGGTTTTTTCAATGATTTTCACTGATTTTTTCCGATAGAGATTGACCAAAAGGAAAATCAAGGGGAGAAAGAGCAAGACTAATGCTGTTAAACGAAAATCCAACACCAACATGGTATAAAGAGTTGTCAGAAAGATGAAAACTGCTGAGATAAAGCTAGATAAAATCCCTGAAAACATATCACTGATAGTCTCGGTGTCATTTGTCAAACGAGAGACGATAGAGCCTGCTGGCGTCTTGTCAAAGTAAGACATGCCCAGCTTCTCCATATTGGCAAAGGCATCTCGACGAATATCTCTAACAATACTGTAGGACACGCGCGCAAAGAGAAGATTGCCGACATACTGAACTACAGTTTGTAGGATATAAAGGCCATAGTAGGCCAGTAAAACGGTCACAGCGAGTTGGTTGAGATTGCTGAGATACTGGTCAATAAAGTGGGAAGCCACAAGGGGAATGACGCTTTTAATGACCGTCGTCGCTAGGAGAAAACTGAGTGCCAAAAAGGTAAGGAGTCCATAAGGCTTGAGATAAGACATCAAGCGCTTCAATACAGTCCATTGTTCCTGTTTATTCTGCATCTTCTTCTCCTTTCATTTCCAACTGTTGAGACTGGTAGGTCTGGGCATACCAGCCATTCAAAGCTAGCAGGTCTTCGTGCCTGCCTCGCTCGATAATTTGGCCATTTTGCAGGACTAAAATCAAATCTGCATGGACAACCGCACTGAGGCGATGAGCTGTGATAATGGTTGTCTTGTCCTTACGCGTTTCCTTTAGATTGTCAATAATCGCATACTCTGTCTTGGCATCCACGGCGGACAAGGAATCATCCAAAATCAAGATATCAGGGTCTAAAATCATCGCCCGACTCATGGCCAGACGCTGCTTTTGGCCTCCAGAAAGACTGACTCCTTTTTCTCCAATTAGCGTATCAAATCCTTGAGGCATGGCTACAATATCTTGGTAAACTTGAGCTAGCTTAGTCGCTTCCTCGACCGCTGAAAGGGGCAAGTTAGGATTGCCAAAGCGAATATTGTCTAAAATCGAAGTCGCAAAGAGGAACTGGTCCTGAGGGACGTAGCCCATGAGACTGCGAAGGTCTGTCAGACGATAGTCACGAATATTATGATCGTTTAGGTAAATGGCTCCCTTGTCCACATCGTATTCACGCAAGAGAAGCTTGATCAAGGACGTTTTCCCAGAGCCTGTCTGACCAACCAAGCCCAGAGTTTGCCCTTTTTCCAAACTAACGTGAACATTTGTCAGTGTTTCCTCATTTTCAAAGGCAAAGCTATCAATGGAACATTCCAAGCGCCCATTTTCAATACCATCTAAAGGAAACTCGGGGTCTTGTACAGGCGATGCCTGAGACAAAAGATTTTCAATCCGCTGATAAGACACCTTCCCTCGCTGAGTAATATTAAAGAGGAAACCAATAGCCATAAGAGGCCAGACCAACATATCCAAGTAGCTGATAAAGGTGACCAGATTTCCAACCGTAATCTGCCCCTCCTGAACCATCAAAGAACCGACCAAAAGGGTTAAAACATAGGACGAACCAACAAACAAGAGAACCATAGGGTCAAAGAGACTATCGTATTTCATGGTTTGGAGGTTCTTTTGGAAGGTCAATTCATTGACTGCCTGGAAAGACTTCAACTCGTCCGCCTGGTACCCGAAAGACTTGGTCACTTTAATACCTGATACGGACTCCTGCACCTTGTTATTGAGTTCAGAAAAGGCAGCCTGCGATTCGCCAAAGGCCTTATGGGTCTTTCTCCCTAGACGACTGGTCGCATAAGCCATGAAAGGCAAGGGAAGAATGGCAACCAGAGTCATCTGCCATGAAATGCTAAAGAGCATGGTCAGCAAGGTCACTAGAGCCGTGATAGAGGCATCCACGGCAGACATGACTCCGCCACCTGCCAGACGCGTTAGGGCATTGATATCATTGGTAGCGTGTGCCATCAGATCCCCCGTCCGATAGGTCTGATAAAAGGCTGGAGACATTTTAGTGAAATGCTCAAACAAACGAGAGCGCATAATCTGTCCCAGACGGTAGGAAGTCCCGAGGATATACATCCGCCAAACATAGCGTAGATAGTACATCCCAAAAGCTGCAAGTAGCAGGTAAAATAGGTCAAGGAGAAGATCCTGCTGGGTTAATTGTCCCGATGTGATGGCATCAATGACCCGTCCCATGACCATTGGGGGAATGAGGTTGAGGACGGAAACCAAGACCAGAGCCACAATCCCGACTAAATAACGGCGTTTTTCTAACTTGAAAAACCACCAAAGTTTTTGAATAATGGACATAACATCCCTTTCTGATTGCAAATAGAAACCTGAGGCCAAGACTCAATGAAAATCAAAGAGCAAACTAGGAAACTAGCCGCAGGCTGCTCAAAGCACTGCTTTGAGGTTGTAGATAGAACTGACGAAGTCAGCAACCTACATACGGCAAGGCGACGTTGACGCAGTTTGAAGAGATTTTCGAAGAGTACAAGACCCCAGGTTCTTCTTATTCATAGGTTACGACTGTAACGGCACCCTTGTCATACTCAGCAATAAAGATATTGGCTACATTGTCATGCCCTTGTTTGCTGAGATTATCAAGCAGCCACTCTTCGCTACGACCAATCGATTCCAAGACATCGACTTGGACCACACCATCAGTCACAACTGGATACTTCGGATTTTCATCTCCCATTTGGACCACGATGAGTTGGCCATTTTGCTCCTGCACAGCTCGTTTGACTTGTTTCATCTGGAAAATCCCTTGGCTACGAAGTTTGAGGGCTACATCTGCCGCAGACAAACCAACTGAACGACAGGCTTCTGGGTCAATCTGCCCATTTTTGATGAGGAGAGTTGGTTTCCCATCAATCAAGCGTTTGACAAAACGAACATTGTTATTGAGCCATTTGAGTGTCAAAACCAAAATCGTCCACATCATCAAAATCACTGCATACTGAAGAATACTAATAGAACTATTGTAAATCACCCCACCGATGATACCACCAAGAACATAGTTCTGAATTTGGTCTGTTGCAGAGTTAGGTGCTAGGTTGCCCTTTCCTGTCACATTGATAACAAAAACAAGCGAGAAGAGACCCAAGGCCAGTTTGATTAAAATTTCCATATAGTTGAGTGTCATTTGCTTACCTCCACCAATTCAATAGCG
The DNA here is from genome assembly GCF_965119495.1 of Streptococcus sp. Marseille-Q7156. Next base: position 212,340 of record NZ_CBCPLU010000001.1, on the reverse strand, counting down.
TCTGTTTGATGCAATTCTAACTTCTCTAAAAGATACTTGTCTGGTTGGCTCCCGTTCATGGCACGATAGATATTTGAACCTACCTTGATAAGTGCTCCATCAGTGGCTGCAGAAGTATTGACGTAAATTTCTGATTTATCCACTCCCAAGTCTTTGGAAACAACCTCTATGAAATGAAGGGAGGTTTGAAATTGATTGTTAGAGGCTTGATTGGTCTGGTATTTTGAAATTGTCACCAAAAGCATGGCCACCAAAGTCAGAGCCAAAATCATGACCAATTCCCGAAACTTAGTCCCCTTTTTATCTCGATAGGCTTTAAAAGAAAAAAATCCTGTGATAGCTAGGAGCACAATCCCAAAGCCAATCATGATTCCATTTTGCTGACTGATTTGGCTAAGTACATAATCATATGAGTAAAATTTCATTTATTTTCACTCCCTTTCATAAAATCATTCTTCATTATAAACGAAAGAGGGTGATTTTTCAAACCATACGTTGGGGAAATAGACCTTTTTTTGGTATAATAAAATCTATAATCTGAATGAAAAAGGTAACTTTATGAAACTTATCTCATGGAATATTGATTCCCTCAATGCTGCCCTAACTAGTGACTCAGCTCGTGCTAAATTGTCCCAAGAAGTCCTACAAACCTTGGTCGCTGAAAATGCTGATATTATCGCTATCCAAGAAACCAAGCTTTCTGCCAAGGGTCCTACAAAGAAACACTTGGAAATTTTAGAAGAACTCTTCCCAGACTACGAAAACACGTGGCGTTCTTCTCAAGAGCCTGCCCGTAAAGGCTATGCTGGAACCATGTTCCTCTATAAGAAAGAACTCACACCCACTGTCACTTTCCCAGAAATCGGTGCCCCTTCTACCATGGACTTGGAAGGTCGTATCATCACTCTAGAATTTGATAAATTTTTCGTTACCCAAGTTTACACTCCAAATGCTGGTGATGGCCTCAAACGCTTGGAAGAACGCCAAGTCTGGGATGTCAAATATGCGGAGTACTTGTCTCAACTAGACAAAGAAAAACCAGTCCTTGCGACCGGTGACTACAATGTAGCCCACAATGAAATCGACCTTGCAAATCCTGCTAGCAACCGCCGTTCACCTGGATTTACCGACGAGGAACGTGCTGGATTTACCAACCTCTTGGCAACAGGATTTACGGACACCTTCCGCCACATTCACGGTGATGTCCCAGAACGCTATACTTGGTGGGCACAACGTAGCAAGACTTCTAAAATCAACAATACAGGCTGGAGAATCGACTACTGGCTAACAAGTAACCGCATCGCTGACAAGGTCACTAAATCTGACATGATTGACTCAGGAGCTCGTCAAGACCACACACCCATTGTCATGGAGATTGAACTCTAAGGAGAAAACGAATGGACTATCAAGCTGTCATTCCTGAATTTGTAGTATCTGACATCGAAAAATCACGCCACTTCTACTGCGACCTGCTAGGATTCTCTGTCGAATACGAACGTCCAGAGGAGAAATTTCTCTTCCTCTCGCTTGAAGACTGCCAACTTATGCTAGAAGAAGGAAGCGCAGAAGAATTAGCTCAGCTGACCTATCCTTTCGGGCGCGGTGTCAATATTTCCTTTGGCATTGCAGATGCTCCTCAGCTCCACCAAAAACTGCTGGAAGCTGACTATCCTATCCATCGTCCCCTGACAAAAAGAGAATTTCGAGTAGGAGATAGCTTTATATATCCTCATGAATTTGCAGTTTTGGATCCCGATGGCTATTTTTTAAGATTTAGCGAGTAGAAACATAAAGACTGAAGAAAAAGGCATATTGTCAAGTCTTGAAAAATCTTGATAATATGCCTTTTATAATGGAAAAACCTTCTAAATGTTAGTCAATAAGTTAATTCTTGCCCATTTTTATTATATTTGTTCGTTTTTCAAACCAAAACACTAACAAAACATTTGATTTCTAAAGTTATTTAGTGTAAAATAAAAACATTGGCTCAAGCCTATTTAAAATTGAATATCATTTTACTTGTTTATGTCGTGAATTGGTGCGACGTTTCTACAAGGTGCCGGAACACCTAACAATAAGTAAGTCAGCAGTGAGGTATGGTCTTTTTTGCCATGCCTATTTTGGGGACTTGCTTAGAGATTAAGTAGGTCCTTTTTGAATATTTTTGTTAAAGCACGCCTTTAAGTGTAAACTAAATATTTGATAAGACTCGCTTCGCTCGTACTAGTTTTATCAAATATATAGTACTAGCAAACTGGATCACTATAGAAACATTTAACCAACAAGTAAACTGGCTTTTAGACTTTAGGAGGTCTTATGAAATTATTAGAAGAGCGCATCCTCAAGGATGGACATATCTTGGGTGACAACATCCTCAAGGTGGATTCCTTTTTAACCCACCAAGTTGACTTTAGCCTGATGCGAGAGATTGGTAAGGTTTTTGCGGAAAAATTCGCTGCTGCTGGCATTACCAAGGTTGTGACCATTGAAGCGTCGGGTATTGCCCCAGCCGTTTTTACAGCTGAAGCCTTAAACGTTCCTATGATTTTTGCTAAAAAAGCTAAGAACATCACTATGAACGAAGGAATCTTAACTGCCGAAGTTTACTCCTTTACCAAGCAGGTAACCAGCACCGTTTCTATCGCTGGAAAATTCCTCTCACCAGAGGACAAGGTTTTGATTATCGACGATTTCCTTGCTAACGGCCAAGCTGCTAAAGGCTTGATTCAAATCATCGAACAAGCTGGTGCCACAGTCGAAGCTATCGGTATTGTGATTGAAAAATCCTTCCAAGATGGCCGTGATTTGCTTGAAAAAGCAGGCTATCCTGTCCTATCACTCGCTCGTTTGGATCGTTTTGAAAATGGTCAGGTCGTATTTAAGGAGGCAGATCTCTAATGCAAACTCAAGAAAAACATTCGCAAGCAGCCGTTCTTGGCTTGCAGCACTTACTAGCCATGTACTCAGGATCCATCCTGGTTCCCATCATGATTGCGACAGCCCTTGGCTATTCAGCTGAGCAGTTGACCTACCTGATTTCCACAGATATCTTCATGTGTGGGGTGGCAACCTTCCTCCAACTCCAACTCAACAAATACTTTGGTATTGGACTACCAGTCGTTCTCGGCGTTGCCTTCCAATCTGTCGCTCCCTTGATTATGATTGGGCAAAGCCATGGTAGTGGCGCTATGTTTGGTGCCCTTATCGCATCAGGGATTTACGTGGTTCTTGTTTCAGGTATCTTCTCAAAAGTGGCCAATCTCTTCCCATCTATCGTAACAGGATCTGTTATTACCACGATTGGTTTAACCTTGATTCCTGTCGCTATTGGAAATATGGGAAATAATGTTCCAGAGCCAACTGGTCAAAGTCTCTTGCTTGCAGCTATCACTGTTCTGATTATCCTCTTGATTAACATCTTTACCAAAGGATTTATCAAGTCTATCTCTATTTTGATTGGTTTGGTTGTTGGAACTGCCATTGCTGCTACCATGGGCTTGGTGGACTTCTCTCCTGTTGCAGCAGCACCACTTGTCCATGTCCCAACTCCCCTCTACTTTGGGATGCCAACCTTTGAAATCTCATCCGTTGTCATGATGTGTATCATCGCAACGGTGTCTATGGTTGAGTCGACTGGTGTTTATCTAGCCTTGTCTGATATCACAAAAGATCCAATCGACAGCACGCGCCTGCGCAACGGTTACCGCGCAGAAGGTTTGGCCGTACTTCTCGGAGGAATCTTTAACACCTTCCCTTACACAGGATTTTCACAAAACGTTGGGTTGGTTAAATTATCAGGTATCAAGACTCGCCTGCCAATCTACTACGCAGCTGGTTTCCTGGTTCTCCTTGGACTCCTTCCTAAGTTTGGTGCCCTTGCTCAAATCATTCCGAGCCCTGTCCTCGGTGGTGCCATGCTGGTGATGTTTGGTTTTGTATCGATTCAAGGGATGCAAATCCTCGCTCGTGTTGACTTTGCTAACAATGAACATAACTTCCTTATCGCAGCTGTTTCAATCGCTGCAGGTGTCGGTCTAAATAACAGCAATCTCTTTGTCAGCATGCCGACAGCCTTCCAAATGTTCTTCTCAAACGGAATCGTCGTAGCCAGCCTACTCGCCATTGTACTCAATGCCGTGTTAAATCATAAAAAGAAATAAGAAAAAGAGGTGCTAGCCTCTTTTTTGTTTATCTATATCCTTACCTGTCTATCTTCTGATCGTTGGCCTGTGACAAACATGGTAAAGGTTGCTTTGCAGACATTTCTGCCCTCTTGATTGGTAATATCCACATCCACCACACAGGTTGTGCGACCTTGATGGACACATTCTCCTTTAATGGTCAATACATCGTCGAGTTTTCCTGCTTTGAGGTAGTTGATAGAGGACTGAAGTGTCACTACGTCTAGTCCTAGCGAGATGAGCACCAAACCACTAATCTGGTCGCAAAGGGTAAAGAGATAGCCACCATGGGCATAGCCATAGTAGTTGAGCGACGAGTCAACTACTTTTGTGGTCACCACAACGTGACCATCTTTCATCTCTTTAATTTCATAATTTTCAAAAGCTGATATAGCATCAAAGTGAAAATCTTTCATCATTTCCTCCTGATATTTCAAACGACACTATGATACTACTTTTTATAGTACTGTGCAAGGATAAAGCTCCTAGTCTGGCAAAATTCCGACCTGCTCCACAAAGCGCATAAAGGCTGCCTGTCCTTGTTCTGTCTGCTTGTAGACTCCTGCATCCTCAAGTACACGCGCAAAGATAGCACCCACAGAGTCTTTGACGATTTCAAGGGCTCTTTCTTTATCCGCTAGATCTGGATGTTGGACTTTGAGTTGGTCTGCCCATTCCTGATGATAATCGGCAACTGTAACAGCTTCTCCTACAAGATAGCTAGCAACTTGCTCCACTTCTTCTTTCAAACGTGGTGGCAAGATTGCCAAGCCCATGACCTCAATCAAGCCGATATTTTCCTTCTTGATATGTTGGACATCCTTGTGAGGATGATAGATGCCATCAGGATGTTCTGCAGAAGTCTGATTGTCCCTCAAGACCAAGTCCAACTCAAACTGGCCATCGCGTTTACGGGCAATGGGTGTGATGGTATGATGCGGTGTTCCGTCCGTCTCTGCTAAAATCTGCACTGCAGGATCTGAATACTGACGCCATTCCTGCAAAATCTTGTCAGCTAAATTGATCAAATTTTCTTTGGAATCCGAAGTCAAACGCAACACTGACATAGGCCACTTGACAATTCCAGCCTTGACCTGCTCAAAACCAGTAAAAGAAAAAATCTTTTGCAAGGGAGCCAATTCCATAGGAAATACGTGACGGCCTCCCTGATAGTGATCATGAGTTAGAATAGACCCCCCCACAATCGGCAAATCGGCATTAGAGCCTGCAAAATATCCTGGAAACTGCTCTACGATAGCCAGCAGACGCTCAAAACTCTGACGACTAATGGCCATGGGACGATGTTGGCCATCTAAGAAAATACAGTGCTCATTAAAATAAGCAAAGGGCGAATACTGGAAGCCCCACTCCTGACCAGCCATTTCAAAACGGATAATACGGTGATTGCTACGAGCTGGGTGGTTGACCCGACCATGATAGCCCTCATTCTCTAGACAAAGCTGACACTGGGGATAATTGCTAGCTTGCACAAACTTGGCTGCCGCAATCTCTTTGGGATCCTTTTCAGGCTTAGAGAGGTTGATGGTAATTTCAAGTTCACCGTAATCAGACGGAACACGATAAGCAATATTTTTTGCAATGGCCTTAAGTTTAATGTAGTCATTTTTCTGACTGAGTTGGTAAAAATCCGCTATCGCTTGCTCAGGAGAGTGGACATAGGTTGCCCAGAAGTCACGATTGACCTGACTCGGACAAGGAGTCACCAAGTCCAGCAGTTCAGCACCAAGGATTTCACGCGCAGTCTGACTATCCTCAATCGTCTCTAATCGAACAGCTTTCTCAACCAGCTGGTCCTTGAGGTCAATCAATTTATCCAGATTGGTCTCAACTTCCAAAACACCATCTCCCACTCGTGCCAAGACACGATTGGTCAGGTAGATTCGATCCATTTCCTCAAATGAACTTTCAGAAATGACATGTGTTACAAATTCATCTACTAAGGTCACTATAGAGCCTCCTTTTGACTAGTCAAGGACGCGAGTGCCACCTGCAACTTCAGCGATATAGAAGCTTGGAGCGTAGCCAACTACTTCCTCGTAGTGTTTGCCAACAGCTTCCTTAAAGGCATCAACAGCATCTTTTTGCACCAAAGCAATGGCACATCCGCCAAAACCTGCCCCTGTCATACGAGCACCGAGAACACCTTCTTGTCCCCAAGCTGTGTGAACAAGAGTATCCAATTCCAAACCAGTTACTTCGTAGTCATGTTCCAGAGAGACGTGAGAAGCATTCATCAAACGACCAAATGTTTCCAAATCACCTGCTTGGAGGGCTGCTTGAGCTTTAAGGGTACGTTGGTTTTCAAGCACAGCATGGCGAGCACGTTTCAAACGATTTTCGTCTTTAATCAGATAGCTATATTGGTCAAAGGCCCACTCGTCCAATTCACCCAAGGTCTGAATATCCAAGGATACTTGCAATTCTTCCACTGCTTTTTCACACTCAGCACGGCGTTCATTATATTTAGAATCCGCCAATTCACGGCGTTTGTTGGTGTTCATGATAACAACGACATTGTCTTTCAAATCAAGTGGCACCAAGTCGTACTCCAAGGTATTTGTATCTAGGTAAATGGCACGTTGGTCTGCCCCCATACCGATAGCGAACTGATCCATGATACCAGAGTTGACTCCGATAAAGTTGTTTTCTGTTTGTTTTCCGATTTTTACCAAATCGAGACGCTCTAATTTTAAATCAAAGAGATGCTCTGCCACGACCCCTGTCAAAAGTTCCAAGGATGCTGATGAAGACAATCCAGCACCATTTGGGATATTCCCATAAACATAAAAATCAAACCCCTTGTCAATCACATGTCCAGCTTCTTGCAAGAAATGAAGAACTCCTTTTGGATAGTTGGTCCAGCTATGCTCCTTTTCAAACTTGAGATCCGCTAGAGGAACCTCGATAATACCCTTGTCCTCAAAGTTGGCTGAGTAGAAACGCAAAACTTGGTCGTCACGCTTGCGAGCTGCACCGTAAGTTCCCAAGGAAATAGAAGCAGGAAAAACGTGCCCACCGTTGTAGTCTGTGTGCTCACCAATCAGATTGATACGACCTGGTGAAAAGAATGTTTGGTCTGCTTCTTGACCAAAAACAGCAAGAAATTCTTTCCGAAGCGCTTCAGCAGTAAGATGTTGTGTCATATGATTTCTCCTTTGAAAATCTCGTTAAGTCACCTTAACGTGTAATCGTTTTCTTCTATTGTATCCAAGGGATTTCCCAAGGTCAATCCTTTTTACTAAAATTTTACTAAACTATCAGTAAAAAGCAGAAAAATATGATATACTAACCTAATCAAGGAGGATTTATGGCTACCTTAAAAGACATTGCACAGCTAGCCTCTGTCTCTATCGCGACCGTATCCCGTGTTCTAAACCGCGACCAGAGCCTATCTGTTACAGAAGAAACCAGACACCGTATTTTAACTGTTGCTGAAGAGCTGGGCTACACCAAACACCTCAAGACAGGCGAGTCCCACAAACCCAAGCAAAAGATTGCCATTATCCAATGGGTCAGCGAACAAGGAGAGCTGGACGACCTCTACTACTACCAGATTCGCCTAGGCATAGAAAAAAGAGCCCAAGAGTTGGACTATGATATCTTGCGCTATTTTAATGACCATCCTTTTACCCTGAGCGAGGAAGTGATTGGGATTCTCTGCATCGGAAAGTTTAGTCGAGCTCAGATTTCTGCCTTTGAAGAATACCAAAAGCCTCTTGTATTTTTAGACAGCGATACTCTTTCACTAGGACACACCTGCATTATCACGGACTTTTATACTGCCATGAAACAGGTTGTCGATTATTTCCTCAGTCAAGGGATGGACCGTATCGGGATTCTAACAGGGCTTGAAGAAACAACCGACCAAGAAGAAATCATTGAGGATAAGCGGCTGGAAAATTTCAGAAACTACAGTCAAACAAAAGGAATCTATCATGATGAACTGGTCTTTCAAGGAAGCTTTACCGCCCAGTCTGGCTATGACTTGATGAAGGAGGCCATTCAGAGCTTAGGAGACCAACTCCCACCAGCATTTTTCGCAGCCAGCGATAGTTTAGCCATCGGTGCCCTCCGTGCGCTCCAAGAAGCTGGAATCAGCCTGCCAGACCGCGTCAGTCTTATTTCCTTTAACGACACCAGCCTGACCAAACAGGTCTATCCTCCCCTCTCCAGCATCACAGTTTATACTGAAGAAATGGGCCGAGCAGGTATGGATATTCTTAACAAGGAAGTACTCCACGGTCGCAAAATCCCTAGCCTGACCATGCTGGGAACCAGACTGACATTGAGAGAAAGTACTCTGCCATAACTCCACAAATTAAACATGACAAAAATCCTAATAGAGAGTCTCAAATCTCCATTAGGATTTTCTTTTTTAGTCCATCACAATCATAGACTTAATGGTCTTACGTTCATCCATATCTTTGTAGGCTTGGTCAATATCCTCTAATTTATAACTTGAAGTAAAGACGCGACCTGGATTGATATCACCATCAAGGACGGCTTTTAGTAAAAATTGCTTATCGTATGTTGTCGCAGAAGCTGCCCCACCTGCTACAGAGATATTTTGCATAAATGTCGAACCCAGAGCACGATTATTATAGTGTGGGACTCCTACAAATCCCATACGCCCTCCATTATGGAGAACACCAAGAGCTTGATCAACCGCTGCTTCTGTTCCAACACATTCCAGAGCTGCATCTGCACCACCACCTAGAATCTCACGCACCTTGGCAATACCTTCTTGACCTCGCTCAGCTACAACAGCTGTCGCACCCGACTCCAGAGCCATCTTTTGGCGATCTTCATGACGGCTCATAAGAATAATTTGCGACGCACCACGCATCTTAGCCGCGATGACAGCACATTGACCAACAGCCCCATCACCGATGACCACAACCTTATCACCTTTTTGAACATTTGCAACACGCGCCGCATGATAGCCTGTTGGCATCACATCAGCAAGAGTCAAGAGAGATTTTAGCATACCTTCTGTGTAGTCAGAAGGTTGACCAGGGATTTTAACCAGCGCCCAGTTGGCATAGTGGAAACGGATATACTCAGCCTGGACACCACCTGACCAGTTGTTACCAGGATGATTATCACACGAACCATCAAAACCAGCACGGCAAGCATCACACTGACCACAACCATGTGTGAAAGGGGCAATGACAAAGTCACCAGATTTTACTGTAGTAACGTTCTCACCAACTTCTTCGACAATTCCGATCGCCTCATGACCGCTATTTCTATGTCCTTCTTCGATTTCGGGATTCCGGTAACTCCAAAGGTCCGAACCACAAACGCAAGTACGGACAATGCGGATAATAGCATCATCTGCTTCGATAATTTGCGGACGTTCAATTGTAGCAAGTCCAACCTGGCCTGCCTTTGTATATACTGCTGATTTCATTTAAATTTTTCCTTCCTTGTAAAGTTTAATTTTGAGATTTAAGCGATTTAAAGCCACCTGTAACTGAGACAATCGTTCCTCTAATTTTTGCTTTTCCTCTTCTAAAATACCAAGTCTTTCCTCTCTCGTTTCATCCCCCTTTTGATGAAGAGACATATAGTCAACTAAACTGTCTACAGAAACACCTGCCGAACGAAAACACTTAATAAATTCCAGTGCTTCTATATCCTGATCTTGAAAATCACGAATCCCTGTTGCAGTTCGAGTAATCGGTGGCACAAGACCAACTCGTTCATAATACCGAATCGTATCCGCTGAAATTCCCAACAAGTCACTGGCAGACTTAATATTCATAGGCTAACCTCCTCTCATTTCATTCACTGAGTTTAAGCTATTCTCACTCACTTATCTTATTATATAACTTTGAGTTGACTCCAAGTCAAGCATTTTGCATCTAATCGAAAATTTTTTATCATTAGCAGTTTTCTTATTAGCAGACCTTTTCATTAGTCAAAAAGTTTGGGGAAAACATCTTCGCGGTAACCCCACCATCCCATAAGGGCTGAAAGGAAAATCGCACCAGCAATAATAATAGTCATTGTTGCTGGTGTCTTGTCCGCAAAAACAGCCAAGAGTATAGATGGAATGACACCACTACCATATTGAAGAGCACCGAGAATAGCTGCTGCAGACCCTGCCATGTCACTCGGTACCGCATTTAGAGCTGCTGCATTAGAACAAGCCGCAACAATCCCATTCATACTAAAGAAACAAAACATGGGTACAACGATTCCCCAAAGTCCAAGGACATTAGTCACTCCCATAAAGGCCAAAACCAAGGTAAAGAGAAAGGCTAAGCTAGTAGAAATCGCTAGGAGTTTAGGCAGGCTAAAGTGACTCACAAACTGACGGTTGACCATACTCATCAAAGATACACCGACAATATTGACCCCAAATAGAAGAGAATAGCTTTCTGCTGGGACATGATAGAAATTCATATAGATGTCCGAAGAACCAGTAACGAAGGCGTAGGCGGCTACATAAAAGAAGGTTACACTCATGGCATAAATCATGAATTTTTTGGAAGCCAAGAGTTTGGCATAGTTCTTAAAGCTTTGAGTTAGAGAAGCATGACTTCGTTCAGCGACTGGCAAGGTCTCTGGGAGAAGACGTGTCGATAGAAAAAGCATGACTCCTACCAAGGCCATAAACCAGAAAATTAGATTCCAGGTGGAGAAACGAAGGAAGATACCACCTAGGAGTGGCCCTAGAATTGGTGCTACAGCCATAATCATCATCAAGGTTGAAAGCATCTGCACCCCTCGTTGGCTATCGTAACGATCACGAATCATGGCCCGACTAATCATGGGACCTGTACAAGCACCCAATGCTTGAAAGACTCGCCAGAAGACGACCATAGTCATAGAAGTTGATAGGGCACAACCGATAGAGCCGATAACAAACAAGAGGGTTCCAATAACCAAGGGTTTGATCCGTCCAATTCGGTCGCTAATAGGTCCCCAGATAAGTTGCGCAATGGCAAAACCAATGAGAAAGCCTGTCACCGTCAATTCTACCCGTCCGCCCAGAGTCTTTTGCATGGTCGGCATGGCTGGTAGATAAATATCAGTAGATAGGGAGGTAAAGGCCATAAAGCCACTTAGAATAATTAAAAATGATAAGGGTGTTTTTTCTGTTTTTATCATATATGCTCCTTTATTTATTGACAATGGTCATGAAAAATTCAGCTGTTTCTGGATCCTGATGATCGAAGAAGAGGGATTTTTCTTGGTCCAGACCTTCAATGCTCTTCATTTCTTCTTCCGTTAATTCAAAATCAAATACATTGAAATTTTCTTGCATGCGTTCCTTACGGACGGATTTTGGAATAACCACCACATCACTTTGAAGAAGGAAACGAAGGGCAACCTGCGCTACGGACTTGCCATATTTTTCTCCAATTTCCTTCAAGAGAGGCGTGTTAAAGAAATCATTGCGTCCTTCCGCAAAAGGTCCCCAAGACTCGATTTGACACTGGTATTTTTCCAAATACTTCTTAGCCACTTTTTGTTGCTGGAAGATATGGGTTTCAATCTGGTTGACAGCCGGTTTAATCTCTACGAAATGCTGCAAATCGATAAAACGATCCGGTGAAAAGTTAGAGACCCCGATAGCACGGACCTTGCCAGTTTTATAGGCTTCTTCCATGGCTCTGTAAGTTCCGTAATAATCTCCAAATGGTTGGTGAATAAGCAAAAGATCAATATAGTCTGTTTGCAATTTTTGCAAGGATTCTTCAATGGAATCCTTGGCCTTTTCATAGCCCGCATTAGAAATCCAAATTTTGGTAGTGATGAAGAATTCTTCCCGAGGAAGACCTGATTCCTTGATAGCTTGGCCGACCCCTTCTTCATTTTGATAGGACTGAGCGGTATCAAAAGAGCGATACCCAACTTCGATAGCATCCCGAACTGCTTGCTTGGTTTCATCGATTGGTGTTTGGAAAACCCCAAATCCTAATTGAGGCATTTTAACATTGTTATTTAAAGTTTTGTAAAGCATTTTGTTATCTCCTTATTTCTTTTTATGGTTCTAGTTTACATCTGATCAAGAATTTTGTACACTATCAATAAAGGAATCTACTTTTCATAAAACGAAAACTAAAAGGAGCCTGCTATGTTAAACCTCGAAGAACTCGAACAACTCGTCGCTTTTAAGGAGTTAGGAACCCTCTCCAAAGTTGCTGAACAATTCCTGATTTCCACCCCTTCCCTCTCTCGTTCCATGCAACATCTAGAGGAAGACTTTGGTGTCACCCTCTTTGAACGCAGTGTCAATCGGATTTCACTGAATGAAACAGGGGAGCGGGCTGTCCAAGTGGCTAGACGTATTTTGGAAACAAGCCAACAAGGCATTCAAGAAGTGAGAGATTTCGACCAAAGTCTCAAGACTATTACAGTAATCTCTGTTGCTCCAGCTCCCCTCTGGAATCTCCTCCCAATATTAACCAGTCTTTATCCTGACAAACAAATCAAACATAAGATTTGTTCAACAAGCCAAGCGCTTGAAGCTATTGATGAAAATACCACAGATATAGCTGTCTTGCCCTTTTCTTTTGAGGGACACTCGATTGACTCTCTACCTTATCTCAAAGAAAGTCTGGACATCGTTGTCCCTTTAAACCACGCCTTGGCTAAAGAAACTTCTATCATCTTTTCAGATATTGATGGCTACAACTTTCTTTTGATGAATCAGATTGGTTTTTGGAATGACCTAGTCCAAGAGAAAATGCCTGCTTCTAAATTCCTCGTTCAATCCAGCCGTTTTGAATTTGAAGAATTAGCTAACAACTCCACCCTGCCTCGCTTTGCGACCAATCTTAGTAAAGATAGAGAAACACTTCAAACAGAACGAGTCATCATTCCTCTGTCTGACCCAGAGGCACATGTGACCTACTATTTAGTCTCCCTCAACCCAGATATTCATTTGGCGGAATTCATTAAATAAGACAAAACTCCTGGGAAATCTAATTCTCTAGGAGTCATTTTGTATTTAATGATGATGAGCATTCTCATGATTTCTATTCGCTTCTAGCTCTGCCATATTGCGTTTATGGGCTCGGTGAGTCGCCAGATCTTCATCGACCTCAATGGTGACATTTTGAAAGCCACAATCTTTGAGTAAGTCCCGAATGGATTCTTTACAAACTTCCATATGTTTGACATGCTCTAGACAAACATGGATAATGGCATTTTTCTCCAAGCCATCCATGGTCCAGAGATTGAGCTGATTGACGCTAGCGATATGGTCCAATTGCTCCAAATCACTCCTGATCTTCTGGATATCTACTCCTTCTGGCACAGCATCGAGGAAAATATTGAGAGTAGACCAAAAACGTGGGATGGCTTTTGAAAGAATAAACAAAGAAATAGCGAGCGACAAAAGCGGGTCTAGGATATACCAATCTGTAAATCGAAGGATAATCGCCATTAGAATGACAGCCAACCAACCAAGAGTATCTTCCAAAAAATGGAGACTGAGAATGGATTCGTTCTTGGTTTTCCCCTTTTCAACAATCAGACTCGCTAGCACATTGATAATAATCGCAATAATTCCTAACCAGAGAATCCCCTCATCATTGACCGGTTGTGGATGAAAGATTTTCGCTATATTTTCCAAAATGACCAAAACGGACCCTGTCATAAGAATCACAGCCGTTACCATGGCCCCTAAAAGGCTAAAACGCTTGTAGCCCAAAGTATAGTGGCTGTCTTCTTCACGATTGGAGATACTTTCCAAAAAGGCTGAGATCCCAATAGCAATCGCATCTCCCAAGTCATGCACCGAGTCAGCAAGAACTGCACTGGAACCAAACACTCCACCAGCGATAAACTCGACAATAGCATAAGTCAAATTTAAGAAAAAAGCTAGCCAAACAGTATATTTTGCCTTCATATTTCTCATTCCTTTGGTATAATAGTCTTATGAACACCTTGTTCATTCTTATTATCCCCCACCACTCAAAGAAAGGATAGAAGCAGTTAGTTCAATTCGTACGATTCTGAACATTTTGTTTCAAATGTACATCAAGTGAAAAAAGATCGCCGTATCAATAAGACAAAAAAAGCTATCTATCAAGCATTCTTACAGCTACTAAATTCTAAAAGATACGAAACCATTACCGTTCAAGAAATTATCGACTTGGCAGACGTTGGTCGTTCAACCTTTTACAGTCATTATGAAAGTAAGGAGTTACTTCTAGATGAACTCTGTCGATACCTTTTCCACCACCTCTTTGAACGTGAAAAGCATCTCTCAACAGAGGATTATTTGGCGCATATCTTTTTGCATTTTAAGAAAAATCAAGACCATATTACCAGTCTTCTCTTATCAAAAAACGACTACTTTCTCCGCCAACTGCAAAAAGAGCTCAAACATCATGTCTACCCGATGGTCGTCCAAGACTTGCAAACAGTTCATCCCAAGATTCCGTCATCCTATCTTCAACACTTTGTCGTCAGCCACTTCATTGAAACCCTCAGCTGGTGGTTGAAAAAAGGCAAATCCTATAGCGAACAAGAAGTGGTCCAATTTTATTTGGAAATCCTACATGTCTATAATTAAACAGAAAAACGAGTCCAAAAGGGCTCGTTTTGACGTTTTATGGATTAAATTGTTTAGGAATGACAATAGATAGAAGGGTCACTAGGACTGAAATCCCAACTCCTGCGGGGAAAATCGTTAGGGACAAGATTAATCCAAGAATCTTAATACCAATGTCCCAGGTCAACCATTTTTGGCGATCTGCATTCAACCCATACATTTCTGCGCCATCATTTACCTCCTCAAGCGTACGATAATACCATAAGACTGAAAAAGTAATCAGTAGGACGATGACTCCGTAAAAGGCCTGCATAGTCCCATTCGTAAAATGAGTCGCTATGAGCTGTGTCGCATAGGGAAAGAGGGAAGAGAAAAAGAGCATAACAATGGTAGCCCAAACCGTTTTTTGACTGATTTTTTGAATAAGGTGGGAGGCAGCGTGAATATTGGCCCACATAGCTCCTAGCCAAAAGAAAGAGATGGCGTAGGCGAGAAAATTTGTTCGAAGCTCCCATAATCCTTGTACATCAAATGTGTTCGGTTTTTCCAACTCAAGCACCAAGATAGTCATAACGATGGCTAAAACTGCATCTATAAAAGCCCCCAAACGTTCTTTTTCCATGATTTGCGGTTGTTTATTCATTTTCCAATCCTTTCAACTCTCACTATACTTCATTGCTAAGTGATCGTTTATTTCTATGCTACAGTATAGCATGTTTTGATAAAAAATTAAACTCGGAAGAGCAAAATAGATTTGATATCCTTCAAGTATATCACTTCATTTAACAATTAGGAAATCGGCTTCCCCTTATCGGAAGTAGTATTGCGACCTTATCTCTCATCCTCTACTGCTTTTTGCCGATTGTCGCACTATTTCTTTGGCTGATTGGCTGTGGGTTGATTTGCTACGGAGCCTATTGGAATGACAAACAGAAAAAAACAACATATATCGCACCACATCGTTCGTATAACGAGCACTATTATCATTACGGTATTATTCATTTTGCTCTAACACAAAAAAGGATCATCCGATCCTTTTTTTACTTTTTAAGCACTCTTTGCTGCCTTGCTCCACTGATACCAACCAACTAGACTGTTAATGAGATAAATTAGATATTTCCCTTGAATTTGCAGGCTTTCTCCCCACCAGAGATAGATAGAAAAGACATTGGTAGCTGCCCAGAATATCCATTGTTCACGGTAAACAGCTGTCATGAGTATTTGCCCTACCCCATTGGTCGCATCTGTGATTGAATCACGATAGGGACGATTGGCACCAATAGACTGATAAATGAAGCCAAATACCAACCACCAAAGAACACTAATGGAAAGATACTTTGTCCAACCCTTGCCGTCCAGTTTACGCGCGACAAACTCCTGCTTTTCCTTCTTAAACTGTGCCTGATAAATCCAAACTAGAAGTCCAATCGGTTGCATAACTGTGAAGTAAAGTGTCGTGAGTACCTCACCATAAAAGCCTTTCTGTAGTGCCAAAATAAGGTAAATAACAGAGTTAATCAAGCCAAAAAGATAATTACTTGCTCGACCTTCCGATACAAAGATAACGCAAATAATCCCAGTTAGGCTACAAATCATCCCAATCCAGTCAACAATACGGTGTTCATAAATCAATTCCAGCCAGAGAGGAAAACTTCCTAAAACCAGCAAATAAAGCCACTGGGCAAAACTACGATGGGCAAAGAGGTCATCCCAGATAGCCTTCATAGTTCCTGAAAATCCTAAATCAGCTATAGCCGTAACCATACGACGGTAACCACCTGACATTTCACCTAGAGTTGTTTTGATATTTTCAATTTTCTTTTGCAAATAAGTATGCATCATTTCTCCTTTTGTTTTTAAAGAGCCGTGTCTTGATAGACTTTCGGACGCAACGCTCTATTATATATCTACTGAACTGTCTATACACAAGATTTCCATCCTTAGTCGACATGAGCTGGAAATCTTTATTTGTTAAGTAGTTCACAACACATTATACACCTATTTTGTGAATAGTCAAGTGTATTTACAGTAAAATTTTAGAAAATCCTAAAAATTTCCTCTTATTTTCCATTTAAAAATGAAAATCATTAATTCTGACACTAAAAAAGCCCAGACAACATTATCTGAGCATTCTTCTCTGTAGTCGTTTAAAAAGTTGAGTTAAGTATTTTCAAGCTATTTCTTCAACAAACCTTGTCCTTGTAGAAACTCCTTGGCTACTTGTTCTGCTGACTTGCCTTCAACACCGACTTGGTAGTTGAGCTGGCTCATCTGGCTTTCAGTAATTTTACCAGCCAATTTATTGAGAACTGTTTCCAACTCTGGATGTTTCTTGAGAAGAGCTTCTTTCATTAGTGGAGCCCCTTGATAAGGTGGGAAGAGTTGTTTGTCATCTTCCAATACCTGTAAATCATAACGTTCCAATTCCGCATCAGTCGAATAGGCATCCGTGATTTGAATATCACCTGACTGAATTGCCTGATAGCGAAGAGCTGGTTCCATGGTCGCCACATTGAGATTGAGACCGTACATTGATTGCAAGCCCTTATTGCCATCTTCACGGTCATTAAACTCAAGTGTAAAACCTGCCTTCAGCTGCCCTTCCACTTTTTTCAAGTCCGAAATGGTCTTCAAGCCATATTCTTGAGCAATCTTTTTCGGAACAGCTACAGCGTAGGTATTTTGATAAGACATGGGTTTGAGATAGGCTAGATGATCCTGTTTGGCAATACCTTCACGCGCCACCTGATAAACCTGCTCTGGCTCATGACTCACCTTAGGTGATGGTTGAAGCAAACTTTCAGTCACCGTACCGGTAAATTCAGGATAAATATCAATATCTCCCTTTTTCAGAGCTTCATAGAGGAAGCTTGTTTTCCCAAAATTCGGTTTAACAGTCGCAGTCATACTGGTATTTTCTTCAATCAGTAACTTATACATATTAGCCAAAATTTCTGGTTCTGGACCCAATTTCCCAGCAATCACCAAGTTTTCTTTCTCTTTTTGTGCCAAGAGGGCTGGACTATAAGACAGACCGAGTAATATGGTCACCAAGGCAAAACCAGAGAAAATCGTCCGCAATTTTGCCTTTTCCATCACTTTTAGTAGGAAGTTAAAGGCAATGGCTAGCACTGCAGAAGAAAGGGCCCCAATCAAAATTAGACTGGCATTATTACGGTCAATTCCCAAAAGGATAAAGGAACCCAGTCCCCCTGCACCAATCAAGGCCGCCAAGGTTGCCGTACCGATAATCAATACTGCTGCTGTTCGAATCCCAGACATGATAACAGGCATAGCAAGTGGAATTTCAAACTTCTTGAGACGTTCCCATCTGGTCATCCCAAAGGCAATCCCAGCCTCTTGTAGATTTGGATCAATTCCCTTTAGCCCAGTAATGGTATTTTGCAAAATCGGGAAAATCGCATAGATCACTAGAGCTGTCAAAGCTGGCAAGGTTCCAATTCCCATCAAGGGGATAAAGAGTCCCAACAAGGCCAGTGACGGGATAGTCTGGAAAATCCCTGCAATCTGCAAGACCCAATCCGCCAACTTCTCATGATAGCGAAGAGAAACAGCCAAGGGAATCGCGATAAAAATAGCTAGTAACAGGGTCAAAAGTGACAACTGTAAATGTTGAGATAGGGCTGTCAACCAATCACTAAAACGATCCTGAAAAGTTGCAATTAAATTAGTCATGAACACTACCTCCAAACAAGTCTGCTACAAATTCTGTGGCAGGCGCTTTTAAAATTGTCTCGGGATTCGCCACCTGGCGAATCTCTCCATCCTGCAAGACAGCAATACGGTCTGCCAATTTCAAGGCTTCATCCGTATCATGGGTTACAAAAATCGTTGTCATCCCAAATTCTTTATGCAATTCTTTCGTCAGAATCTGCAACTGTTTTCTCGAAATAGCATCCAAGGCTGAAAAAGGTTCATCCATGAGGAGAATCTTAGGCTGGCCAATCATGGCACGGACAATTCCAACACGCTGTTGTTCCCCACCAGATAATTCACTCGGAAGTCGATGCCCATACTCAGCCACTGGTAAACCAACCTTAGCCAAAAGCTCTTCTGTTTTCTGAGCAATTTCTTCCTTAGTCCAGCCCTTCATCTCAGGAATCAGGGCAATATTTTCCTCAACTGTTAGATTTGGAAAGAGAGCAATAGCCTGTAAAACATAACCAGTAGAAAGACGAAGCTCCCGCTCGTCATAGTCTTTGATGCGCTTGCCATCCATATAAATATTTCCATCAGTTGGTTCCAAAAGACGGTTAATCATCTTGATCATGGTCGTCTTACCGGACCCAGAAGGTCCAACTAAAACCATAAACTCCCCATTCTCAATCCGTAAATTAACATCTCTCAAGACATCTTTTTCTGTGTAGCGCAAGGCTACATTTTTGTATTCAATCATTCTTTGTCCTCATTTTAAAACTTTCCTCGATTGATCAAGTCTTCTACCTTAGGCATGACTTCCTTATTGTCCCAATGCTCCTCAATTTTCCCGTTCTCTAGGCGGAAGATATCGTACTGGGCATAGGCAACTCCATCAATCTGAGTCTGACCATAGCTAACCACATAGTTTCCTTGTCCTAAGAGTTGGAAAACAAAGTCAAAAGTGGCCTTTACTTATAAACAGCTAATTTGCTCCATTTCAAACCTCATTTTCCTCCTCTTTCAGATTCGCCAAAATTCTTTCTTGAAAGGCTTCAAATTGCCGAATTTCTTCCTCTGAAAATCCTTTGTAAAAAATCGTATCCAATTTCTGACTGACACGATGCCCCACTTCTTTCTGGGACTTGCCCAACTCTGTTAAAACCAAATACTTCTTACGCTTATCTTTTCCACATGGACTAACAGTTATAAGATTTTTCTCCTCTAGCTTTTTTATCATAGTCGTCAGCGTATTATTTGCAAGCCCAGTCGCAAGCGCAATATCTGTCGCAGTTGCGCAGCCAGTTTCACTATTCCATAAAACCGCTAAAATCTTCCCCTGTTCACTCCGATAAAGAGCTTCAGGATCTTGGCTCAGTAACTTTTGAAAAATCCGCCCATTCAACAAACGAATATGATGGGCTAGCAAATGACTATCTTTCATAACACCTCCAATTTATTTCGATATCGAAATGAATAGAATAATTGTAACACTTGTCCTTTCAACTGTCAACTATTTCGATTTAGAAGTAATTTTTCCTAGTAAAAAATCTCCCACCCAAGGTAGAAGATTGTAATCTTATATACTTAATCCGTCATGTCCGATACCAACGTTCGATGCTCCAATGGAACACTGCACATAACTAGCAAGAAAATGAAACCTGACTGAATCCAGAAGAGAGCCAAGTCAAAGATTCCGTGCACAGCAACCACTGTAAGGAAAGACAGATAAAGACCGATAATCGGACGTTTCCCCGACTCCTGACTCATATCCATCATCAAGCGAACAGGAGCCACAGAAGACAAAACTAGTAAAATAGTCCCCACAATTCCGTAACTCAGAATCGTATCAATATAAAGACTGTGAGCATGTTCATGATAAGGAGCATTTATCCGAGGATACGAGTGCATGTAGGTCAATGGCCCCTCACCCCAAAAAGGATTTTGCTTAAACAAGGCCATCCCAGCATCCCAGATAGAAATGCGTTCTTCCATAGAAGAGTCTAAAGTCCCCATCCGAACTCCTAAATCACTGGAAAAGAGGAAACTCAAGCCAATCGCAAAGACCCCAATACTAAGCCAAAAGGCCTTCCAGTTTTTAATGGTCGTAAAGAGATAAATAATGGCTCCAGCGATAATAGCAGGAAAGGCAGTTCGATTTTGCGTAAAGTTCAAACCAAAGAGATTCACAAAGCCTGCAATCACACAGAATACTTTCAACCAATTCAACTTGGTCGTTGTAAACAGATAGAAGGCAATCATGATACAGAAACAACAAATAATTCCATAATAATTAGGGTTAAAGAAGGTCACTTCTGCACGATTCTGATGCCACACCTGCATATTGGGTGAAAGAAAAGCATAGTTGAATTTCTTCACAATTTGGAAATGTTCTAAACTCGCAAAAGCAGCTGACAAGACGCTACCAAACAAGACGAGCTGCAAAATCAATCGAAAGAATTTATGTGATAAAATCGACTGATAATGCAAAAAGAAAACAGTAAATAGAAAAATTCCTACCGAAGCCACAACTCCCATCCAATTTTGTGCAAAAACGGATATAACAGTACTATAGCCAAGAAAAAGAAGCAGCATCGGATGCTCCCCCATTTTCTGAAGAATACTTTTCATGTCTCCTGTGAAAATTAAACTGATAATATATAAACAGAATACAACTACAAAAAGATAAAAGGGTAAAAAGATACTCAGGATAATTCCCAATAAAATCAGCTCTTTACTAGACAACCCTTTCAGCTTTTCAATAAAGCCTATTGATTTCAAAATGAATCCTTTCTCTCCAAATCAATTGATTCAGATAATAGTAAGCTACCCTATATTGTACCACTTTTTTAGCAATTTGAAAACAAAGGAAACGTTTTCTAAAATAAAAACCCTATTTTATCAACCATATCAAGGCTTCAAAATGTTACTTCAATTCCGTTCTCAATTACCCGATAAGTCTGATTTTGCAAATCAATTTCTGCTACTGCTGTTACGGACTTATCTTTATTTTGACGCTTGATTACAATGCTGTGGGCTGTTGGTGTTTCAACGTCAATAGTTCCTTCTAAATCAAATGCTTCTGAACGATTACGGAAAGAAAATAGATTGAGAAGTGCCTTCACCACAGGGCGTTGGACTTCTTCTGCTATTTCCTCATTGCTATAGTAATGACGATTAATATTTCGACCTTCTTTAGTTTCTTCTAATAATTTCAAATCATTCTTGCCTGCTAATAGACCTACATAGTAAAGCTGAGGAATACCTGGGGCAAATGCTTGAATTAAGCGTGCAAGAAAATACTTAACATCATCATCTCCAAGCGCAGAATAATAGGTTGAATTGATTTGGTAGATATCTAGATTGTTATACTCTGCACTAGAGTACTTACGTTTGACATTAGCTCCAACCTTATAGAGCTCATTTGAAGCATAGTCGATTTCCTCATCAGTCAGGATATCCTTGACATCCACCACTCCAATCCCATCATGGGTGTCTAGCGTCGTAAATTGCTTCATTGGGCTCATCTTTAACCACTTAGCCAAACGCTCTGTTCTGGAACTATAAAGAGTATAAAGTGTCACCATTGGAAGAGCAAAATCATAAACATAGTAATCGTGATCCGCTATTTTAAACTGAATTGAATAGTGTTCATGAATCTCAGGTAAAAGCTCTGTCCCATACTCAGCAGCGATATCTCGAACTTTGTCCAATAAATCCCAAATATCTGGTTCTACAAAGAAATCATTAGTATCCAATTTCTTCACTGCATAAGCAAAGGCATCTAGACGAATCAAATCACACCCATTACTTGCCAAGTGCTGAATGGTCTTACGGATAAATTCCATCGTTACTTTTTTGGTCACATCAAGATCAATCTGCTCCTCACCAAAGGTATTCCACAAATGTTCCACTGACCCATCTTCAAAAACAATCTCTTGCTTTGGTGCACGATCCTTACGCTTGTAAATTAAATCTACATCAGACTGTGTCGGACGGTTTTCTGGCCAAAACTTATCCCAGTTTAAAAAGAGATCTTTAAATTCACTGGCTTCATGTTTTTCTTGATAGTCCTTATAATACTTAGATTGACGAGAAATATGATTAATCATAAAGTCAAACATAAGATAATATTTCTCACCTAAACGCTTAATATCCTCCCAATCACCAAAAGCTGAGTCCACTTCGTCGTAGTCAACAGGCGCAAATCCACGATCACCTGTTGATGGGAAAAATGGTAGAATGTGAACTCCTCCAATAGCATCTCCAAAATGCTCTTCCAAATTCTCATATAAGTCTTTAAGATTATTTCCCAGACTATCTGAATAGGTAATCAACATGGTTTTATTCTGAATTGGCATCATTACTCTCCTTTTTCTAATTGAAGCCAAGTCTCATATGACCTGGCTTCGTAAATCAAATTCATGTTATACTCTTCGAAAATCTCTTCAAACCACGTCAGCTTTATCTGCAACCTCAAAGCTGTGCTTTGAGCAACCTGCGGCTAGCTTCCTAGTTTGCTCTTTGATTTTCATTGAGTATTAAATCTCTGTTTATCATCAAACTCGTACTAAATATAGACTTCAATAAACTAAGTACTACTTTCTTGTTTTCTACATAGAATTATCAACAAGCTGAACCCTGCCTCTGTGTCAGAGACTATAGATTCCATGAGTTCTTCTTACTTCACTGCTCCGTTGCTCATTCCTGAAATAATATGTTTTTGGAAGATGAGGTAGACGACAGTAATTGTTACAATTCCTACAATATAGGATGCAAAACTTGGCCCATAGTCATTAAAATACTGACCTTGGTAGTTGTACTGGAAGAGAGGCAAAGTCCACATCTTGGAATCCTTATTCAAAATCAACAGTGGCAACATAAAGTCATTCCAGAACCATAATGCATTGATAATCAAGGTTGTAGCATGCATGGGCTTCAGCATTGGAAAGATAATTCGACGGTAAGTTGTAAATCGATCACCCCCATCAATTTCTGCAGCTTCATCTAAACTATCTGGTACACTGATTTTAATATAACCAACATACAAGAAAAGAGTCTGTGGAATTGCATAAGTTAGATAAAGTAGTACCAACCCCCACATATTTGCCAGGCCGAGTTTGCTCATCATAACTGTGATAGGAATCATAATCACCTGAAATGGAACAAATATCCCTAAGATCAAGAGCGAATACATAATTGCAAAGACTTTTTTCTTGGACATATTTCGAGCAATGGAATAGGCTGCAGCTGGTATAAAGAATGCTACTACAATCAATGATAACACCGTAATAACAGCTGAATTCCAGAAATAGCCTCCAATCCCATCCGAAACCAATCGTTCATAATTGCTTAATGTAAAAGGATTTGGCAAACCAAAGAAATGATTCATGATATCCTTGGTTGTCTTGAAGGAACTAAAAACCGTTACCAACAAAGGAACAAGTATGAGAATACTACCTACTACCAAGAGGACATACTTCCAAAACTGATTCAATTTTTCTTCTTTTTTCATGTGTAAGACTCCCCTATTAGATTTCAAATTTCTTTGATAGTTTGATTTGGATAAGAGAAACAATTCCAATAATTAAGAATAGAATCAAGGCAATTGCATTCGCATATCCATATTGATTACTCTTGAAGGCATAGTTATAGACTAAAAGACCAAGAGACGTTGTAGCATTATTAGGACCACCACTCGTCAAAGCAAAAATTTGGTCAAAGGCAGTCAAACCGGACTTAAGAGCTAGGATAAAAACCATAGAAATCGTTGGCAACAAATATGGTAATTCAATCTTCCAAAAAGTTTGTTTGCTTGTTGCACCATCAATTGATGCCGCCTCCAAAATATCACTTGGAATACTCTGAAGACCAGCAAGAAAGAGAATAATTGGCATTGCTACTCCTTGCCATAGAAGAACAAAAATAGTTGCCACTACCGCTCCGATCGGTGTTCCTAATAGACTTTCTTGTAAAAAACTAATCCCTAAAATTTTTCCAATCGTTGGAAGACCATAGTTAAAGAATTGTTTAAAAATCAAGGAAACTGTCAAACCAGACAAAACCGCTGGGAAAAAGAACCATGCTCTAAAGAAGGTCTGCCCTTTAATCTTAGAATTTAAGGCTCGAGCGACAACCATCCCAATTGTAATCTCTCCAATAATCAATGCCAGGGTTAAAATCAAAGTAAAAGCAATGGCTGTGAAGAATTTCCCATCAATCATCAGCAATTTGTAGTTATTCAGACCAACAAATTTATAATTATAGGTCAATCCAGTCCAGTTAGTCAAACTATAGAAAGCACCTTGTACCATCGGAAAGTAAAAGAAGATAGCTTGTAATGCAAGCGGGATGAGCAAAAAAGTCCAACCCCAGTATTTATTTAAAAATTTTCGAATAGCCATATCATCTTAACTCCTATTCTAGTCCAAATCTGCCTTCATTGGATTAAAGAAAGCATTGAGATTGTTTGCCATATTTTTCAGATTTTTATCCATCAAGTAACCTGCACTTAGATTAAAAAAATCTTCTTCAGAATTCCAGTGTTGGCCCAACCAAACATAATGTTTATCCGTAAATGCTAGTTTAGAAATCTCTGCAAGTGCTGAATCTTCTTTTTACTGTACACCTTTTACAGCAACTAGTGATCCATCCACATCATAATATTCTTGCATAGCTTTTGAACTAGTCATATAGCTGATAAATTCTTCGGTTTCTTTAGGATGTTTGGTAGTAGCTGAAGTTGATAATGCCATGTCCCCTGCACCAACAGTGACTTCTTTTCCTACTTCTTCTCCTGGGAAGGCAAACATCCCCACATCAAATTTTGGATCCTGTTGATTAATTGCCGCTAATGCCCATGAGCCTTGTGGCATCATCAAGGCTTTTTCATTCGAGAATGCTACCACCGCATCATTATAAGAGGCACCACGCCATCCATCTTGAGCATTGTCTGCCAACAAATCTAGTCGTTCTGCATCTGCTTTTAAAATAGCATCATCTACAGAAATAGCATTTGGTTTTGAAAAGCGAAGATAGTTATTAGCTGCGTCTCCACTGCCTGTAATAGTAATGAGAGAAAGTTGGTGATAACCGTTTAATGTCCATCCTTCATTGCCTGCAACTGCAAACGGAGAATTCCCACTATCTTTTATCTTTTTAACAATCTCTTGAAACTCTTTAAAAGTCTTCGGTTCCTCAAGTCCTAATTCTTTAAACTTTGTTTTATTGTAATAGATTCCATAAAGGTTAGCAGTTAAAGGCACACTATAAATCTTGTTATTGATTGCATACTTTTCTGCATAGTCATTCTTAATATTCTCAAGATAAGATTTCCCTGTCATATCTGCAAAGTAACCTGCTTTTGCCCACTCCTGAAAATCCATATTTTGAGGATAGATATTAACAATATCTGGAACATCTCCTGATAAAATCCGAGTCTTCAGAACAATTCCAGCTGCCGGAACAGTCGTCAGTTTTACATCAATAGTAGGATGATCCTTTTCAAAATGATCTACAATTTTTTGCAAAGTATCCGCCATTTCGGTCTTCTGGTTAAAAAATTCAATCGTTACCTTTCCATCAGTCGATTGATTATTCTGACCACAAGCTGCTAGGCCTAGTAAACTAACCCCAGCTACTAAAAGAAAACCTGCTTTCTTATACCATTTCATTGGAAAGCCTCCTTTATAAATTTACACACCTTTATTATAGTCTTCTAAAAATATACTGTTTACTCAAAAAATCTCCTTGGGATAAGATAACAGTTAAGCCCGCATACATTAGTTCTGCACCTGAGTAAACTACTCCATTTTCCTGTAATTCATACAGTCCCTCTTCATCCAAATCTTTTAACTTTAAAGTTGTTTCCATGGTCTCTACAACTGACAAAACGCGAACGTAGGTTACAATCGTTTGATTTTTGTAATTAAATTGTACAGCAGCTTCATTGGATGCAGTATCAGGATTAATTAGTCTATACTGTTGTCCTAACTGAACTACTGGACGCAATTCCTTATACAAGTTCACCTGATTAGCAATCTCAGCTTTCTCTTCATCTGATAAACTTGTCAAATCAAGCTCATATCCCAAATTTCCCATCATTGCTACATGACCACGAGTTTCCAATGGTGTCATCCGTCCCATCTGATGATTCGGTACTGCTGACACATGAGCCCCCATAGAAATGGTTGGATAGAGATAGGATGAACCGTATTGAATTGGTAAACGTGCAATAGCATCTGTATTATCACTAGCCCAGACTTGTGGGAAATAGCGCATCATACCAAGATCATTTCGTCCACCACCACCAGAGCAGGACTCAAAGAGAATATGGCTGTGCTTTTCTGTCAGATAAGAAACGAGTTCGTAAAGCCCCAACATGTACTGATGAGATTGCATCTGTATTTCTAGATAAGTAAAGCCATTTCCTAGGTTAGTGATATTGCGGTTCATATCCCATTTAATGTAATCAATTTCATGATAAGATAGGAGTTGATCTAAGACATTTTTCAAGTATTCTACTACCTGAGGATTGGCAAGATTAAGTACTAGTTGATTTCTAGAATAGGTATGGTCATATCCTGGAACCTGAATAGCCCAGTCAGAATGTTGACGATACAAATCGCTATCTACAGAAATCATTTCAGGTTCTAACCAAAGCCCAAACTGCAAACCTCTTTCATGGATAGCTGAAATCAGACTTTCTAGGCTTCCACCCAGTTTTTCCTCATTAACACTCCAGTCACCTAAAGCACGATTATCATCAAAGCGATTGCCAAACCAACCATCATCTAATACAAAAAGTTCAATGCCAACTTTCTTAGCTTCATCAGCTAGCTCTAACAGCTTTTCTCTCTGAAAGTCAAAGTAGGTAGCTTCCCAGTTATTGATTAGGATTGGACGCTCTTTTTTAGAAAATTTACTTGGCATAATGTGCTTCAGTACAAAATTATGACTTTCATGACTAACACCAGTTAATCCCTTATCTGAATAAGTCACTAAAGCTACCGGTGTTTCAAAGTATTCCTCAGGGTCTAACTTCCAAGAAAAATTTTCCGGATTTATGCCAATAGCCACCCGAACTTCATTCAATTGATTCTTTTGAGCAAAAGCTTCAAAGTTTCCACTATACATTAGTTGAATAGCAAACACATTTCCAGCATCCTCTGTGACTCCTTGATCACATAAGAGAAGAGCTGGTGTTTGAGCATGCCCAGAAGCTCCACGGTTCGAACTAATCGAAAAGATTCCTTGTTCTACCTGTTGACGTCTGACAGTCTTTTCACGAGCATAAGCTCCCTGAAGAGTTACGATTTCGTAAGCTGCCGCTGGAAAATCAGCCATAAAAGAAAAGTCTTTATGAATGACAACTTCCTGATTACTATTATTCACTAATTTACTGTAGCTAGCAATAGTCGAATCATTATAAAAAGCAGTATAATACAAAGTCAGACTAAGTTGAGCCTTAGAATCTTCTAACATTAAGACAAGAGTCTCTGTATCATCCACGCTGTGTGGAGAAGGTAAGCCCTGTGGACCATTCTGACCTTTTAAAATCTTTGCTTCTACAAATCGAAAGTCTGTTACTTCAGTTGCATCATGCTGAACCTGTAAAGTTGGTTTTCTAAAGTCACCCAAACCATGTTGTCCAAAAATTTGACGTTGTGTATCTAAGCTAAAGGTTCGATTAGTAGCTGTTGGATTTCCTGAAAAGGCATGGTCTCGTTCATAAACACTGTTGGAACCTTTATAGTTCTTAATAGTCTTTCCTAAATGTTTCAAAAGTAAGTACCCATCACGATTTTCAATAATCAAGCTTAGATTTTTACTCTCAACATAAAATAGATTATTCTCTATCCTAACTCCCATTTACTTCACCTCATCACTTTATTGATTCTATTTTATCATATGAAATCGCTTTCCGAAATAGAAAAATGTCTCAAGAATATGGTAAAATGTTAGGTAGGAGGTGGCACATACTAGTTTTTTCAGAATACCAGACTGGAACAATTGACCTTTCCCTAAGCTTTTATGGATATGAGGAATGCACACCTAATTACTCTTTTGGTCCAGCAATTCGAGATACATACGTCCTACATTACATTACTAAAGGACAAGGAAAATTTCATTATAATGGTAAAATTGTTGATTTAAAAGAAGGAGATTTCTTTCTATTAAAACCAGATGAACTAACCTTTTATCAAGCAGATAGTAAAGAACCTTGGGCATACTACTGGTTAGGAATCACTGGAGGGAAAGCTCCTGATTATTTTGCTCTTTCTCAAATTTCTGACCAATCTTATCTCATCCAATCTGAAACTTGTCATACCCAGACTACTGCAAAGCTCATCTCAGACATTGTCCGATTCGCTCAGATTACAAAATCCAATGAATTAGCTCAACTCCATATTATGGGACAACTCCATGAACTGATGTTTCATCTGGGAACTATTGCTCCCAATCAGAAAAAAAAGAATATTTCATCAACCTACCAACTCTATCTTGAATGTAAAAGATTAATTGATAGCCACTATCCTCAATCACTTACAATACAAGATTTAGCAAAAGAACTATCCGTTCACAGAAGCTACTTATCAAGCGTATTCAAAGAATTTAATACCTTATCACCCAAAGAATACCTACTCTACGTTCGAATGCACCGAGCTAAACAACTTCTCGAAAATACCCAAGAGTCTATCAAAGTAATTGCATATTCGGTAGGTTTTTCAGATCCACTCCATTTTTCAAAAGCTTATAAACAATACTTTAATCAGACTCCAAGTCATACAAGAAAAGAATATTCCCAACACCAACTAGTGAGAAAGGAAACACTATGAAATCCTACCAAGCCGTCTACCAAATTCTAGCTAAAGAAACCGACTATATCAGCGGAGAAAAGATTGCAGAAGAACTATCACTGACCCGAACATCAATTTGGAAAGCCATCAAGCGTTTAGAACAAGAGGGCATTAAAATTGATAGTATCAAAAACAAAGGCTATAAACTTGTGAATGGAGACCTTATTCTTCCAGAACTTCTAAAACAAAATCTTCCAATTAAAATCAGTTTTAAACCCGAAACACGATCAACACAACTCGATGCAAAAGAAGCAATTGATTTAGGAAATGAAGCAAACACCCTCTATCTAGCTTCCTATCAAACAGCTGGCCGAGGCCGTTTTCAACGTTCTTTCTACTCACCTCAAGGTGGCATTTATATGACACTCCATCTTAAACCCAATCTCCCCTATGACAAATTACCATCCTACACACTACTTGTAGCAGGAGCTATCTACAAAGCCATTAAGAACCTAACATTAATAGATGTCGACATAAAATGGGTCAACGATATCTACCTCAAAAATCATAAAATTGGAGGAATCCTCACTGAAGCAATGACCTCTGTAGAAACAGGCTTAGTCACAGATATCATTATTGGAGTAGGAATCAACTTTACTATTAATGATTTCCCACAAGAATTAAAAGAAAAAGCTGCTAGCTTATTTAAAACTACAGCTCCAATAACAAGGAATGAATTAATCATAGAAATCTGGCGTGCTTTCTTCGAAACACCAGCAGATGAGTTATTATACCTATATAAAAAACAGTCATTCGTTCTTGGAAAAGAAGTTACTTTCACACTAGATCAAAAAGACTACAAGGGACTTGCTAAAGATATCTCAGAAAATGGCAAACTTTTAGTTCAATGTGATAACGGAAAAGAAATCTGGCTCAATAGCGGAGAAATTTCACTCAAGAGTTGGAAGTAATAATAAACTAGCACAACCATAAAAAAACTTCAGATAAGTAATCCAATTAAGTTTTACAAATCTGAAGTTTTTATTCTACTATTCTTAGAAATACAAAAAAAAGAGAGTTATAAACCCTCATTAAAACGGAGAATAAGGGATTCGAACCCTTGCGCCAGTTACCCGACCTAACGATTTAGCAAACCGTCCTCTTCAGCCTCTTGAGTAATTCTCCAATTAATGGGCACGAGTGGACTCGAACCACCGACCTCACGCTTATCAGGCGTGCGCTCTAACCACCTGAGCTACGCGCCCAAGTTAAAAACTTGGTAATTTGAACAAAGTTCAAAGCGGGTGACGAGAATCGAACTCGCGACAACAGCTTGGAAGGCTGTAGTTTTACCACTAAACTACACCCGCATACATACTATAAGTAAAAATGGCGCGAGACGGAATCGAACCGCCGACACATGGAGCTTCAATCCATTGCTCTACCAACTGAGCTACCGAGCCTTATTGCGGGAGCAGGATTTGAACCTACGACCTTCGGGTTATGAGCCCGACGAGCTACCGAGCTGCTCCATCCCGCGTTAATACAAAAGGAGGATGTGGGATTCGAACCCACGCACGCTTTTACACGCCTGACGGTTTTCAAGACCGTTCCCTTCAGCCGGACTTGGGTAATCCTCCATAATATTCAAATGGACCTTGTAGGACTTGAACCTACGACCACTCGGTTATGAGCCGAGAGCTCTAACCAGCTGAGCTAAAGGTCCAACAAGATCATTATAGCGGCGAAGGGGATCGAACCCCCGACCTCCCGGGTATGAACCGGACGCTCTAGCCAGCTGAGCTACACCGCCATATATCGGGAAGACAGGATTCGAACCTGCGACACCTTGGTCCCAAACCAAGTACTCTACCAAGCTGAGCTACTTCCCGAGTTAAATAGAAAAATGCACCCTAGAGGAGTCGAACCTCTAACCGCCTGATTCGTAGTCAGGTACTCTATCCAGTTGAGCTAAGGGTGCTCTATATTATGCCGAGGACCGGAATCGAACCGGTACGATCGTTACCAATCGCAGGATTTTAAGTCCTGTGCGTCTGCCAGTTCCGCCACCCCGGCCTCTCTAAGCGAACGACGGGATTCGAACCCGCGACCCCCACCTTGGCAAGGTGGTGTTCTACCACTGAACTACGTTCGCACTGTTTTCTTCTATCTAAAAATGCCGGCTACATGACTTGAACACGCGACCCTCTGATTACAAATCAGATGCTCTACCAACTGAGCTAAGCCGGCTCATTTATTATATCTTAATGCGGGTTAAGGGACTTGAACCCCCACGCCGTTAAGCGCCAGATCCTAAATCTGGTGCGTCTGCCAATTCCGCCAAACCCGCAGATATGACCCGTACTGGGCTCGAACCAGTGACCCATTGATTAAAAGTCAATTGCTCTACCAACTGAGCTAACGAGTCTAAAATAACTTACGTTATTTCAAACGGTCCCGACGGGAATCGAACCCGCGATCTTCGCCGTGACAGGGCGACGTGATAACCGCTACACTACGGGACCTTTGGGAGTTAACGGGATCGAACCGCTGACCCTCTGCTTGTAAGGCAGATGCTCTCCCAGCTGAGCTAAACTCCCTAGAGCTAAGCGACTTCCATATCTCACAGGGGGCAACCCCCAACTACTTCCGGCGTTCTAGGGCTTAACTTCTGTGTTCGGCATGGGTACAGGTGTATCTCCTAGGCTATCGTCACTTAACTCTGAGTAATACCTACTCAAAATTGAATATCTATTCAAACCAAGAAAACCTCTCGCTTTCATATTCTCAGTTACTTTGGATAAGTCCTCGAGCTATTAGTATTAGTCCGCTACATGTGTCGCCACACTTCCACTTCTAACCTATCTACCTGATCATCTCTCAGGGCTCTTACTGATATAAAATCATGGGAAATCTCATCTTGAGGTGGGTTTCACACTTAGATGCTTTCAGCGTTTATCCCTTCCCTACATAGCTACCCAGCGATGCCTTTGGCAAGACAACTGGTACACCAGCGGTAAGTCCACTCTGGTCCTCTCGTACTAGGAGCAGATCCTCTCAAATTTCCTACGCCCGCGACGGATAGGGACCGAACTGTCTCACGACGTTCTGAACCCAGCTCGCGTGCCGCTTTAATGGGCGAACAGCCCAACCCTTGGGACCGACTACAGCCCCAGGATGCGACGAGCCGACATCGAGGTGCCAAACCTCCCCGTCGATGTGAACTCTTGGGGGAGATAAGCCTGTTATCCCCAGGGTAGCTTTTATCCGTTGAGCGATGGCCCTTCCATACGGAACCACCGGATCACTAAGCCCGACTTTCGTCCCTGCTCGAGTTGTAGCTCTCGCAGTCAAGCTCCCTTATACCTTTACACTCTGCGAATGATTTCCAACCATTCTGAGGGAACCTTTGGGCGCCTCCGTTACCTTTTAGGAGGCGACCGCCCCAGTCAAACTGCCCGTCAGACACTGTCTCCGATAGGGATCACCTATCCGGGTTAGAGTGGCCATAACACAAGGGTAGTATCCCAACAACGTCTCCTTCGAAACTGGCGTCCCGATCTCATAGACTCCTACCTATCCTGTACATGTGGTACAGACACTCAATATCAAACTGCAGTAAAGCTCCATGGGGTCTTTCCGTCCTGTCGCGGGTAACCTGCATCTTCACAGGTACTAAAATTTCACCGAGTCTCTCGTTGAGACAGTGCCCAAATCATTACGCCTTTCGTGCGGGTCGGAACTTACCCGACAAGGAATTTCGCTACCTTAGGACCGTTATAGTTACGGCCGCCGTTTACTGGGGCTTCAATTCATACCTTCGCTTGCGCTAAGCACTCCTCTTAACCTTCCAGCACCGGGCAGGCGTCACCCCCTATACATCATCTTACGATTTAGCAGAGAGCTGTGTTTTTGATAAACAGTTGCTTGGGCCTATTCACTGCGGCTGACTTAAAGTCAGCACCCCTTCTCCCGAAGTTACGGGGTCATTTTGCCGAGTTCCTTAACGAGAGTTCTCTCGCTCACCTGAGGCTACTCGCCTCGACTACCTGTGTCGGTTTGCGGTACGGGTAGAGTATGTTTAAACGCTAGAAGCTTTTCTTGGCAGTGTGACGTCACTAACTTCGCTACTAAACTTCGCTCCCCATCACAGCTCAATGTTATAGATATAAGCATTTAACTCATATCACACCTCACTGCTTAGACAGACTCTTCCAATCGTCTGCTTTAGTTAGCCTACTGCGTCCCTCCATCACTACATACTCTAGTACAGGAATATCAACCTGTTGTCCATCGGATACACCTTTCGGTCTCTCCTTAGGTCCCGACTAACCCAGGGCGGACGAGCCTTCCCCTGGAAACCTTAGTCTTACGGTGGACAGGATTCTCACCTGTCTTTCGCTACTCATACCGGCATTCTCACTTCTATGCGTTCCAGCACTCCTCACGGTACACCTTCTTCACACATAGAACGCTCTCCTACCATACCTATAAAGGTATCCACAGCTTCGGTAAATTGTTTTAGCCCCGGTACATTTTCGGCGCAGGGTCACTCGACTAGTGAGCTATTACGCACTCTTTGAATGAATAGCTGCTTCTAAGCTAACATCCTAGTTGTCTGTGCAACCCCACATCCTTTTCCACTTAACAATTATTTTGGGACCTTAGCTGGTGGTCTGGGCTGTTTCCCTTTCGACTACGGATCTTAGCACTCGCAGTCTGACTGCCGACCATAATTCATTGGCATTCGGAGTTTATCTGAGATTGGTAATCCGGGATGGACCCCTCACCCAAACAGTGCTCTACCTCCAAGAATCTTAATGTCGACGCTAGCCCTAAAGCTATTTCGGAGAGAACCAGCTATCTCCAAGTTCGTTTGGAATTTCTCCGCTACCCACAAGTCATCCAAGCACTTTTCAACGTGCCCTGGTTCGGTCCTCCAGTGCGTCTTACCGCACCTTCAACCTGCTCATGGGTAGGTCACATGGTTTCGGGTCTACGTCATGATACTAATCCGCCCTATTCAGACTCGGTTTCCCTACGGCTCCGTCTCTTCAACTTAACCTCGCATCATAACGTAACTCGCCGGTTCATTCTACAAAAGGCACGCTCTCACCCATTAACGGGCTCGAACTTGTTGTAGGCACACGGTTTCAGGTTCTATTTCACTCCCCTCCCGGGGTGCTTTTCACCTTTCCCTCACGGTACTGGTTCACTATCGGTCACTAGGGAGTATTTAGGGTTGGGAGATGGTCCTCCCAGATTCCGACGGGATTTCTCGTGTCCCGCCGTACTCAGGATACTGCTAGGTACAAAGACTATTTTAAATACGAGGCTATTACTCTCTTTGGCTGATCTTCCCAAATCATTCTTCTATAATCTTTGAGTCCACATTGCAGTCCTACAACCCCGAAGAGTAAACTCTTCGGTTTGCCCTCCTGCCGTTTCGCTCGCCGCTACTAAGGCAATCGCTTTTGCTTTCTCTTCCTGCAGCTACTTAGATGTTTCAGTTCACTGCGTCTTCCTCCTCACATCCTTAACAGATGCGGGTAACAGGTAGTACCTGTTGGGTTCCCCCATTCGGAAATCCCTGGATCATCGCTTACTTACAGCTACCCAAGGCATGTCGTCGTTTGTCACGTCCTTCTTCGGCTCCTAGTGCCAAGGCATCCACCGTGCGCCCTTATTAACTTAACCTTATTTTTGACCTTTCAGTCATAAACTCTTATTAATACTACAGCGTTTTCGGTTTATTTTCTTGTTACTATTTGATATAGATATTCAATTTTCAATGTGCATTACTTGGTGATCTCTCACCAATGGAGCCTAGCGGGATCGAACCGCTGACCTCCTGCGTGCAAAGCAGGCGCTCTCCCAGCTGAGCTAAGGCCCCACAAGACCTCTCAAGACTAAACAAGACCAATGCGCAGTTCCTTATCCTTAGAAAGGAGGTGATCCAGCCGCACCTTCCGATACGGCTACCTTGTTACGACTTCACCCCAATCATCTATCCCACCTTAGGCGGCTGGCTCCTTACGGTTACCTCACCGACTTCGGGTGTTACAAACTCTCGTGGTGTGACGGGCGGTGTGTACAAGGCCCGGGAACGTATTCACCGCGGCGTGCTGATCCGCGATTACTAGCGATTCCGACTTCATGTAGGCGAGTTGCAGCCTACAATCCGAACTGAGACTGGCTTTAAGAGATTAGCTTGCCGTCACCGGCTTGCGACTCGTTGTACCAGCCATTGTAGCACGTGTGTAGCCCAGGTCATAAGGGGCATGATGATTTGACGTCATCCCCACCTTCCTCCGGTTTATTACCGGCAGTCTCGCTAGAGTGCCCAACTGAATGATGGCAACTAACAATAGGGGTTGCGCTCGTTGCGGGACTTAACCCAACATCTCACGACACGAGCTGACGACAACCATGCACCACCTGTCACCTCTGTCCCGAAGGAAAACTCTATCTCTAGAGCGGTCAGAGGGATGTCAAGACCTGGTAAGGTTCTTCGCGTTGCTTCGAATTAAACCACATGCTCCACCGCTTGTGCGGGCCCCCGTCAATTCCTTTGAGTTTCAACCTTGCGGTCGTACTCCCCAGGCGGAGTGCTTAATGCGTTAGCTGCGGCACTAAACCCCGGAAAGGGTCTAACACCTAGCACTCATCGTTTACGGCGTGGACTACCAGGGTATCTAATCCTGTTTGCTCCCCACGCTTTCGAGCCTCAGCGTCAGTTACAAGCCAGAGAGCCGCTTTCGCCACCGGTGTTCCTCCATATATCTACGCATTTCACCGCTACACATGGAATTCCACTCTCCCCTCTTGCACTCAAGTTAAACAGTTTCCAAAGCGTACTATGGTTAAGCCACAGCCTTTAACTTCAGACTTATCTAACCGCCTGCGCTCGCTTTACGCCCAATAAATCCGGACAACGCTCGGGACCTACGTATTACCGCGGCTGCTGGCACGTAGTTAGCCGTCCCTTTCTGGTAAGATACCGTCACAGTGTGAACTTTCCACTCTCACACTCGTTCTTCTCTTACAACAGAGCTTTACGATCCGAAAACCTTCTTCACTCACGCGGCGTTGCTCGGTCAGACTTCCGTCCATTGCCGAAGATTCCCTACTGCTGCCTCCCGTAGGAGTCTGGGCCGTGTCTCAGTCCCAGTGTGGCCGATCACCCTCTCAGGTCGGCTATGTATCGTCGCCTTGGTGAGCCGTTACCCCACCAACTAGCTAATACAACGCAGGTCCATCTGGTAGTGAT
Source organism: Streptococcus sp. Marseille-Q7156 (assembly GCF_965119495.1). The sequence continues at coordinate 175,896 of NZ_CBCPLU010000001.1, read as the reverse complement.
GCAATTGCACCTTTTAAGCAAATGTCATGCAACATCTACTGTTATGCGGTATTAGCTATCGTTTCCAATAGTTATCCCCCGCTACCAGGCAGGTTACCTACGCGTTACTCACCCGTTCGCAACTCATCCAGAGAAGCAAGCTCCTCCTTCAGCGTTCTACTTGCATGTATTAGGCACGCCGCCAGCGTTCGTCCTGAGCCAGGATCAAACTCTCATTAAAAGTTTGAGTTCTCACTCATTTCTGTCACTGACAGATTTATTGTTTTTTTCATTGTTCAGTACTACAACCTTAGTTGTAGTGCCCTGCACATTGGTTCGTCTTGTTCAGTTTTCAAAGGTCTTTGTCACTCGCTTCTCTCAAGTGACAACTATATTAGTATATCACAGTCGCTTTCGCTTGTCAACACTTTTTTGAAACTTTTTTAAGTTTTTTTCATCAAGTGTTTCAACTGCAACATACCATAGTCCGTACGGGATTCGAACCCGTGTTACCGCCGTGAAAAGGCGGTGTCTTAACCCCTTGACCAACGGACCAGAGTTGTTATTTTCAACTCTTACTATTATACCGACTTTTTGTTTTTTGTCAACTACTTTTTTAAACTTTTTACAAATTTTCAATTCTTTTCAAGTACAGTTTTTCAAATTATAGTAAAAAGAGCCAGAATTGTACTGACTCTTCTATTGTTCATTAAACTTAGAAGCACGTTCTTCTCCCCACCAATAGGGGATTAGTTCTGCGACTTTCACCGTCTTTCTTGTATCGTAGTCCATCATAAATTCTGCATCCTTATTTTCAGCGTTCAACTCCAAGAGAAATTCTCTGCAAGCTCCACAAGGCATACCGGAACTTCCACCATAAGGTGGTTTATCACGAAAGGCTAATACTTTCTTAACCTTAGTTTGTCCTGAAAATTGGTACATATTGAAGAGGGCCGCCCGTTCTGCGCAGAGATGGAAAACACCACAGGTTCCCTCCATACAAAATCCTGTAAATATTTGTCCATCTTCTGCTTCTACTGCGGCAACGACATGATTAGCATAAACAAAATCAGATACTTCATGTGGATTATACAGTTTCTGTGCTTCTTCGTACATCTTTTCCCATATGTCCATTGTTGCATCCTTCTTACTTAGAGATTTCCTTTAACATATTTTCGATATGCTGAATTGATTTTTCACGTCCAAGCAAGAAAATTGTATCTGGTAATTCTGGTCCATGCATTTCACCTGACACAGCGATACGAATAGGCATGAAAAGATTTTTCCCTTTAATACCTGTTTCTTTTTGGACTGCTTTGATTTGTGGGAAGATATTTTCTGTTATAAATTCATCATCTGTCATCGCCTCAAGTTTTGCTTTGAAGGCTTCAAGAACTGTTGGGACTGTTTCCCCCGCCATGACTTCGCGCTCTGCTTCTGTCAATTCTGGGAAATCTGAGAAGAAAAGATCTGTCAATGGGATAATCTCATCTACTGATTTCATTTGTGGTTTATAGAGCTCGACTAATTTTTCAGCCTTGTCAGTTAAACGGCCTGCTTCCTCTAAGAATGGTTTTGCCATTTCAAAGATAGTTTCTAGGTCTGCATTCTTGATATAGTCATTGCTCATCCAGTCTAGTTTTTTCTGGTCAAAGGCTGCTGGAGACTTGCTGAGGCGATTTTCATCGAAAAGTTTAATCAATTCTTCACGAGAGAAAATCTCATCTTCGCCACCTGGGTTCCAACCAAGAAGGGCGATAAAGTTAAAGACTGCTTCTGGAAGGTAACCTTTCTTTCGGTAATCTTCGATAAATTGAAGTGTATTAGTATCACGTTTAGATAACTTCTTACCAGTCTCAGAGTTGATAATCAAGGTCATGTGACCGAACTCTGGAGCTTCCCAACCAAGTGCTTCATAAACCATGAGCTGTTTTGGTGTATTAGCAATATGGTCATCTCCACGGATTACGTGAGAGATTTGCATATCGTGGTCATCGATAACAACAGCAAAGTTGTAAGTTGGGTAACCGTCTTTCTTTTGGATAACCCAGTCACCACCGATATTGCCACCTTCAAATTCGATATCACCTTTGACCATATCATGCCACTTGTAGATACCTGACTCATTGACCGCCAAACGAACCGTTGGGATGATCCCTGCTGCTTCACGTTCTGCGATGTAAGCTGCTTTTTCTTCTTCACTCATACCAAGGTATTCATTGATGTAGCGTGGTGTTTCGCCAGCTGCTTCTTGGCGTTCGCGTTCAGCTGCCAACTCTTCTTCTGTAACGTAAGATTTGTAGGCTTTTCCTTCAGCTAATAGTTGGTCGATGTATTTTTGATACAAGTCCAAACGCTCAGACTGGCGGTAATTTTCATGTGTTTCTGGGCTTTCATCCCAATCCATACCTAACCAACGAAGGTTTTCAAGCTGTGAACGTTCCCCATCCTCGACATGACGTTTACGGTCAGTATCTTCAATACGGATAATAAAAGTTCCACCATGATGACGTGCGTAAAGGTAGTTGAACAATGCTGTACGGGCATTCCCGATGTGTAGTAGTCCTGTTGGACTTGGTGCGTAACGTACGCGGATATCTTTTGACATAGTTTCTCCTATAAAGTCTCTAGGCGTCTGCCTTTTTGCTCTCTATATTATATCACAAGTCTTGGCTGAGTCCAATTTCTATGGATAAAGAGAGTAAAAAGAGTGGACAAACCACTCTTTTCTTCTATTATAGACGTGCGTTAAGTTCTTTGCTCAATTCTTCAAATCCTGGTTTTCCAAGAAGGGCAAACATGTTACGTTTGTAAGCTTCAACACCTGGTTGGTCAAATGGGTTGATAGCATTCAAGTAACCTGAAAGAGCGATAGCCAATTCGAAGAAGTAGATTGTGTAACCAAGAGTGAAAGCGTCTTGCTCTGGAAGAGTCACGTACATGTTTGGTACATCACCATCTGTGTGGGCAAGAAGAACACCATCAGTCGCTTTTTTGTTTACAAAGTCAACGTCTTTTCCTTGAAGGTAACCAAGTCCATCAAGGTCTTCTTCCAAGCTAGGGATAATCACGTTTTTACGAGGTTTGTCAACACGGACAACTGTTTCAAACATGATACGAGTTCCTTCTTGGATAAATTGACCAAGTGAGTGCAAGTCAGTTGAGAAGTTGGCTGAAGTTGGGTAGATACCTTTTTGGTCTTTCCCTTCTGATTCACCAGCCAATTGTTTCCACCACTCTGAGAAGTACTGAAGTGATGGCTCATAGTTTACCAAGATTTCAGTTGCATAGCCTTTACGGTAAAGGATGTTACGAACTGCTGCGTATTGGTAAGCTTCGTTTTCAGAGATTTTGTCTGAAGTGTAGTCTTTGCGAGCTGCGTTCGCACCTTCCATGAGGGCTTTGATGTCAGCTCCTGATGCTGCGATTGGAAGCAAACCAACAGCTGTCAATACTGAGAAGCGTCCACCAATGTCATCTGGAACAACAAATGTTTCCCAACCGTTAGCGTCTGCTTCAACCTTAACAGCACCTTTTTGGCGGTCAGTTGTTGCATAGATACGTTTGTTAGCTTCTTCTTGACCGTATTTCTTAACCAAGAGTTCTTTGAAGACACGGAAAGCGATAGCTGGTTCAGTTGTTGTACCTGATTTAGAAATCACGTTTACTGAGAAGTCTTTGTCTGCAACATACTCTACCAAGTCAGCAAGGTAAGTAGATGAGATTGAGTTTCCTGCGTAAAGGATTTGTGGAGCTTTGCGTTCTTCTTTTGTTTGCAAGTTAGCAAAGTGGTGGTTCAAGAAGTCGATTGCTGCTTTGGCACCAAGGTAAGATCCACCGATACCGATTACAACCAAGACATCGCTGTCTGATTTGATTTGCTCAGCAGCTTTCAAGATACGGTCAAATTCTTCGCGGTCGTAGTTTTCAGGAAGGTCCAACCATCCCAAAAAGTCGCTACCAGCACCAGTTCCTTTACGGATCAATTCATCTGCTGCTGTTACTTGTGATTGCATGTATTCCACTTCATGTGGTGCAACAAATTTGTCTAAAACTTTTGAATAATCAAATTTAATATGTGACATGTTATTCCTCCAATATTTCTTCTTTTCTATCATAACGCTTACCTTCGTTTTTTTCAAGTTTTTTTGTCGAATTTCTCCAATTTTTATCAGAATTCAAACGTTTGCGTAAAAATCCCACATTCCAAAAATTTTGAAAAAATAAAAGAAAGAACGACCAGATGTCCCAGTCGTTACAGTTCATTCAATAAATACTCAAATAATTCTAAATTACCATTCTCTTCATTAACCAGAAACTCTGGATGCCACTGCAAACCGATAATGCGGTGCTCATCGATAGACTCAATCGCTTCGATGGTCTGGTCTCTTGGATCAATAGCAGTTACACGGAAATTAGGTGCCAAATCTTTAATGCTTTGACGATGGACGGAGTTGACCTGACTTTCTTTCCCAAATAGCTTAGCCACCACGCTTCCCTCCACTGTCTCAATAGAGTGAGATGTTCCGAAAGGTAGTCCTTGCCAGTGACCTTCGATTTCTTGATTGAGGGTTCCACCAAAGGCAACATTGACAAGTTGAACACCGCGACAGATTGCCATAATTGGTTTATTCTGACGAAGCGCTTCTTTCAAGAGGGCCAATTCAAACTCATCACGCACTAGATTGTAATCATCGCTCTCGATGGTCTTTTTCTCTCCATAAAACTGAGGATGGACATTTTGCCCACCTGTCAAGATAAGTTTATCTATCATTTCTACATAATCGCGTACAACTGACTCATCACCAACAGGAATAACTAGAGGGAGACCACCGACTTGACGAATGCTCTCTGCGAATCTACAAGATACAGATGAATGAATGTTTTTGCCTTCTGCGTCTACAGGACATAGATTTGCAGCAACTCCTACAACCATTCTAGCCATGATGCCTCTCCTTTCGAATGTTAACGATAGTCCTATCATATCACTCAAAATGCCTTTCGTCTAATATGTTTTTTTTAAGGCTGTGATAAAAATTTTTTATGGACAAGAAAAAGCTGCCCACATAGGACAACTTCTTTCTTATTCAAAAACAAATTGATTGTGATAGAGTTCTGAATAGAAGCCACCTAGCTTCAAGAGTTCATGGTGGTTACCTCGTTCAATGACTTCTCCATCTTTAAGGACAATAATCTGATCTGCATTGAGGATGGTCTTCAAACGGTGGGCAATGACGAAACTGGTTCTGCCTGCTACAACCGCCTCCATGGCATGCTGAATCTTGCTTTCTGTCACCGTATCTACATTTGAAGTAGCTTCATCTAGAATGAGAACTTCTGGATCTGTCATCAAGGTTCGAGCGATAGAAATCAATTGTTTCTGTCCTGTTGAAAAGATGCTCTGGTCATCATCTATAAGAGTATCGTACTTATCAGGTAAGCTTTCGATATAGTCGTGAATGTGGGTTGCCTTGGCTGCTGCCTCAACCATTTCTTGACTAGCATCTGGCACACCGAAACGGATATTGTCTCGAATCGTTCCACTAAATAAGACCGAATCCTGCAAAACAATTCCCACCTTGCTTCTAAGACTATCTAAATCATAGTCACGGATGTCTTTACCGTCAAAATAAATACCACCAGCATCAACATCATAAAAGCGATTGATGAGGTTCATAATAGTCGTTTTCCCTGACCCAGTTGGACCAACAACTGCTGTCATCTGGCCTTTAGGGGCAGAAATGCTGACATCTTTCAAAATAGGTTTATCAGGCAAGTATGAAAAATCAATATGACTAATTTCAACACCTTCTTGCAACTTAGTGAAAATTGGAGCCTTTTCAGGTCGGATTTCTTCCTCTGCGTCAAACATTTCCTGAATCCTTTCAGCACCTGTAAAGGCTAACTGAAGGCTTCCCCAACTAGCTGCAACTTGGATAATAGGCTGGTAGTACTGCTGTGAAAATTGGGCAAACATAACAATCAAACCCAGGGCTGTACTAGTTTCAATAGACTTATCATTCAAAAGTACAGCTGAACCAGCAAAGATAACGATGGCTGTGTTGACCAGACTCATCCCATTCATGACAGGGAAAAGGATACCAGAAAACATTCTTCCTTTAAAGGTTGCCTTGCGCACGCGCTCATTTTGCTCAAGAAATCCTGCCATCATATCCTCTTGAATTCCTTGGACAATGACAGCTTTTTGGCCTGAGATACTCTCATCCATATAGGCGTTGAGCTTTCCTACCTCTTTTTGCTGGAGATTGGTATATTTGCGTGCCATTTTCACGATGAAAATCAGCATGAGGAAGGCTACTGGTGTGCTGGCAATGGTGATGAGAGCCAGAGTTACATTTCTCGAAAACATGACAAGAATCAAACCAATGTATAAAGCAATATTGCTCATGACCTGAATCAAGCTCTCGTTAAAGGCTTGGAGGATATTATCCAAATCACTGGTAAAACGAGACAGGATATCTCCATCTTGTCGGCGGTCAAAGAATGAAACCGTCAATCGCGCAAGCTTCCCAAATAGGCCTTTGCGCATCTCGTTGGTCGATTCTGCAATCACGCGCGTCATGAGGCACATGTATATGACACTGGAGATAAATAGAACCAAAACCAGCAGACCAAGATTGACCATGATTCCTGATAGACTCTGCCAAACAAGTTCTGGATTGCCATCTTGATAAGCTTGAACTAAATTAGCTAGCTGCGTCACTGCTTGTCCAGAAAAGACTGGAAAGAGGGCTTGGGCAAGAGTCGCTAGAACAATCATCAGTATGACAACTACAAATGATAGCTTATAGACTTTAAAATAATTCCAAAAAAATTGAACTGTCTTCATTTTACTCCTCCTTTCCTTTCTGTGTTTCATAGATTTCACGGTAAACATCATTGTTGGCAACCAAGTCTGCATGCGTGCCTTGACCAATCAATCGCCCTTGATCTAGAACCAAGATTTTATCTGCATGAACAACCGAGCTAATCTTTTGCGCGATGATAATGGTTGTCGTCCCCTTCAAGTCCTTATTCAAGGCTTCTTGCACTAGACGCTCTGATTTGGCATCCAAGGCCGAGGTCGAATCGTCAAAAATCAGAATACGCGGATTGCTGACAATCCCACGCGCAATCGACATCCTTTGTTTTTGCCCACCAGAGAAATTGGTTCCCCGTTCCTCAACTGGACTTTCAAAGGTTTTCTCCATACGATGAATGAATTCACTGGCTTGGGCAATATTGGCTGCGCGCTCCATTTCAAATAGAGTAGCGTCTCCCTTACCCTGTCTCAGGTTATCTGCAATCGTTCCACTAAAGAGAATGGCTCGTTGGAGAACGATAGAGACAGCTTTACGCAGGGTCCCTTCACTCACTTCTCGAATATCCTTGCCTCCGATTTTGATAGCCCCTTCCTGTGGGTCAAAGAGACGTGGAATCAATTGAGCCAAGGTTGATTTTCCTGCACCAGTCGCTCCAACGACACCAACCATCTGACCAGGCTCGATAGTAAAGCTCACATCTTTCAGCATCGGTTCCTTGTCCATTGGATAGGTAAAGGTTACATTTTCAAAGCTAAGACTTCCAACCAACTCTTCATCTGGTACATCCTTGAAGGTCATGGCTGGCTCTGCGTCAAGAATTTCTCGAATACGACGCATAGAAATCATAGCACGACTGACAGAATTTCCCAAAAATCCAACCATGACAATGGTAAAGATAATCTGGCTTAGGTAATTGACAAAGGAAGCAATGGAGCCAACAACTGACGGATCCGACTGAACCATCCCAGCAACCAGCCAAATAGAGAGGAAGACCGCCCCGTAACCGACCAACATCATGAAAGGTTCCACTACTGAGAAGGCATATCCGATGTAAAGGTTTTGACCGAGAAGCTCGTCTGAAACCTCCGTAAACTTAGCAAACTGCTCTTTTTCTTGGACAAAGGACTTGACCACACGAACGCCACGTAGATTTTCCTTGGCAATGGCATTGATGCGCTCAAGAAGGGTTTGAAACTTGGCAAAACGAGGACCCATCATCCCCATCATGACAGCAGTCAAACCAAAAATTAAGATCACCATGAGAACAATCACCCACCACAGAGAAGGTAGGGTTTGAACCGCCAAGATAAAGGAACCGATGAACAAGAGGGGAAGTCTGAAAAGAATTTGGAAGGTCATCATGACGACGTTCTGAATCTGGTTGATATCATTTGTCATGCGAACGACTAGATTTCCCGCATTAAATTGTTCAATATTGGCATAAGAAAAGGTTTGGATTTTACGGAAGGCATCCTCTCGAAGGTCGGATGAAACTCCTTGGGCAATATAGGCTGCAAGGATAACATTGAGCCCACCAGCAACCAGACCGACCACGGCCACACCAATCAACCAAGCCCCGATACTATAAATAGCTTCATATTTTCCAGCAAGGAGGGCGTCTAACACTTCCTGTAGGTAACGCGGTTGCAAAAGTGAACTAGCAACCATCAAGCCTGTCATCAGGAGCGAAGCCAAGGCCTGCCACTTGTAGGTTTTTATTTTCTGAATTAGCATACTTTCTCCTTAAAAAATAGACAAAAGGGAGCGACAATGTGTCAGCTCCTTCTCATTCTGTTTGTGTGATGTTATTCTAGCAAAAAAGTGGGGGATTGTCAAAGAAGTCTCCTTGATACAGCTAGAATGACTAGTAATTTTCTCTTTATAGTTTCTGTTTTAACTCTACTAAGACATTCATAGCCTGCATAGGTGTCATATTGTAAACATCCAGTTTAGACAATTCTGCTAGGATAGGATGCTCTTCTGCTGTATCAAAGAGTGAAATCTGTTCAGTGACGGCACTTGTTTGTCTCATGGGAGCAGGACTTTCTGTTCCTTGACTCTCTAGCTGAGTCAAAATCTTATCCGCCCTTGCTAAAAGGTCTGCTGGCAAACCAGCAATCTTGGCAACATGGATACCATAGGATTTATCGGCTGGTCCTGGTTCAATCTTGTGAAGGAAGGTGACCTGCCCATCCTGCTCCAAGGTTGCCACGTGGACATTGACCAAGTGTTCCAAGCTGGACTCCAGACTAGTCAACTCATGGTAGTGGGTAGCAAAGAGGGTCTTGGCTCCAATATGCTCATGGATGTATTCGATGATAGACTGAGCAAGAGCCATCCCGTCATAAGTTGCAGTTCCACGACCTAACTCATCAAAAAGAATCAAGGAATTTTTGGTCGCATGCGAAATGGCATTGTTGGCCTCCATCATCTCCACCATGAAGGTTGATTGACCTGAAACCAAGTCATCTGCTGCTCCGATACGGGTAAAGATCGCATCAAAAATCGGTAAACGGGCGCTTTCTGCTGGCACATAAGAACCCAACTGGGCCATAACTGCCGTCATGGCTAACTGACGCATATAGGTTGACTTCCCGCTCATGTTTGGCCCTGTAATCAGTTGGATACTGGTATCTTCTGCCATCTGAATCGTATTGGGAATATAGGTCTGAGCCCCCATGACCTTTTCAACGACAGCATGACGCCCTTTCTGGATATCAATTCGCGAATCATCTCCGAATTCAGGTCGAATCAAATGCTGGGTTTCAGCAACAACTGCCAGACTTTGCAAGACATCAACGGTCGCAATTCCTTGAGCTAAAGCCTGCAAACGCTGGATGTACTTGCTGACTTCCTCACGGATACGCATAAAGATTTCATACTCTAGGGTGGCTGACTTCTCACGCGCCTCCAGCATGTCGCCTTCGATACGAGCTAATTCCTCGGTACCGAAGCGTTCTGAGTTTTTCAGCGTCGCCTTGCGGAAAAAGTGGGCAGGTACATTTCCCAGTTGAGAATTGGTCACATGGAAATAGTAGCCATCCTTTTTATTGTAGTCAATCTTAAGCGTGCTGATACCAGAGTTTTCGCGTTCCTTAGCCTCAATCTCAGCAATCCAGCCAGTCCCTTCTCTGAGAACGCGACGGTACTTGTCTAAAGTCTCATCAAATCCAGTTCGGATAATACCACCTTCTGTAATCACATGAGGAGCTTCAGGAGCAATCGCTGCGCTAATCAAACTCTCCAACTCAGGAATTCCATCCAGTTGTTCGATGAGATAGGCTAGAGCAGGTTGCTCCATCCCTTCTAAAATCGCACGAATCCGTGGCACACTGGACAAGGTAGTCGCCAGCTGCAGGAGATCCTTAGGATTGGTTTTTCCAAAAGAAACCCGACTAGCCAAACGTTCGATGTCATAAACACCCTTGAGACTGTCTGTCAAATCACTACGCTCAAAGAAATGGTCGAGAAAGACCTGCACCACTTCTTGACGTTGGATGATTCGTTCCTTATCAATCAAGGGGCGATGAATCCAAGAACGCAAGAGACGCATGCCCATAGCCGTCTTGGTTTCATCCAAAAGCCAGAAAAGACTGCCTTGCTTCTTGCCCGAACGAGCATTTTCAACCAAATCCAGACTAGTCTTGGTCGCATAATCCATCTGCAAGAAATCCTTGATTTCATAGCGGATAACAGGCTTGAGGTGGTTCAATTCCCTCATCTGTGTCCGATGAACATACTGGAGCAATTTACTAGACGCCGCTTGCTCCACAGCTGCCAATCGTGAATCCAGTAAATGAAGGTCTTCAAAGCCTTCTTTTTCATAGGAAAGTACCAGATTCATCTGACGACTAAGGATTTGTTCCTCTTCCTCAGACAAGTCATAGCCCAGCACCACTTCTCGCGCCTTGAGATTGCGGATTTCCCCACAAACCAGCGTGAAATCCAAAAGACCTGTCACATAAAAGTCTCCGGTCACCAAGTCCATATAAGCTAGGCCAAATTGATTGCCATCTCGATCTATAGCAACCAAGAAGTTGTTCTGACTGTCTGGCTTACTGCTGTCGACCACTGTCCCTGGCGTAATGACCTGAACAACCTCTCGTTTCACAACCCCAACTGCTTGTTTAGGATCTTCCATCTGCTCTGCGATAGCTACCTTATAACCCTGCTCAATCAAGATATCGATATACTGTTGTGCAGAATGATAGGGAACACCCGCCATAGGAATCGGATTGTCCGCATTCTTGTTGCGACTCGTTAAGGAAATTTCCAGAATCTGCGCAGCATTGACCGCATCCTCATAAAATAATTCATAAAAATCACCCATCCGAAAGAGCAAAAAAGCATCTGGATATTGCTTTTTAATATCCACATACTGTTGCATGCCGGGTGATAGCTTTTCTGTCGCCATTTTCCGTCTCTCCTTGTCAAAAATAAGTCTTGAGAGCAACTCCCAAGACCTTACTTATCTTTCATCAAATCTAGCAAACGATCTTCCATGAGTTTGGCAACGTGCTGGTCTCGACAAATAACCAATAAGGTATTGGCACCAGCAACTGTTCCTAAAATCCATTCATCCTTGTTTGCATCTACAATATTTGCCAAAACAGAGGCTTCGCCCAATTTGGTATGAAGCACCAAGGTAAACTCTGCTCTTGCAACACCTTCTAAATGATGAGACAAAAATTCCACCAAATCAATCTTTTCTGTCTCATTTGCTAGTACATAATACACCATATCATTTTTCTTGACCTTGGTCAAGCCGATTTCGCGCAAATCACGAGACAGAGTTGTCTGCGTCACAAAAACATTGTGCGCCTCCAACCGATCTTGAATTTCTTTTTGTGTACTTAATTTCTCCTCAGTAATCATTTTTTTTATTAACTGATGACGATCTCTTTTTCTCATAAAATCCTCTTATGTGAATATTTATAACTATTTTTATAACTATATTATACCAAAAAAATAGGAGATTTCAAAAATTTTTTCTTCTTTCTTTAAAATTGTGATAAAATAGTAGAAAAGTCCAAAAAGGAGCTCTTAATGAATACAAAAGAATTGATTGCTAGCGAATTGGCTAGCGTCATTGATAGCCTAGACCAAGAGGCTATTTTAAATTTACTGGAAACCCCTAAAAACTCAGAAATGGGAGACATTGCTTTCCCTGCTTTTTCTCTTTCAAAAGTCGAACGTAAAGCACCTCAAATGATTGCTGCTGAACTGGCTGAAAAAATTAACAGTCAAGCCTTTGAAAAGGTTGTTGCAACAGGACCTTACGTTAACTTTTTCCTTGATAAATCTGCCATCTCTGCTCAAGTATTGCAAGCTGTTATCACTGAAAAAGAACACTATGCTGATCAAAATATTGGTAAACAAGAAAATGTTGTTATCGACATGTCTAGTCCCAATATCGCTAAACCATTCTCTATTGGTCACCTGCGCTCAACTGTTATCGGAGATAGCTTGTCACATATTTTCCAAAAAATCGGTTATCAAACGGTCAAGGTCAACCATTTGGGAGACTGGGGTAAACAGTTTGGGATGCTGATTGTTGCCTACAAAAAATGGGGCGACGAAGAAGCTGTAAAAGCTCATCCAATTGATGAACTTCTTAAACTCTATGTCCGCATCAACGCTGAAGCCGAAAATGACCCTAGCTTGGATGAAGAAGCACGCGAATGGTTCCGTAAACTTGAAAATGGAGACGAGGAAGCTCTCGCTCTTTGGCAATGGTTCCGTGATGAAAGTTTGGTGGAATTTAACCGTCTTTACAATGAATTGCAAGTCGAATTTGACAGCTACAACGGAGAAGCCTTCTACAACGATAAGATGGATGCAGTTGTAGACATTCTTTCTGAAAAAGGCCTTCTTGTTGAATCAGAAGGTGCCCAAGTTGTGAATCTTGAGAAATATGGAATTGAGCATCCAGCCCTCATCAAGAAATCTGATGGTGCAACTCTCTATATCACACGTGACTTGGCTGCAGCCCTTTACCGTAAAAATGAATACCAATTTGCCAAATCTATCTATGTCGTTGGCCAAGAACAATCTGCCCACTTTAAACAGCTCAAAGCTGTCTTGCAAGAGATGGGTTACGACTGGAGTGAAGACATTACTCATGTTCCTTTTGGCTTGGTTACAAAAGAAGGGAAGAAACTCTCTACTCGTAAAGGGAATGTCATCTTGCTAGAGCCTACAGTTGCAGAGGCTGTTAGCCGTGCCAAAGCCCAAATTGAAGCTAAAAATCCTGAACTTGAAAATAAAGACCAAGTAGCGCATGCTGTTGGGGTTGGGGCCATTAAATTCTATGACCTTAAGACTGACCGTACAAATGGATACGACTTCGACCTAGAAGCTATGGTATCCTTCGAGGGTGAAACTGGACCTTATGTTCAATACGCCTACGCTCGTATCCAATCTATCTTACGCAAAGCCGATTTCAAACCAGAAACAGCTGGCAACTATAGCTTGAATGATGCTGAAAGCTGGGAAATCATCAAACTCATCCAAGACTTCCCACGTATTATCAACCGTGCAGCAGATAACTTTGAACCCTCTATCATTGCTAAATTTGCAATTAGCCTGGCTCAAGCCTTTAACAAATACTATGCACATACACGTATCCTAGACGAAAATCCTGAGCGCGACAGCCGTCTAGCCCTCAGCTACGCAACCGCAGTCGTTCTAAAAGAAGCCCTTCGCTTGCTTGGAGTAGAAGCGCCAGAGAAGATGTAAATCACCAAAGTTACTTGATTGCAAAGCAATCTAAGTAACTAACGCCAAATCCTATTCGGACTTTGGCTAGGCGCTTCACTAGTTTTAGGACATAAATATGATCGATTTATGTCCTAAAACGTCGTAATCTTAAAGTTATTGGAACTAAAGTTCCTAATTGTTAGACGCTAGCCGCTTATATGCGGACTAGCTAACTGCTTCACTAGTCATGGTCTCTAAATATAATCGATTTAGAGACCATGACGTCGTAATCAGGGACACTTGCCTAAACGCTTTACTAATTCATCTAACCCAATAATATCGATTTGGTTTGGTTCATGTCGTAATATTTTAAATTACTTGATTGCAAAGCAATCTAAGTAACTAATACTAAAGCCTATACGGACTTTGGCTTAGAGGCCTATCAAAAATCTTATCAAGTTTTGCTGACTTGTTCTGCTATTTTGAATTGACTAATTCGATTTACTCACTACTATTTCTTTATCATACAGGGAGATTTCCTATGAGCCAATATGCTTATATCCTCGTTGTGATTAGCTTGGTGTTCCTTTTTCTGCTCAACAAGTACGAGAAGGAGAGACTGCAAAGGCTCTACCAAGAACAACTTTTGAAGGATGAAACATTTAGGACTGACATCAAGGAGAAAATTCACACGACTGAAAATATCAATGATGTCATTGCTTACATCAATAAAACTTATCATCTAGGAATGTTGCTATCAAAAGACATTACAGATCAATTGAAATAAAACGAGCTATTCTTTAAGAAATATCAAAACCGAGACTAAGAGTTTATCCCTTCATCTCGGTTTTTAGTATGTTCAATTGAAACAAGTGTTGAAAACTTGTTGTAGCAATTCTAATATAAGGATGGATAGACTTTCAAAAATATCATTTACAAATATTTTTAAAGAAATCAAACTTCCTATACTTACTATTCTTATAGACTGTTAAATCAACATCCTCTACAACTTCTTTCACATCTATATTGACATCATAGGGCAAAGAAAGAAAATCTAAATTATAAAATTCTGTACTCATCTCTTTTAAAATAAGAAGGTCTAACAAGTATCCCTCCACTCTGATTTCAACTTGAATTGTCTTAGACATGAAATTTTTTAGAATCATAAAGTCCTTTACTTGCTTTCTATTAGAACCGACATACTCAAATCTTTTTCGTTCAAAAATAATTTTCTCCAAATGTTACACCATTTCAATAACATAGTCTTTTTTATTATAATAATCATTAGTATGACTAACAATTATTAAAATAGAATTGTTGAATCTATCTCTAAACATTTTGTCAATCTTCATAGAGTTTACTTTATCTAAATGTGCAAAAGGTTCATCCAGTACAACTATTTCAGAATCTTGTTTTAAGTATTCTCTAGCTAGTCCTAGTCTAGATATTTGTCCCTTGGAAAGAGTGTTTTCTGTAACTATTAAATTAAGTATATCTTCATCTTTTAGCTCCTCGCATAATCCAAATTTATTCAATACATCTAATATTTCTGTATCAGCTATATGACGAGAATAAGATAAGTTTTCCCTTATTGATCTATTTACTAATAGCTGTTGTTGACTTTGATAATAAGCAATCCGATTATATAGTATAGCCTCACTCTTTAAAGTTACTTTAATTGATCCTTCACTAAAATGTACTAATCCTAAAATTGAATTTAATAACGTTGTTTTACCAACACCAGAAGATCCTTTTAGCTGATAGACTTTTCCTTCATCTAAACACAACGATTTTATAAATGTTTTATTAAAAGGATTAGAGTAATTTAAAATTTCTATTTTTGTTCTCTCGCCTAGCTGAGGATATATCGCTTGTTCTGAATTTGAAGGCAAATGATAAAATCTATTCATGTATTCTAGCATGATTTCCTTGCTTTTATTTATACCAGTTAATTCATCAGAAATAGCTAGTAATGGTGCTACTAATTGAAAACAATACATAATATATAAAGTAATAGAAGATAGTTGTGCGACACCTGATTTTATGTCATTGACAATTATACATAGTACTAATAATACTAATAGAATAAACAATAATTGATGACCCATCTGATTCAATATTCCAAATCTCAAAGTCGTCATTGATAATCGATAAATTTCTTGAACAGAATTTTTTATAAATTCAAACTCTCTCTCGATTGTATTGTTGACTTTTATTAATCCCAACCTCCCAAGTATATCCGAAAGTTGTTGATTAGTTTGTGATAGAAATTCTTGAAATCGTATTTGAATTTGAGATAATATTTTTCCAGACACAATTGAATAACAAACAACTATAAAAATCCCTGAGATAATAAGTATAGTTATTTTGAAATTTAAATAAAATAATATAATTATAGTTAAACTGACTTGAAGAGTATTAGTTATTAAAGTAGGAAGCTGTCTTGAAATCAAGTCAGAAAAGAATCCTGGATTATAAATTACCCTACTTGCCCAAGTCGTGCTCTCTAGATTAAAAACTTCGGACTGTAAAAGTGATAGGGCACTCTCCTTTCGTAGTTGTAAAATTATATATTCTCCAATTTTACCCAGAACATACAGAGACACATACATGATTATACTCTGTAAGAAAAATAGTAAAACAAGAATTATCATATCATTAAAATTAAAATTCTCAAATTTTTGAAATAATAAATTTAATTGAGTCGGTAAAAATAGACCTATTCCAGCGGAAACAGTCGCTAAGAAAACACTCAGTCCCCATAATAGTCGCTCTTTCAAACCAACATAAAAGTATATTTTTTTCAGTAAATCTATGGTAGTCATATTATCCCTCTAATACACATTTTCATCAAATTTTAAATTAAAAAATAGGCATATCTTTTTTTTTACAAACAAGACGTACCTATTTTTAAATGTTTAAATATTCTTACATATTAGGATTTTACTTTACCATTTCTATAGTAAGTCGTGTGCGTGTAGGCACCCCAAAACCATTGAGTTGTCAATTTTTTAAATAACTTAAACATCAGCTCTCACCTCCTTTCAATAATGTAAAATCAAAATACTATGATTTCTTTTTACCATTTCTATAATAAGTCGTATGTGTATAAGCACCCCAAAACCATTGAGTTGTCAATTTTTTAAATAACTTAAACATCGGCTCTCACCCCCCTTCAATAATATAAAATCAAAATACTATGATTTCTTTTTACCGTTTCTATAGTAAGTCGTGTGTGTGTAAGCACCCCAAAACCATTGAGTAGTTAACTTTTTAAATAACTTAAACACCATCTCTCACCTCCTTTCAATGATTAATTCATTAAAATTTCCCTTGTTTAATTCTTCCAAAAATTTTTGAAATAGTGTAAATAAAAGCTCCTAGTAAAAATTCCTGCAAGAAAAATCCAAGATAAGTTCCTAACTGTAAATTTCTATTAAATGTAAAAACGGAAGTTTCAGATTGAATCGTATTTTGTTCTATAAGCGTCATAGGAGTAACTCTGAAAATTCCAAACATCATTAAGGTATAGATTATTCCAAAAATAATTAATAACACCCAGCTGTGCTTACTTCTAGAAGAAATACTTCCCGATAACAAAGCTAACAATATTGACGGTATAATTTGTACAAATAGCATAAATTGAAAAATGTTAAGATTCTCTAATACTATAAAACATGTTGAAAATTCTACAATTAATAAACAAGAAAATATTTTATCTATTTTTGTCAGTCTCATTTTATCTCCCTTATATAAAATCTAACATAATATTCCATAACGCATGGATAGTTGTCGGCAAAAAGATACTGTCTGTTTTACTTCTAATCCCATACAATACGATTGAAATAGGAACTCTATAAATTAAATTTTCTAAAATAATTCCATCCATATGCCCTAAATAACTAAATATCAAGCTCTGAATTAAACATATTATAAAAAAATTACTGCATAATTTCTTTAGTATTTCAGGGACTAACAAGCGATATACAAACTCTTCCTCCCAAGCGATTATAAAATTTACTAGAATAAAAAACAATATGTAAATGATTGAATTATAGTCTGTTGTATATAGAAATACAAATATTGTTATTAAAGTAATCTGAAGAATATAAAGGCCAACTTGTTTGTAGGATATAAATTGTTTAACCCTTATATTTATTAACTTTCCTTTCTCCAATATCCACCATAATAATAGTGATGTTCCCGCAAATAAGATTCTTTCTCCTAGCATCATTTTTAACATGCCTGCTCTGTCTAGTAAAAGAGCTATAATAGCATCTCCCAGCATAATTGATAATAGTGGAAAAAATGCTACAGATATGAGTACAATAATAATTTCAAATTTTCTTAGATTACTATCCATCATTACCTTAGACCTTCAATAACATTTTTATTTGCTGCAACCATTGCAGGCATAATACTAAATACAATTCCAAATACACCCGTTGTGAATAGAGTAATCAAAATATGATCCAGAGTTAATGTCGTAACAAAACCACTCATGTTCATTAAAACAACAAATAATGTCGCTACTCCAATACCAGTTATAGCTCCCAGAAGCGATAAAAGAATCCCCTCCATCATATATGATTGATAAATATCAGATTTTTTAGCTCCCAAAGCTCGACGAATGGCTATCTCCTTACTACGTTCGCTAACAGAAGACAACATAGCATTCATAACCCCAAAACCAGCTACAAAAATTGAAATACTTGATAAAAGTGCAATGAAATTTAATATTGTAGTAGCTTGGGCCTTTGTTTCCTCATATACCCTTCTATTATCTATATATCCATAAGTTCCTTCCTTGCGGAATATTCCATAAGTATCTAAAGCAGATAAAGCCTTATTAATATTCTCCAACTGATTAGTTTCTACTACTAATTCATCAAAATATTCCCTTCCTCCTAAAAGTAACTCTTTGATTTCATTGGTAACCAATAAAGAAGGTAATCTTTCATTAACAGCTGATCCATAATATATTGCCTGAATTGGATATTCTTTTCCAGATATATTGATAGTCTCTCCTAAAAAAGTTTCAATATTTTCCTTTCGAGTCAATGACATGAGAGCCTTATCGCTAATAGCGACACCGCCATCTAGTTCCTCTAATGCTCTTCCTTTTAATAAAGCAGGCACAACTAAACCATTCTTATTCAAATCGCCCAATGTTCGAAAACTAAGATTCTGCTTAGAATCATTAAAATACGTTTCAGCATACAAGGCATAAGAGCTGGAAGAAAGTCTTGCAGGTTTTCCAATAGTTTGCTCAATCAATTGTTTATCTTCCTGTGTAAACCCTCTAATATCCAACATATTCTGAGGAGTATAAGTCATTGTTGCTGTGTCTTCTTCTATCTTTAAATCATTACCTAATGTAGAAGTTGTATAGGAAGAACTTGATAGTATTACTAATAAAACAAATGTTGCCACTGTGATGGCTAAGGACGTCAGAATGCTTTGTCTTTTATTCCTCTTTAACAGCTTTAGAGTATCTATTAACAGCTTTTTAAACTTCATGTAATCCTTCTCCTTCAGATGTTAGATACCCATTTTTCATTCGATACCTTGTTCTACAATGACTGGCAACAAACTCATCGTGAGTTACTACAATAATTGTCGTTCCAGAATGATTCAAATTTTGTAGAATTTGCAATATCTCATTCCTATTTTTCTCATCTAATGCACCTGTAGGTTCATCCGCTATAAGAAATCTAGGTTTATGAGCAAGAGCTCTAATTAAAGCAACTCGTTGCTTCTGTCCGCCTGATAAATGACTTGGGTACTCATTCATCTTATCTATAAGTCCTAAGTCTTGTAATAAACTATCAATGTATTCTATATCTGGCTGTTGGTCAGAATATAGGAATGATAATAAAATATTTTCTTTAACAGTATATTCATCAATAAGATGAAATTGTTGAAAAACAAATCCAATATCACGATTACGGTAACTTGCTTGTTGATTTTCATTTAACTTCTCAATACTTTTTCCGTCTAATATATATTCTCCTTCAAATTCAGAATCAATCAGTCCCAAAATATTGATAAATGTCGATTTGCCCGAACCTGATGGTCCCATTATCGATACAAATTCTCCTTCAACTACCTTAAAATTTATTTCTCTTAAGACATTATTTTTTAGCGTCCCTTGTCCGTAACTTTTACTAATATTTTTTAGTTCTAACATAGACCTTCCCATTCTATCTTTATTATTTATAAATCCAAAAAATGGCAACAACTAGCACTAACATATTTTCTCTCCTTATTTTTTCTACAGGATTATTATACTTCTATGTTACACATTCTCCAAGGTCATAAATGTCACTAATTTCAACAACTTATCTACTAATGAGTACTCAATTAGTATAAAAAGAAACTAGATACGAACTCAATCTAAGGGAAAAACATAATAACTCTTTAAATGATAAAACGCATAATATCAAGTTTTTAAACACCTGATATCATGCGTTTTTATGATTTCGAAAACTTTCTCTCGGTCTTTTTAACTAGTGACATTTTTGTCACTTTTTTATTTTCTAATGTTTATTTTTAAAAAAATCCTGGAGGTCATGTTGCCATTGTTTTTCTAGCTGTTCTATCAAATGACTATTATCAATCATTCTAGCAAATATTTTTGCTTCTTGAAAATAATTTTCAGCTACTGAATAATCTTTTTTTACAAATAATGCATAGCGCCATTCCCATAGTCGAATAATTGGTTTTTTCTGATAGTCATATGATTTTGAGGTAATTTCATTTAATTTGTAAAGAATATCTTCAAATTGACTGTAATTAGCAATTTTTTCAAATATTCCTAACAACAAAAGTAATGAATCTCTGATTAGAAATGAATATTCAATATCAAACATCTCAACTTGTTGTAAAATTTTATCAGCTATTGCTAAGAAGGTATTCACTTCAATCTCATCTATTATTGTATCTTGGTGTACTAATCTTACCAAAAATAGCTTTATGATTAAAATATCGTTAACTTCATATTTTGATTTCAACAAAATGTGATCGAAATACTCTTGTAAAATCATTCCTAAATTGCTATCATCATTCCACCAACCAAAATCATCATATGCTTGTAAAACATCTATGATAAACCTTTCTTCCTCAGGAAGTCTATCATAATATTCTTCAAAAATCTTATCAAAAACACTCTCTTTCTTTTGGGCGATAGTTTCATCTTCGTATGTAGGAGTCCTCATCAAGAAATACTTCAATTCTAGATATTCCTTATCCAACTCTATATAACTTGGCATCAACTTGTAATCTTCAACCCCCAAACGTTCAGCGATATATTTTAACTTTGTTAGTGTTGGTCTAGATTCTCCATTTTCAATTCTAATTAATTGACGAATACTTAATTCAGACTCATCACCACAAAATTCTGAACGACTGATTTTTTTAGCCAAACGTAATCTTTTAATTTTTTCGCCAAACTCTCGCAACCTACAAGAACCTCCTGAGTTGTTTACCTCTATTATAGCATATACTGAATCAAACTATCTGTCAGAACTAAAGACTAAGAGTTTAATACTGAGTCTCGGTTTTTGTGTATTTTTCAAGTAACAAAGCCACCACTCCCCAGCAATGCAAGTGCAAAATCCCCTAGAATGTGATAAAATAAAAAGAGAACTCTATCAAGGAGGAAAACATGGAAAAACAAACCGTCGCCGTCTTGGGGCCTGGTTCTTGGGGAACTGCCCTTTCACAAGTCTTAAATGACAATGGACACGAGGTACGTATTTGGGGAAATCTTCCCGAGCAAATCAATGAAATTAATACACACCATACTAATAAACAATACTTTAAAGATGTCGTTCTAGATGAAAATATCATTGCCTACAGCGACTTATCAGAGGCACTGAAAGATGTAGATGCGATTTTGTTTGTTGTCCCAACAAAAGTGACACGACTTGTTGCCCAACAAGTTGCAAAAACCTTGGATCATAAGGCTATCATCATGCACGCTTCAAAGGGATTAGAGCCTGATAGCCATAAACGATTATCAACCATTCTTGAAGAAGAAATTCCTGAACATCTCCGTAGTGATATCGTCGTTGTTTCAGGACCTAGTCATGCGGAAGAAACCATTGTACGTGACCTGACTTTAATCACTGCTGCTTCTAAAGATTTACAAACAGCTCAATACGTTCAGGAACTCTTTAGCAATCACTACTTCCGACTTTATACCAATACGGATGTTATCGGGGTTGAAACTGCTGGTGCTCTTAAAAATATTATTGCTGTCGGTGCTGGAGCCTTACATGGTTTGGGATTTGGTGACAATGCTAAGGCAGCCATCATCGCTCGAGGCTTGGCAGAAATTACCCGCTTAGGAGTAGCACTCGGTGCCAGTCCATTGACCTATAGTGGCTTATCTGGTGTGGGAGATTTGATCGTAACGGGAACTTCCATCCACTCTCGTAACTGGAGAGCTGGAGATGCCCTTGGTCGTGGAGAATCCCTAGCTGATATCGAAGCCAATATGGGCATGGTAATTGAAGGAATTTCAACAACTCGAGCAGCCTATGAACTAGCGCAAGAACTTGGAGTCTATATGCCCATTACACAGGCCATTTACCAAGTTATTTACCACGGAACCAATATTAAAGATGCCATTTATGACATCATGAACAATGAATTTAAAGCAGAAAATGAGTGGTCTTGACCCTCTAAAGAAAGGATTCTTATGACATCAAAAGTTAGAAAGGCAGTCATCCCTGCCGCTGGACTTGGAACTCGATTTTTACCAGCAACCAAGGCCCTTGCCAAAGAAATGTTGCCAATTGTAGACAAACCAACTATCCAGTTTATCGTGGAAGAAGCTCTCAAATCAGGTATTGAAGATATTCTAGTTGTCACTGGTAAATCAAAACGTTCTATTGAGGACCACTTTGACTCGAACTTTGAGCTTGAATACAATCTTAAGGAAAAAGGCAAAACGGATTTGTTAAAATTGGTAGATGAAGCAACTGGTATGCGCCTCCATTTCATTCGCCAAACTCACCCTCGCGGTCTTGGAGACGCTGTCCTACAAGCCAAAGCTTTTGTAGGGAATGAGCCCTTCGTTGTTATGCTGGGTGATGACCTTATGGACATCACAAATGAGAATGCCGTTCCTTTGACAAAACAACTGATGAATGATTACGAAAAGACACACGCATCAACCATTGCTGTCATGCCTGTACCACACGAAGACGTTTCATCATACGGGGTTATCGCTCCTCAGGGTGAAGGAAGTAATGGACTCTATAGCGTTGAAACTTTCGTAGAAAAACCAGCTCCCGAAGATGCACCAAGTGATTTGGCAATCATCGGTCGCTATCTACTCACACCTGAGATTTTTGATATCTTAGAAAATCAAACTCCTGGTGCTGGAAATGAAATCCAACTTACTGATGCTATTGATACGCTCAATAAAACACAGCGTGTTTTTGCCCGTGAATTTACAGGAGCTCGTTACGACGTTGGGGATAAGTTTGGCTTTATGAAAACATCTATTGACTACGCCCTCAAGCACCCACAAGTCAAAGATGCCTTGAAAAATTACCTCATCCAACTTGGAAAAGAATTGGCTGAGAAGGAATAATACTCTTCGAAAATCTCTTCAAACCACGTTAGCTTCACCTTGCCGTAGGTATGGTTACTGACTTCGTCAGTTCTATCTACAACCTCAAAGCAGTGCTTTGAGCAGCCTGCGGTTAGCTTCCTAGTTTGCTCTTTGATTTTCATTGAGTATAAAACAAAAAAAGATAAGGTTCAAAAAATGCCTTATCTTTTTTCATTACACAAATTTTCATCCCATTCCCTTGTAGAAAAGCAAGACTGCGAACCCTACGAACAAGACTACCGCTCCTAACCTCTGGATGGTATTATACATCCGTCTTTCTCCTCGAACTGGAAAGATAACTGCTAGAAATGCACCACCAACTGCTCCTCCGATATGGCCTGCCAGGCTGATGCCGGGAATCAGAACACTTCCAATAATATTAACCACAAAAAGTGTCAGATAAGATTGGCCCAACTGCTGGATATAAGGATTACGCGTAGCATAGCGAAGAACAATAATCGCAGCAAATAGCCCATAGAGAGAAGTAGAAGCTCCTGCTGCTAAGGATTTTGGACTAAACTCAAAAACAAATAGATTGCCCATCATTCCTGATAAGAGATAGAGAAAGAAAAACTGCTTAGAACCGAAAATCTCCTCTACTTGCCTACCAAGATAATAGAGCGAAAGCATATTAACAATGAAATGCTCCCACCCAATATGAACAAAAATGGCAGAGAAGAGACGCCAAATCTGCTCTGGAAAGAGACGAATGACAGGCCCATACATGGCTCCAAATCGAAATAATGTATCCGCCCTGTCAAAATTTCCACCTGTAGTCACCAACATTAGTAGAAATACCAAGGCCGTCACTAAGAGGAAGAAACTCGTCACAGGGTAACGCCTATCAAAGATTTCCTTCATCAATTAATACCTCCTGAACAGGAATATCATGCTTTTCAGGGATAAAGTCCTGAATTTGACAAGGATAAACCGTACTCAAAGTATGACCAGGAAAATGTTTCAGATAGCGGTCATAATAACCTCCACCGTATCCAATCCGATATCCCTCCGTCGTAAAAGCCAGACCAGGAACATGAATCAAATCAATCTGAGAGGCATCCACCACTTCCAAATCTCCCTGTGGTTCCAGTAAGCCAAAGGAAGTTTTTACCAACTGCTGTGGATCATAGACCACAAAGTCCATGCGCCCCTTGGGATAGGTTTTGGGTATCAGAACCTTCTTGCCGTCCTTCAACGCCTGCTCAATCAGTTCCTGCGTTTGAAACTCATGAGGAAAAGAGAGGTAGGTTGCGATGACCTTGGCTTCTTGGTAGAAGGGATGTTTCAAAAATTGATCCGTTAAAGCTTGATCCATAGCCTGTTTTTGCTCTTGAGATATCGCCTTCATTTCTTGCAAGACTTGCTTGCGTAATTCTGCTTTCATAGACAAACCCTCTACTCTACTGCCTTCTTTTTCAGGAAACTAGAGACCGCATCAACCCCAATAGCTAGTGCCTCTTCCTTGGGGCTCATCTGAGGATGATGAAGGGCGTAGGGACTATCGATACCCAGCCAGAACATAACGCCATCTACCTTCGAAAGAAGATAACCAAAGTCCTCACCTGTCATAGCAGGCTCGATATCAATCAACTCAATTCCCTCTTTTTCTTCAAAGAAATCCATCAGTTCACGCGCCAAGGCTGGATTGTTCTCAACAGGCAGATAACCACCTTGTTTGAGTTCCACTTCAACTTCCATATCAAAGGCAGCTGCAACTCCTTCTGCAACTGTTTTGACCCGCTTTTGCACCAAGAGACTCATGTCCTGTGTCAAGGCCCGAATAGTTCCATGCAAAAAGGCTGTATCTGTGATGACATTGTTGGTGGTTCCGGCTTGGAAAAGACCAAAGGTCACTACTGCTCCCTCGATTGGGTTGACATTTCGGCTAACCACTGACTGCACCTGGGTCACAAAGTAACTAGCCGCCACCAAAGCGTCATTAGCTTCATGTGGAAAAGCTGCGTGGCCACCTTTGCCTTTGAAACGGATCTTCACCTCGCAAGTTCCTGCAAAGAGTGTATGAGTATTAGTCGCAATCTGTCCAACCTTCAAATCTGGCCGAACATGGAGGCCATAAAACTGGTCTGGCAACCAGTCTCCAAAAGCGCCATCTTCATACATGAGCATGCCACCAGCTTCATTTTCTTCAGCAGGCTGAAACAGAAAGAGCAGATTATTCTTTGGTTGCTCCTCAAGGGCTCGCTCAAGACAGCCCAAAGCAATAGTCATGTGGAAATCATGGCCACAAGCATGCATACGACCTTGGTGCTGAGAGACGAAAGGAAGGCCTGTTTGCTCGATGATCGGCAGACCATCAATATCTGTTCTCCAACCAATAGTACGCTCTGGCTGACTTCCCTGCAAGTAAACCAAAATACCTGTCCGCCAAGTACGAACTTGAACAAAGTCCTTGCCTGCAGTCAATTTCTCAATCACATCTAGCAAATAAGCATGAGTCTTGAACTCCTCCAAGCCAATCTCTGGAATCTGGTGCAAATCTCGTCTAGTCTGAATCAAATCTAACATCTATCTGTCCTCCGATATAGCAGAAAGAGGCTGGAAGAAGGGTTCCGCCTCTTTATTACTTTTACAATTATAAGGTACGAAGCGCATCCTCTAGCGCTGTTTTTTGTTGGGTTTGGGCATCAATCTCTTTGATAATACGAGCTGGAACACCTGCTACTACCACGTTTTCTGGGACATCTTGGGTAACGATAGCTCCTGCTGCGACAACTGAACCACTACCGATTTGAACTCCTTCAATAACCACTGCATTAGCACCGATAAGAACATTGTCTCCAACACGGACTGGTTCTGCGCTAGCTGGCTCAATCACACCTGCAAGAACGGCACCTGCACCAACGTGACTGTTTTGCCCAACGATAGCACGACCACCAAGGATAGCCCCCATGTCAATCATGGTTCCTGTACCAATTTCAGCACCGATATTGATAACTGCTCCCATCATGATAACAGCATTGTCACCAATTTCAACCTGATCACGGATAATAGCACCTGGCTCGATACGAGCGTTGATAGCACGTTTATCTAGCAAAGGAACTGCAGAATTACGAGCATCTTGCTCAACAACATAGTCTTGATTTTCTACTAAACCATCGAGAAGCGGAGCCACGTCCTTCCAGTCTCCAAACAGGACATTTCCTAGTTTAACAACAGATCCAGGTACAGCAGTTGCGAGTTGTCCCTCAAAGGTTACTTTAACACTGGTTTTCTTTTCAGCATTGGCGATAAATTGGATAATTTCTTGAGCGTTCATTTTTGTGGCAGTCATAGGCGCCTCCTAGTTCATTTTAATGATACCTATTCTACCAAAAAAGACCTCAAATTTGAAGCCTTTTTGTTTGTTTTTAGGTATGATTTTTAGGGATGTGAGATAAAACGTGCTGTCGGTAAAAGCAAGCCCCTACCGATACAACCTAAAAACACTCTTCACAACTATCTCCCCGTGTTTTATTGACTATTCTAGTATAGCACACTTTTAGAATTAAGAAAAGACTTTTTATTTACTTTCTTTCGCTTCTTCTATCGATAGGAAAATCATGGGCAAAATAATCAAGGCCATAGCTAGAAGAAGGGACCAATCCACTACCAATCCTAAAAACAAAACACTCAAAAGGGCAGAAGAGAGAGGTTCACTGGCACTGATAACGGAAACCACCAAGGGAGAAACCAAAGACACAGCCTTCATGGAAATAAAAAAAGCAAAAGCCGTTCCAAAGAAAGCAATAGTGAGGCAAATCAAGATACTCCAAATATCAGGAGTAAAGGAAAGCTGATAAACCGGCGAGAGGATATTGCTAAATAAACCTGCCAAAATCATCCCCCACCCAACCGTCGGAACAAAACCATAACGCTTCGCAAAAGGTTGAGGTAAGATAACATTAAACATGACCCCCATGGCACTCAGCAAACCCGTCACAAGTGCTAGCGGTGTCATGGATAACTGAGAAAGATCCCCCTTTGTCGCCATCAGGCAAACACCCAACATGGCAACCAAAACATAAAAAATAGCGCTTTTTGACGCTCGTTTTTGATAAACCAAGCGATTGTAAAAGAGGATAAAGACAGGACTGATAAACTGTAAAATAGTTGCTGTCGCTGCATTTGAGTATTCTACACAGAGATAGAAAAAATACTGGACTGAGAAAATTCCCAAAATAGCATAGGCTAAAAAGGGTAGGTAATTTTTCTTGTCTCGCCAGATATCTAACACTTGCAATTTTAATTGCATTGCTGACCAAATGAGCACAAGACTCCCTGCCAATGTCAAACGCATAGAAGTAATCCAGCCAGAGGACACCTGATAATGAGTAAAGAAATACTCTCCTAGAATTCCACAGATTCCCCAGATTAAGCCGGATAAGAGCGAATAAATGGTTCCTTTAACAATCTTTTTCTGATACTGATTCATACCTTTATTGTAACACGAAAGGAAAAAAGAAAAAAGTGGCAATCCATTGATTAGCCACTTCATTTAGCACAGTTTATAGAACTTATCGTCTCGTCCTTGAAGAAGAAGGTCCAGTAGCGCTTGAATTGCTACTGTTGTTAGAACTACTACTTGAACTGCTGGAGCTTGATGGAGTTGGTAGACTCCCCACGATGCTAGACCAAGCATTCTGATAATCCGCATCACTTCCACCAATAGCAAAGTGATAGCTTGTCGTAGGAGCTCCCGCCTTATTAGCCCAATAGCTCGTTACAGTAGAACCTGTGACATCTACCTCTTTTCCTTCAACAGAAACCTTCCCTGGTTTTTGACCTGTTGATTTCAAGACTTCGGATTTTACGACACTAGGATCTAAAGCGAAGCGCTCGTTCCCCCAAATGCTTGGGGAGGCTTGCTGAATCGCATTTACCAGATGAGCCATGTAATTAGAGTTATTGGAATAACCTGCTCTACGTGACAGTGAATGATTATCATCATGCCCAATCCAGCCACCCAGAGTTAATCTAGGTGTCGAAAGCATGAGCCACATATTTTCGTCTTGGTTGGTTGTACCAGTCTTCCCAATCCAATCTGCATTAGCCAGAGTAGGATTTAAAGAAGTCAGATTCGTCTTGAAGGTTGTTGTCACACGAGAGGATAGAACTTCTCGCAACAAGCCCTGCATAATCGTCGCAGTAGCTTTTGAATAGACTTGAACTGGTTTATCCTGATATTCATACACCACTCTACCATCTGCTGTTTCAATTTTAGAAATTACATGTTTTTTATGATATAGACCATTATTTGCTAGGGTCTGATAGCCATTAGTATGCTGGGCAACTGTGACTTCAATACCACCACCCATTGGCAGGCTCTCAATCCCGTACTCAGGAATCTCGTAGCCCATCTTTTCCATATAACCTTTGACATCAACACCCTTTTCACGAAGCATACGATAGGTCCAGTAAGCCGGGATATTCCATGAATAGTTCAGAGCTTCTCCCAAGGTCATCATTCCTGTTCCCTTACTATTAGCATACATAATCGGATTGCCATTGGCAAAGTTTGTTGGATAGTTAGATAGAATCGTTTCGCTTCCCATCAAGCCCTGGTCAATAGCAATACCGTAGGCCAGCAAAGGCTTGGTAGTAGAAGCTGGTGAGCGCTTGGTATCAAAGGCATGATTGTTTTGATTTTCTTGATAATTGCGACCACCTACAAAGCCTAGAATAGCACCTGTTTGGTTGTCCATCAGGACATTCCCTACTTCTACACGACCTGTTCCATCGTCTAAAAGATAGCCATAGTCAGCAACCGCATTTTGCATGGCAGAATGAATTTTCTGGTCTATGGTAGTAGTAATTTTATAACCACCATTTTCAATTTCCTTGGATGCCAAATCGCGATAAAACTTCTGGGTTGCCTCATTTTTCAACTCCTTGGCGGAGACATTGTCTCTCTGAGCTAGATAATCATACATACGTTCTTGAGCTTCTGCCAAGGCTGTAAAGTATAAATAGCCTCGTGACACACCTGTGACTGTAGCTGAAGGGAGAAAGTCCTGTTTAAGATTGTAATCCTTATATTGAGAATACTCGTCTTTGCTTAAGGCACCTGTACGATACATACTGTAAAGAACTGCCTTAGCCCGTCTCAAGCCTATTTCTAAGTCTTCATCACTCTTCAACTCCCCAGTATTTTCATAAGGAGAATAGGTAATGGGACTCTGTGGAAGTCCTGCTAAAAATGCTGCTTGAGGAATAGTCAACTGACTTGCATCTACACCGAAAATCCCCTCAGCTGCCTGCTGAGCTCCTGCAATATTCTGCCCCTTATTATTTCGGCCAAAGGGAGCCACATTGAGATAGGTCGTTAAAATCTCATCTTTATTCATGGCGCGTTCCAAGGCAAGAGCATCCACAATCTCTGTCGCCTTACGAGCCAAGGTCGGCGCATCCCCAACCACCTGCTGTTTAATTAGTTGCTGGGTCAAGGTTGACCCCCCACTAGAGGAACCCAAACCTACAAATTTCCCCAAGGTCGCACGAATCACCGCCTTGGGCACTACACCCTTATGTTCTTTAAAGTGTTCGTCTTCCGTCGCAATGATAGCCTTCTTCAGATTTTCCGAAATTTGCTCAGATGAGATAGAAGTGCGCAACAAATCACTCTCTATGGAAGCAATCACCGTCCCATCCGCATAGGTAATCTCTGAAATAGAAGAAATGTCCTTGACCTGATGTACCAATTCTTCTGTCTGAGGCACCCGAACCTTGTCAAATAAGGCCACTCCGTACCCCAAGGCAATCCCAGCTCCCAACATTCCTCCTAGAAAACCGAGCACAAAGAGTAAGTTAAATAAGGCTTTTATACTCAGTAAAATAGCTGGAAAAATGGCTGGCCTATCTAGGGATTTAGATTTTTGGGCACTTGAGCCTTTCTTGCCAGGGCTAGCTGATTTTTTATGTTTTTGTTTTTGCTGGAAAAATTCCAGCATTTTTCGTTTTAATTCATTTAATTGATTTTGCATGGATTTCCTCACTCTATCTATTATACCACAAAAGGGAAACTTTCAATAAAATAGCCACTTTCTTCCCTATTCTGCTAGGCTATTGCCCAAGTTTGTGATACAATAGTTAGAAACAATAATTTTAAAAAGGAGAAAAGACACATGCACATTTTTGATGAGCTAAAAGAGCGTGGTTTGATTTTTCAAACGACTGATGAAGAAGCTTTGCGTAAAGCCCTAGAAGAAGGTCAAGTTTCTTATTATACTGGCTACGATCCAACTGCTGACAGCCTTCACCTAGGCCACCTTGTCGCAATCTTGACAAGTCGTCGCTTGCAACTAGCAGGTCACAAACCTTATGCGCTCGTTGGCGGTGCTACAGGTCTCATCGGAGATCCGTCCTTCAAAGATGCTGAACGTAGTCTCCAAACAAAAGACACAGTAGATGGCTGGGTCAAGTCTATCCAAGGACAACTTTCTCGTTTTCTTGACTTTGAAAATGGTGAAAATAAAGCTGTCATGGTCAACAACTACGACTGGTTTGGCAGCATCAGCTTCATTGACTTCCTCCGTGATATCGGAAAATACTTCACTGTCAACTACATGATGAGCAAGGAGTCTGTGAAAAAACGGATCGAAACAGGAATTTCTTACACTGAGTTCGCTTACCAAATCATGCAAGGGTACGACTTCTTCGTCCTTAACCAAGACCATAATGTCACTCTTCAAATCGGTGGTTCTGACCAGTGGGGAAATATGACAGCTGGTACTGAATTGCTTCGTCGTAAGGCTGACAAAACTGGTCACGTTATCACTGTTCCACTGATTACCGATGCAACTGGTAAGAAATTTGGTAAATCAGAAGGAAACGCAGTTTGGCTCAATCCTGAAAAGACTTCTCCATACGAAATGTACCAATTCTGGATGAACGTTATGGACGCTGACGCTGTTCGCTTCTTGAAAATCTTTACTTTCTTGTCACTTGATGAGATTGAAGACATCCGCAAACAATTTGAATCGGCTCCACACGAACGCTTGGCTCAAAAAGTCTTGGCTCGTGAAGTTGTCACACTTGTTCACGGCGAAGAAGCCTACAAAGAAGCCCTCAACATCACTGAGCAACTCTTTGCAGGAAACATCAAAAACCTTTCTGTCAAAGAGCTCAAACAAGGACTTCGTGGTGTACCAAACTACCAAGTACAGGCAGACGAAAACCACAATATCGTAGAACTGCTCGTGTCATCTGGTGTGGTTAACTCAAAACGCCAAGCCCGTGAAGACGTTCAAAACGGTGCTATCTACGTCAACGGCGACCGCATCCAAGACCTTGACTATGTCTTGAGTGATGCTGATAAGTTAGAGAACGAACTGACTGTTATCCGTCGCGGTAAGAAAAAATACTTTGTATTGACTTACTAAACTGTTCAACATTTACCTATAAACAAAGGAGTTACCCTCGAGAAAGGTAACTCCTTTTTGCTGTGAATAGTCCCCACCTATCCCTTAATAGACAGGCTACGCAGGACAATGCGTAAGGTTGTTAGATTATGTAAGATAGAAAGATTTGAAGGGCTGAGCCAGTTAAACAAGCCAAAGCCAATCAAACTACTATTTACGACAACGGTATCTTGAATATTCTTCTTGATGAGTGTTTGCAAAGATGATGATAGCCAATCCAACTCTTGGAAGAAATCCAAACGATTATCTAACAATAATATATCGCTCATCTGCTTAGAAATATCTGCACTCTCATTCATCACCACACCGATATCTGATAGGGTTAGAGCAGCTGAGTCATTCAACCCATCCCCAACCATCAAAATAGTGTGACCTGCTTTCTGCAGTTCCTCTACTAACTCAAATTTCCCATCAGGTTTCAAATCTGTATAAACCTGATCAAAGGGCAAATCTTTGACTAATTCCTCTGTCCTAACCAAGGTGTCCCCTGTTGCCAGAATCAATTTTTTCCCTTGTGCCTTAAGTTTCTCCAAGGCTGCTTTTGCTTCTTTTCTCAAAGGAGTATGAATGCAGAACATTCCAATCAATTCATTCTGATAAGCTAAGAATAAGAGATTGTAGTGACTCTTGTACTCTTCAATTAAAGCATTTTGTTCCGAACTGATATGAATCTGCTCATCCTGCATCAAGACATAATTCCCAATAAGAACTGGTTGGCCATCTATATGAGATTTAATCCCCTTACTTGCGATATATTGGAGTTTCCCATGCATTTCCTCATGTTCAATTCCCTCTATCTCGGCTTGCTTGACGATGGCATTAGCAATAGGATGGTAAATGTGTTCCTCAAGACAGGCACTGATTCTGAGAATATCTTCCTCACTATAGTCCCCAAAAGGTAACACCTTTTCAACTATAGGATAACTAGTTGTGATTGTTCCCGTCTTATCAAACAAGAAAGTATCAACTTCCAGATATTTCTCCAGAACATCTCCATCCTTAATCACCATTTCACGGTTCAACCCCTCCTTGATAGCTGTCAAATAAGCTACAGGAGTAGAGATTTTCAAAGCGCAGGAGAAATCGACCAATAGGAAAGAAATAGCCTTAGAAAAAGAACCTGTCAATAGGTAAGTCAGACCAGCCCCCAAGAAATTATATTTGACGACCTTATCCGCCATCTTGATGAAATAGCGTTGTTTCGTTTTCTTGTTTTCTTCAGATTTCTTCATCAACTCAATCAGTTGTAAAATACGGCTGTTCATCTGATTATCGGTTACACGAATGCGTAACTCTCCAGTTTCTAATACTGTATTTGCACAAACCAAATCAGACTCTCTTTTTTCAACTGGAAAACTCTCTCCCGTCAAGGAGCTTTCGTTGACCATACCTAAACCTGAAACCACTTGTCCATCAAACAGAATTTCATTTCCTTGAGATAGGACCAAGACATCTCCTATTTGAACATCGGAACTCTTGATACTAACGACCGTATCGCCCTGCACTAAGAATACATCGCTCTCTTTTGCAAGAAGGCTTTGTTCTAAATCTGTTGCAGTTTTTTTCAAGGACCATTGATCTAAATGATTCCCCAAATCAAGCATAAACATGATGTTGCTGGCAGTCTTGGATTGGTTCATAAACAAGGACAATAAAATCGCCGAACAGTCCAAGACTTCCATCGTTAATTCCTTACGCGCTAGTGTTTGATAGGCTTCTCTAATATAGCCAAAAGCCTGATAACAAGTCCATATATAGCGAATAGGATACGGCACAAAACTACGAAAAAGCACACGCTTAATCGCTGCACCTGAAACAATAGAATAAGCACTCTCTTCTCTACGAATGGGAAGAGTCATCAACTCAGAAACTTTCCCTTTATCAATTCTTTTTAAAAAGGCTTCTGCATTATCTAATACAGAAAAGCCTTCTTTTATGCGTAGAGTAAAGTGCTGTTGATCCATGTAAAACTGGATAGACTCAATCCCCTTTTCATCTCTCGCCAAGGAACGAAGATAGTCTTGAATATCCAAGGTGAGTGAAAAAGAAGATGATAGTCGGATATGTTGGTATCCTCTATGTAGCACTTTAAAAGACATATTATTCTCCTATAAGGCTATCTAATTGCTCTTCTTTTTTCTCTTGCTCGTACAAATATTTGGCATCTTGCAAGACATCGTCTCCATGTTGTTTCACAACAGAAACAGATGCATCTAGCCCGTCTTTCAACTTGTAAGCCTTAGCTAAAGCTTTAGAATAACCTTTTTTAGCTTCCTTACTTGCTAAGATTTTCAAACCAAGGGTACCAAATGCGACACCACCCAAAAAGAGTGATGATTTTTTCGCAACTTTTGCGACGGTTAATACTTCTTTTAACATACTTATTTCCTCCTTATCATTATTATATAGCAATTTAGATATAAAAGCAATTCCATTTTATAAATTGGAAAATTATACTCAATGAAAATCAAAGAGCAAACTAGGAAACTAGCCGCAGGCTGTACTTGAGTACGGCAAGGCGACGTTGACGTGGTTTGAATTTGATTTTCGAAGAGTATTAGTTTTATTTCTACTGAATCTCCCATCTACTTACTCCTAAAGTTGCTTTCATTTGCCTCTTTTGATACACTTAAACTATGAATACAAATCTCAAACCCAAACTCCAGCGTTTTGCTTCTGCGACTGCCTTTGCCTGTCCTATCTGTCAAGAAAATCTGACTCTGGTAGAGAGCAGTCTCAAATGCTGCAATCGTCATTCTTTTGACTTGGCTAAATTTGGCTATATCAATCTGGCACCTCAAATCAAGCAATCTGCTAACTACGACAAGGAAAATTTTCAAAACCGTCAACAAATCCTAGAAGCCGGCTTTTATCAAGCTATCTTAGAGGCTGTATCTAACTTGCTTGCAAGCTCAAAAACTGCCACAACAATCTTGGATATCGGTTGTGGCGAAGGTTTCTACTCTCGAAAACTCCAAGAAAATCACCCTGAAAAAACCTTCTATGCCTTTGATATTTCCAAAGATTCCGTCCAAATCGCTGCCAAGAGCGAACCCAACTGGGCAGTCAATTGGTTCGTTGGTGACTTAGCTCGTCTTCCTATAAAAGACGCCAGCATGGATATCTTACTTGATATCTTTTCCCCTGCCAATTACGGAGAATTTCGTCGCGTTTTATCTAAAGACGGTATCTTGATAAAGGTTATTCCAACTAAAAATCACCTCAAAGAAATCCGTCAGAAGGCACAAGACCAGCTTACAAACAAGGACTATTCCAACCAAGATATCAAAAATCATTTCCAAGAACACTTTACCATCCTATCTAGCCAAACGGCCTCTCTGACTAAGACTATCACAACTGAGCAGCTCCAATCCCTACTCAGTATGACTCCTCTCCTCTTTCACATCGACCAGAGCAAGATTGACTGGAGCCAACTGACAGAGATTACCATTGAAGCAGAGATACTTGTTGGAAAAGCATTCTAAACTAGACTTCCCAAAGGTATAAAACTTACCGAAAATCTTCAATATTACAAAAACGCATAAGAACAGGTACTCAAAAACCTTAATCTTATGCGTTTTGTTATAGTTTCCCTACACATTAAGGGGAAATAGTTGAAATCAGTTCTCTTAATAGCCATTGAATACCATATATTACATTTACTTCAAATATGATATAGGCCGTATAAATCAAGTATTTCGATTTCTCCCGCCTCAAAGAATAGATCTTGTACAAGATAAACAAATTTAAAATAATAAATAATAGAGACAAAATCTTCCTCCAAAATCAATCATAAAAGTAGGCAGTCAAGCATAGTTCTAATCTTTATTTTCGATTCGAAATTACAAACTTATCAATAAATAGTAAGTGATATAAGGCAAGTACCAACCCCCAAAAGCTACCACGAAAAGAGAATTCTTGATGATTGAGAGGAAACAAATCATGGTTACCTATATAGAGGCAGGTCAAAATGATAAATAAAATCCAAAATAAATCAGTCCATCTATATTTTGAAAAATATTTTTTCCACATAAAAACACCTTCTTTCCTACAATCATATTATAATGCTTTATGTAAACGAATACAAGAAATATGAGGTGTTCTAATCATGAGTCTGAAAGACCGTAAAAATCAGCATTTAAAGCCTTCACTGTATCTAGGATCTCCCTATTTTTAGACAAAATTGACCCAAATCCACAGCATTTAAAAAAGCGAATTTCAATCGGAATTCGCTTTTTTACAAAATGTATTAGTATAAACTTGTATCTTAGTTCAAGTGCCAGATATCTTCGTTATACTGAGCGATTGTACGGTCAGATGAGAAGAATCCTGCTTTAGAAATGTTAACGATAACTTTATCCAACCATGCGTCACGGTCTTCATAGTCAGCAAGCATTTGCTCTTTCACTTTGATGTAGTCTTCCAAGTCAAGAAGAGTCATGAACCAGTCTTTGTTGATCAATTCATTGTAAAGACGTTCCAAGCGCTCTTTGTTTCCAGCTGCAAGAACTGCATCGCTAACGATGAAGTCAACCAATGGTTTGATAGCTTCACGAGCGTAGAATTCGCTTGATTTGTAAGCTGCTTTTGCGTAAAGGTCGATAACAGTTTCTGAATCTTCACCAAAGATGTAGATGTTTTCATCACCAACCAACTCAGCGATCTCCACGTTAGCTCCGTCCATAGTACCAAGAGTCAAAGCTCCGTTCAACATGAATTTCATGTTACCAGTACCTGAAGCTTCTTTAGAAGCAAGTGAGATTTGTTCTGAGATATCACATGCTGGGATAAGGAAGCTTGCTGCAGTAACGTTATAGTTTTCAACCATAACTACTTGCAAGTGTGGAGCTACTGCTGGATCGTTAGCAATAACTTCTGACATGCAAAGGATCAAGTGGATGATGTCTTGAGCGATTGTATAGGCTGGAGCTGCTTTACCACCAAATAAGATTGTGATTGGACGAGCAGGGATGTTACCAGCTTTGATGTCAAGGTATTTGTGAATCACGTACAAAGCGTTCATTTGTTGGCGTTTGTACTCGTGAAGACGTTTGATTTGGATGTCAAAGATAGAGTTTGGATTGATTTCCACACCTTGGTGTTCTTTCAAGTGACGAGCCAATTTACGTTTGTTGTGAGCCTTGATGCTTTCCAATTTTTCTTTGACAGCTGCTTTGTCTTCATAAGACAAAAGTTTTTCAAGCTCATCTGCTTCATGGTGCCAACCTTCTCCAAGAATCTCATCCAAGTAGTGAGACAATCTTGGGTTAGCATGCATAAGCCAACGACGGAAAGTAATACCGTTTGTTTTGTTATTGAATTTTTCTGGGTAAAGGTCGTAGAAGGCTTTCAACTCAGAGTTCTTCAAGATTTCAGTATGAAGTGCTGCTACCCCGTTAACGCTGTATCCGTAGTGGATATCCATGTGGGCCATGTGAACACGTCCGCTCTCATCGATAATTTGAACAGCTGGATCTTTGTATTCTGCTTTCACGCGACGGTCCAATTCTTCGATGATTGGTACCAAGTGAGGAACCACTTCTTGCAAGAATTCAAGAGGCCATTTTTCAAGGGCTTCAGCAAGGATTGTGTGGTTAGTGTAGGCAGTCATGCTACGAACGATTGAGATTGCTTCGTCAAGCTCGATACCACGTGCAGTCAAAAGACGGATTAATTCAGGGATAACCATTGATGGGTGAGTATCGTTGATTTGTACAACGGCATAATCAGCAAGGTCATGCAAGTTGCTTCCTTTTTCGATTGCTTCGTCGATGATCAATTGTGCACCATTTGAAACCATGAAGTATTGTTGGAAGATACGGAGCAATTCACCCTGACGGTCACTATCATCTGGGTAAAGGAAGAGAGTCAAGTTGCGAGCGATATCTGTCTTGTCAAAGTTGATACCATCTTTAATAATAGAAGAATCAACTGAATCCAAGTCAAACAAACGCAAGCGGTTTTTAGTTGCTGTTTCATAACCAGTAACATCAATATCGTAAAGAGTTGATGTCAAAGTAAAGTCTGCAAATGGTACTTGGTAGCTACGGCTTGAGCGAACCAACCAGTTTTGCTCTGTCAACCATGCATTTGGAATTGTTTCTTGTTGGTTGTTTTTAAGAACTTGTTGGAAAAGACCAAAGTGGTAGTTAAGACCAACACCGTCACCATTCAAACCAAGAGTCGCAATTGAGTCGATAAAGCAGGCAGCCAAACGTCCCAAACCACCATTACCAAGAGATGGTTCCAATTCAACTTCTTCAACTTCGATCAAGTCTTTACCTGCAGCAGCAAGTTCTTTTTTGACATCGTCGTAAAGACCAAGGTTGATCAAGTTGTTTGACAAGAGTTTACCAATCAAGAACTCAGCTGAGATATAGTAAACTTTCTTTTTACCAGTGTTGACTG
The DNA here is from genome assembly GCF_965119495.1 of Streptococcus sp. Marseille-Q7156. The sequence continues at coordinate 137,944 of NZ_CBCPLU010000001.1, read as the reverse complement.
GTTTTTGGCTGCTTGCAAGCTTGCTGTAGTTAAGAAGAGCAAGGTAAAGCTCTTCATTGCTACATTCTGCAATGGTTTTATTGTAACGATTTTGTACAAATTCTTGTAGTGATAACATGTTTAAGGTGTCTCCTGATATTGTATTATTTCTTTAATTCTACCAAATTTTCATTAATTCGTCGATAGATTGTTGTCAAGTCAAGCAAACCTTCCTCGACAGCTGGTGTCAATTGATCTTCAGTCATACGCCAAGACCAGTTTCCACCAAGGGTAGATGGGAAGTTCATACGAGCTGTCTCATCCAATTCTAGCAAATCTTGCATAGTTGCAATTGCCATGAAGCTAACTGATGAAAAGACTGTACGAAGCATAGCGTGTGGCACTGTTTCGTATTCTTTACGGTTAGTATAGCGAGCCATGTACTCACGAGTTGCATCATCGATCTCGTTACGGTACCAACCAAGGACCGTGTTATTATCGTGAGTTCCTGTGTACATAACTGAGTTAGCAGGTGCCAAGTGTGGGCTATCGATACTTTCGTCTTCTGGGTTGAAGGCAAATTGAAGAATCTTCATTCCTGGGAAGCCAGTACGTTCACGCAACTCAATAACTTCATCAGTCATGAAGCCAAGGTCTTCAGCGATGATGTTTAGCTCACCAAGTTCTTCCTTAACGGCTGCAAAAAGCTTGTAGCCCGGACCTTTGACCCACTCACCAGGTGCTGCTGTATCGGAACCAGCAGGGATTTCCCAGTAAGATTCGAAACCACGGAAGTGGTCGATACGAACGATATCGTAGATTTTGAAGCTTTCACGCAAGCGTTCAATCCACCATTTGTAGCCGTCTTTGTCCATTGCTTCCCAGTCATAGATTGGGTTCCCCCAAAGCTGACCAGTTGCAGAAAATTCATCTGGTGGGCATCCTGCGATGCAAGTCGCCTTACCGTTGACATCTGTCTTGAAGAGATGTGGATTTGCCCACATATCGCTTGAATCTTCCGCTACGTAGATTGGCATGTCTCCAACGATTTCGATGTGGTTGTCGTTAGCGTAAGCTTTCAATTTCAACCATTGTTGGAAGAAGAAGTATTGAGTCACACGGTGGTAAACCAACTTGTCTGCCAATTGCTCACGATAGCTTTCAAGCGCTGAAGCTTTACGAACGCGAGCATCTGCATCTGGCCATTCAGTCCAAGCAAGATTTTCAAAATGCTCTTTGATAGCCATATACTCAGCAAAGAGCTCAAGCCATGATTGGTTGTCTTGAGCAAATTTCTCAAAATCTTTAACATCTCCGACTTCAAAGAAACGTTTCACCGCTTTTTCTAAAAGAGGACGACGTGCATAGTAAATCTTAGCATAGTCAACTTCAGACGCATCGCTACCAAAGTCAACTCCTTCAAGGTCACTTGCTTCCAACAAACCTTGCTCCACCAAGATATCCAAATCGATAAAATGAGTGTTTCCTGCGAAGGCTGAGAAAGACTGGTAAGGAGAATCTCCGTAACTAGTTGTTCCTAATGGAAGGATTTGCCAGTAACGTTGTTTTGTACGGACCAAGAAATCAACGAAGTCGTAAGCACTTTGACCAAACGATCCGATTCCGTAGGCTCCTGGTAGAGAAGAGATGTGCATCAACACACCACTTTGACGTTTTTTCATAAACAACACCTCGTGTATTTGTAGTTTAAATTTTCATTTTTGGGCGCAAACGTTTGCGTTAAGATAAGTATACTTTATTTTTGGAATAATTGCAAGCGTTTTTAAAAAACTTTTTGATTATTTTTTTAAAAAAAACTTGTCCTTCTTTATGTATACATATACATTTTTCTTTTCTATTTACAAAATCTTCTTCAACTACAAATAGAAGGCTCAACTTAGCCTACTTTTGGTCTAGAGCAATTTATTTTTTGTTCAAAATTTAGGCAATCGTTTCCCTAAATAATTTCAGTAAAATCATGAAAATATATTTTCCGACTTTTCTTCTATTATAAACAAATAAAACGCTTACCATTCCCGTGAAATTTTTTTAAAATTTTTACAAAAAACACTTGCAACCGTTTTCTATTTGTGCTATACTAGTCCCATAAAGGAAAACGTTTGCGTTTCCTCATTATAAAATTTGTTATTCTTTAGGAGGAATACACTATGTCATCTAAATTCATGAAGAGCGCTGCTGTGCTTGGAACTGCTACACTTGCTAGCTTGCTTTTGGTAGCTTGCGGAAGCAAAACTGCTGATAAGCCTGCTGATTCTGGTTCATCTGAAGCGAAAGAAATCACTCTTTACGTTGAGGACCAATACAAAGCTTATGCTGAAACAGTAGCTAAAGCTTATAAAGAACAATCAGGAACAACAGTTAACATCAAATCTGGTGACCAAATGGGTGGGCTTGACAAACTTTCTCTTGACAACCAATCAGGTCAAGCTCCTGACGTTATGATGGCTCCATACGACCGTGTAGGTAGCCTTGGTACTGACGGACAACTTTCAGAAGTGAAATTGAGCGACGGTGCTAAAACAGATGATAAAACTAAATCTCTTGTAACAGCTGCTGACGGTAAAGTTTACGGTGCTCCTGCCGTTATCGAGTCACTTGTTATGTACTACAACAAAGACTTGGTAAAAGAAGCTCCAAAAACATTTGCTGACTTGGAAAACCTTGCTAAAGATAGCAAATACGCATTCGCTGGAGAAGATGGAAAAACTTCTGCTTTCCTAGCTGACTGGACAAACTTCTACTTTGCATACGGACTTCTTGCTGGTAACGGCGCTTACGTATTCGGACAAAACGGTAAAGACGCTAAAGACATCGGTCTTGCAAACGACGGCGCTATCAAAGGTGTAGAATACGCTAAAACTTGGTATGAAAAATGGCCTAAAGGTATGCAAGATACTGAAGGAGCTGGAAACCTAATCCAAACTCAATTCCAAGAAGGTAAAACAGCTGCTATCATCGATGGACCTTGGAAAGCTCAAGCCTTCAAAGACGCTAAAGTAAACTACGGTGTTGCAACTATCCCAACTCTTCCAAACGGAAAAGACTACGCAGCATTTGGTGGTGGTAAAGCTTGGATCATCCCATCAAGCACTAAGAACCTTGAAGCTGCTCAAAAATTTGTAGACTTCCTTGTTTCAACTGAACAACAAAAAGCCTTCTACGATAAAACTAATGAAATCCCAGCTAACACTGAAGCTCGTTCATACGCTGAAGGTAAAAATGATGAGTTGACAACAGCTGTTATCAAACAGTTCAAGAACGCTCAACCAATGCCAAACATCTCTCAAATGTCAGCTGTTTGGGACCCAGCTAAAACAATGTTGTTTGAAGCTGTAAGTGGTAAGAAAGATGCTAAAACAGCTGCTAACGATGCTGTAACATTGATCAAAGAAACAATCAAACAAAAATTTGGTGAATAAAAAATTTGTTCAAGGGGGGGTGGAAATCAAATCCCCCTTTGAATTTATCAACAAAAACACAAATAGTTTAGGTTTTATCTAGAAACCAGTATCCTATGAAAGGAGTTATTATGGAAAAGCAACAACCTAGTAAAGCAGCCCTGCTGTCTATCATTCCTGGGTTAGGACAGATTTACAATAAACAAAAGGCCAAAGGTTTTATCTTCCTTGGTGTAACCATCGTATTTGTCCTTTATTTCCTAGCACTTGCAGCCCCTGAATTGAGCAATCTCATCACTCTTGGTGACAAGCCAGGTCGTGACAATTCCCTCTTTATGCTGATTCGTGGTGCCTTCCATTTAATCTTTGTAGTCGTTTATGTACTCTTTTATTTCTCAAATATTAAAGATGCACATACAACTGCTAAACACATTAACAATGGTATTCCAGTAGCACTTACCTTTAAAGAAATGGTCAAAGGAATCTATGAAAATGGCTTCCCTTACCTCTTGATCATTCCATCTTATGTTGCCATGACTTTTGCAATCATCTTCCCAGTTATCGTAACCTTGATGATTGCCTTTACTAACTACGACTTCCAACACTTGCCACCAAACAAATTGTTGGACTGGGTTGGTTTGACAAACTTTACAAACATTTGGAGCTTGAGTACCTTCCGTTCTGCCTTCGGTTCTGTTCTTTCTTGGACTATCATTTGGGCTTTATCTGCCTCAACTTTACAGATCGTGATTGGTATCTTCACAGCTATCATTGCTAACCAACCATTTATCAAAGGAAAACGTATCTTTGGTGTTATTTTCCTTCTTCCTTGGGCTGTCCCAGCCTTCATCACTATCTTGACATTCTCAAACATGTTTAATGATAGTGTCGGTGCTATCAACACTCAAGTCTTGCCGATCTTTGCTAAATTCCTTCCTTTCCTTGATGGGGCTCTTATTCCTTGGAAAACAGACCCTACTTGGACAAAGGTTGCCTTGATTATGATGCAAGGTTGGCTTGGATTCCCATACATCTACGTTTTGACTTTAGGTATCTTACAATCTATTCCTAACGACCTTTACGAAGCAGCTTATATTGACGGTGCTAATGCTTGGCAAAAATTCCGCAACATCACTTTCCCAATGATCTTGGCTGTTGCAGCACCTACTTTGATTAGCCAATACACCTTCAACTTTAACAACTTCTCTATCATGTACCTCTTCAATGGTGGAGGACCTGGTAGTGTCGGAGGTGGAGCTGGTTCAACCGATATCTTGATCTCATGGATCTACCGTTTGACAACAGGTACATCTCCTCAATACTCAATGGCGGCAGCTGTTACCTTGATTATCTCTATCATTGTCATCTCAATCTCTATGATCGCATTCAAGAAACTACACGCATTTGATATGGAGGACGTCTAAGATGAATAACTCAATTAAACTCAAACGTAGACTGACTCAAACCCTTACTTACCTCTACTTAATTGGCCTATCAATCGTGATTATCTATCCACTTTTGATTACCATCATGTCAGCCTTTAAAGCAGGTAACGTCTCAGCCTTTAAACTAGATACTAATATCGACCTCAATTTTGATAACTTTAAAGGCCTCTTCACTGAAACCTTGTACGGTACTTGGTACCTCAATACTTTGATTATCGCCTTGATTACCATGGTTGTTCAAACAAGTATCATCGTACTTGCTGGTTATGCCTACAGCCGTTACAACTTCTTGGCTCGTAAACAAAGTTTGGTCTTCTTCTTGATTATCCAAATGGTGCCAACCATGGCCGCTTTGACAGCCTTCTTCGTTATGGCGCTTATGTTGAACGCCCTTAACCACAGCTGGTTCCTCATCTTCCTCTACGTTGGTGGAGGTATCCCGATGAATGCTTGGCTCATGAAAGGCTACTTCGATACAGTGCCAATGTCTCTAGACGAATCTGCAAAACTAGACGGTGCAGGACACTTCCGCCGCTTCTGGCAAATTGTTCTTCCACTTGTTCGCCCAATGGTTGCCGTACAAGCTCTCTGGGCCTTCATGGGACCTTTCGGGGACTACATCCTCTCTAGTTTCTTGCTTCGTGAGAAAGAATACTTTACTGTTGCCGTAGGTCTCCAAACCTTCGTTAGCAATGTGAAAAACATGAAGATCGCCTACTTCTCAGCAGGTGCTATCCTCATCGCCCTTCCAATCTGTATTCTCTTCTTCTTCCTACAAAAGAACTTTGTTTCAGGACTTACAAGTGGTGGCGACAAGGGATAATATATCCCCGCCACCCTTTTTCATTTTATACTCTTCGAAAATCTCTTCAAACCACGTCAGCTTCCATCTGCAACCTCAAAACAGTGTTTTGAGCAACCTGCGGCTAGCTTCCTAGTTTGCTCTTGATTTTCATTGAGTATTAGCGATTGCTACTGTAAATATAATATTCTTGCAACAAGCAATTTTTCTCCTAGACTTGAAATAAAGCGCATTTCTCTATATAATAATACTCATATAGAAAACACCTTTTAGAAAGATACCTATGCTTCCATATCCATTTTCCTATTTTTCAAGTATTTGGGGATTTCGTAAGCCCCTGTCCAAACGTTTCGGGCTCAACTGGTTTCAACTTCTCTTTACCAGTATCTTCCTTATTAGCTTGTCTATGGTACCCATTGCCATCCAAAACAGCTCACAGGATACTTATCCGCTAGAAACCTTTATCGATAATGTCTATGAACCATTGACAAATGAGGTTGTCCAGGATCTCTCTGAACACGCTACAATTGTTGATGGCAACTTAACTTATACAGGAACAGCTAGTCAAGCATCTTCTATTGTGATTGGTCCAAGTCAAAGTAAGGAACTACCTAAGGACTTGCAACTGCATTTCGATACGAATGAGCTCGTCATCAGCAAGGAAAGTAAGGAACTGACCCGTATCTCTTACCGAGCCATTCAGACTGAGAGTTTCAAAAGCAAAGACAGCTTGACCCAAGCGATTTCTAAAGACTGGTACCAACAAAATCGTGTCTATATCAGTCTCTTCCTAGTTCTCGGTGCAAGCTTCCTCTTTGGTTTGAATTTCTTTATCGTCTCTCTAGGAGCTAGTCTTCTCCTTTATATCACTAAGAAATCCCGCCTCTTTTCATTTAGAACCTTTAAAGAGTGCTACCATTTTATCTTGAACTGTTTAGGATTGCCGACTCTGATTACGCTTATTTTGGGATTGTTTGGCCAAAATATGTCAAACCTCATCACTATACAAAATATTCTTTTTGTCCTTTATCTGGTCACTATCTTTTATAAAACGCATTTCCGTGATCCAGATTACCATAAATAGGAGATTTTTATGCCCGTTACGATTAAAGACGTGGCCAAGGCTGCTGGTGTTTCGCCTTCAACCGTAACCCGTGTTATTCAAAATAAATCAACCATTAGCGACGAAACAAAAAAACGCGTTCGCAAGGCTATGAAGGAACTCAATTACCACCCCAACCTCAACGCTCGCAGTTTGGTAAGCAGTTATACGCAAGTTATCGGTTTAGTTCTTCCTGATGATTCAGATGCCTTCTACCAGAATCCTTTCTTTCCATCAGTCCTACGTGGCATCTCTCAAGTCGCCTCTGAAAACCACTATGCCATTCAGATAGCAACAGGGAAAGATGAGAAGGAACGTCTTACTGCCATCTCACAAATGGTCTATGGTAAACGTGTAGACGGTTTAATTTTCCTTTATGCCGAAGAGGAAGATCCTTTAGTCAAACTGGTGGCTGATGAGCAGTTCCCCTTCCTCATCCTCGGAAAATCTCTGTCCCCCTTCATTCCACTTGTCGATAATGACAATGTTCAAGCTGGTTTTGATGCGACTGAATATTTCATCAAAAAAGGCTGCAAACGAATTGCCTTTATTGGAGGGACTAAGAGACTCTTCGTAACACAAGACCGTTTAACAGGCTATGAGTCAGCACTCAAACAGTACCAACTGCCTCTTGACAGTAACTTGACCTATTTTGCAAACGAATTCCTAGAAGAAAAGGGCTATCAATTCAGTAAGCGTTTGTTTAAACACGATCCTATGATTGACGCTATCATCACAACTGATAGCCTCCTAGCTGAAGGGGTCTGTGACTACATCGCTAAGCACCAGCTGGATGTCCCTGTTCTCAGCTTCGACTCTGTCAATCCCAAGCTCAACTTGGCAGCCTATGTCGATATCAATAGCCTAGAACTCGGTCAAACATCATTTGAAACGATTCTTCAGATTATCAACGATGCTAAGAGCAATAAACAAATTTGTTACCGTCAGTTAATCGCCCACAAAATTATCGAAAAATAAAAACCAGCTCGCGCTGGTTTTTTTAGTCACTAATTTTCTGTTTCAACGAATCGTCCCAGAATATGAACATTCTCAGATACAGAGACAAAGGCACCTGGATCCACCTGTTTCATAATCTGTTTAAATTCATTAAATTCTGCACGTGTAATGACAGTTATTAAAACTGCCTTTCTTTCGTGATTATAGGTTCCTTCTGCATCGTGGATCATGGTTGCTCCGCGGTGCAATTTTTTATGGATTTTCTCAATTACTTTATCTGGATGATTGGTCACAATCATGGCCTGCATGCGTTTTTGCTTGGTAAAGACAGCGTCTGTCACACGGCTAGAGACAAAGATGGTAATCATAGAGTAGAGAGCGTATTTCCAACCAAAGGTCAAACCTGCTATCAGCATGATAGTCCCATTTACCAAGAAAGAAATACTGCCGACATTCTTACCTGTTTTCTTACGAATGGTCAGGCTGACAATATCTGTACCTCCGCTAGAAATGTTGTTACGGAGCGCAAAACCAATCCCCAAGCCCATGACAACACCCCCAAAAAGGGCATTGATAATAGGATCCTCAGTCAAGGTCGCCACAGGGACAAACTGGATAAAGAAGGAACTCATGGATACCGTGATAAAGGTAAAGACGGTGAACTTATGGCCAATCTGATACCAAGCCAAGACCATCAAAGGAAAATTAATGGCGTAGAAGGTCAGCGAAATCGGAATATGAAAACCAAACCAGTGATTACTCAAGGCAGAGATAATCTGTGCCAAACCTGTCGCACCACTCGAATACACATGCCCTGGTTGGAAAAAGAAATTGACCGCTACTGCTGATAAAAAACCATAGACCAGAGAAGCCGAAATCTTCTCATCGTATTTTTCACGAGAGATGCTTTGTAAGACACGTAAAATTTTTATCTGATGAGCAAAGCGGCGCAGATAATAGCGCCACCGCTTAATTCGTTTTGCTTGTTTCATCTTCTTCTACTTGTAAGCTGAGTTCCTCTAGTTGTTTGAGAGCTACTGTTGAAGGAGCTTGTGTCATTGGGTCACTTGCCTTATTGTTCTTAGGAAAGGCAATAACTTCACGGATATTTTCTTCTCCTGCTAAGAGCATGACAAATCGGTCAAGCCCGATAGCCAAACCACCGTGTGGTGGGAAACCATAGTCCATGGCTTCAAGAAGGAAGCCAAACTGGTCATTTGCTTCTTCAGCTGAGAAACCAAGAGCCTTGAACATGCGTTCTTGAAGGTCTTTTTGATTGATACGAAGGCTACCACCACCAAGCTCATAACCGTTCAAGACAATATCGTAAGCAATGGCACGAACCTTCGCCAAATCACCTTCTAATTCGTGAGCAGTCTCTTCCTGTGGTAGAGTAAATGGATGGTGGGCGCTCATGTAACGACCTTCTTCTTCAGACCATTCAAACATTGGCCAGTCAACCACCCAAAGGAAGTTGAATTTATCGCTATCAATCAAACCAAGCTCTTTGGCAATACGTCCACGAAGGGCACCGAGTGTTGCATTGGCCACTTCAAGCGTATCCGCCACAAAGAGAACGAGGTCCTTATCTTCAAGAGCAAGCGCTGTTGTCAATTCTGCTTGGATGCCTGTCAAGAACTTAGCAACTGGTCCGTTTAATTCTCCATCAACTACCTTGACCCAAGCAAGACCTTTGGCACCGTACTGTTTGGCTACTTCCGTCATCTTGTCGATGTCTTTACGTGAATAGTTGTCAGCAGCTCCTTTGACCACAATGGCTTTTACAGCAGGTGCTTCTGAAAAGACTTTAAAGTCTACACCTTTGACCACTTCTGTCAAGTCCTGAAGCAACATGTCAAAACGAGTATCAGGTTTATCAGAACCGTAAAGAGCCATCGCATCGTCATACTTCATACGAGGGAATGGTAGCGTTACTTCGATGCCTTTTGTTTCCTTCATCACACGCGCAATCAAGCCTTCTGTAATATCTTGGATTTCTTGCTCAGTAAGGAAAGATGTTTCCAAATCGACCTGGGTGAACTCAGGCTGGCGGTCACCACGCAAGTCCTCGTCACGGAAACATTTAACGATTTGGTAATAGCGATCAAATCCAGCATTCATCAACAACTGCTTAGTAATCTGTGGACTTTGAGGAAGCGCGTAAAAATGTCCTTTATTCACACGAGATGGTACCAAATAGTCACGCGCCCCTTCTGGTGTTGACTTAGAAAGGAAGGGTGTCTCCACGTCGATAAACTCCAACTCATCCAAGTAGTTGCGGATAGAGTGGGTCACCTTAGCACGAAGTTTGAGATTTTCCAACATTTCTGGACGACGAAGGTCAAGGTAACGGTAACGCAAACGCGTATCGTCATTAGCCTCAATACCATCCTTAATCTCAAATGGTGTTGTCTTAGCTGTATTAAGCACTGTCAAAGCCGTCACGTTTAACTCAACTGCACCAGTTGGCAACTTATCATTGGCTTGCTCACGCGCAACGACCTGACCAGTCACCTCGATAACGAATTCGCTACGAAGGCTTTCAGCTGTTGTCATAACCTCTGCAGATACTTTTTCAGGGTTGATAACCAACTGCATGATTCCTTCACGGTCACGAAGGTCGATAAAGATCAAACCACCAAGGTCACGACGACGGCCTACCCATCCTTTCAAGGTAATTTCTTGTCCGATGTGTTCCTCACGAACACGACCAGCATACATACTACGTTTCATTGTTTCTCTCCTCTTTTATTCTGTTACTATTTTACCATAAAAGCGCAGGCTCTTCATGAAAATCATCAGAAAAGTTTGCCTGACTTTAAAAATCAGGTAAAGTCCCTAAAAATTAACGCACATACAAAAATCCGATGAACTTCACCGGACTCTTTTATTTTGAATTTTTGCCTGCTTTACGCTTTTCAGCAATTTCAGCTGCCTTTCGAGGCAAGACGATTTCCGTTGTGTAAGCTGTCCCAAAACGCCAGATACCGGCAATAGGGGCAAAGACCACTGCTAGATGACTGTAGAAGAAATCTCCCTTGAAGGCATAAGCTAGCGCCCCAATGATGAAAAATAGAACGACTGCTTGAATCACTGCTAATAAAATTACTCGTTTCATGTGACCTCCTGACTCTATTATAGCATGAGAATCATCAAAAAGCCGACTAAATTATTCAAAGCGTGAAGAGAAATACTGTAGACCAGACCTTTTCTGCTAATATATGCCAATCCCAAACTAAAACCAAGGCTAAAATAGACAAAAAATTGTTGCACATCACCTGGGAAATGAATCAAGGTAAACAGAACACTAGATACCAGAAGAAAAATCAGAGTTTGTTTACTATTGTCCTGCTTAGGAAAGAGGTAGCGTGCTAACATCCCTCTAAAGATAAGTTCTTCCGTCAAAGGAGCAAAAATAACGACCGCAAAGAATGAGAAAAGTGGTTGAGACAAGGTCAAGTCTGTCGCTATTTGCTGATTTACTGAAGGATCATTTGGCAAGAAAAACTGGACAACAAGAGATAAGAACCAAACCAAGGCAGGAAGCCAAATAAATCGGTTGAAGCCACTCTTCTCAATATTGACAGGACCTTTCTGATACCATTTGTAAATACCGTACACATATACTCCAGCCAAGGCCACATAGAGCAAGGTCACAGCATAAGGTGAAGCACCTAAGGCAAGCGAAGTAGTCGCGAGCCCCTGAATGAAGCCATAGATGAATAAAAAGGATAGAATGGCTAGAAGAAACCAGCCAAGGTTTTTAAGTAGTTTCATATAAATCTCCTATCTTGCTTTATAGCTGTTTTTCAATACAAAGAGGTTTGCTATTCCTAACACAAGTACCCAGGCAAGTAACATACCGATGTTAGAAAAAGATATTTCCCCACCTTTTTGATTTAAAAGATTTACAATAGGACCGACGAACGAGTAATCCAACACTTTCTGAGCCGTATCATTTTGAGAAGCAATCATAGGTAAAAAAGAGACAATTAACATAGGAAAGATACTATAGACTTGCGCTTTAGACTGAGTATCTGATACCGCACCAATTAGAAGGTTGAGAAAAATAATACTAATAGTTGCTAGGAGCAAATAGATAACGTAGGCAAATAAATAACCAGATACATCTACTCTAAGATAGATGGGAAGTACAATCATAGCAAGTAACATTATCAGAATAGGGAGAACGAGCATACTGAAAGTATATTCTGTTGCTGTCACACCACTTAGGAGGAGTGATTTAAGATTTCGTTTTTCCTTATCTTCTGCCATCATAATCGATACCATATAACCACTTCCCATGCTCAAGACCATCGTCAAGCTAGCAGATAGTAAAAATAGGCTCAATTGTCCATTCTTATTTAAAAATTCATTATATAAAACAGCAAAACCAAAAGGCATCAATAGAGTCGCCAACAAAGTTGAATTGCTGATAAGAACTTGCACTCTTAACCATAGTAGGGCATTTAATTTTCTAAACATCTAACTTTTCTCCTGTCAATCTGATAAAGATTTCTTCTAGTGTCGGCTCACAAGAGTGAACCACCATCAAATCTGTCGTGTCTAAATGTGGTAATTCTTCAAATGGAACTATCTGTTCTCGTCCATCATTATAAACCACACGTACTTTCTTATCCACATGGTACTTCTGGATAATATCTTGCGGACTTCCATACTCTATTAAATTACCCTTATTTAAAAGAGATAAGCGATCACAAAGCAGAGTTGCTTCATTCATATCATGCGTGGTCAGAAAGATAGTTGTCCCCGCCTGCTTTAATTCTTGAAGTAGGGTATGAATCATCTTAGATGTTGTAGGGTCTAAGCCACTGGTTGGCTCATCTAGAAAGAGAATCTTAGGAGCATTCAGAAGGGCACGAGCCAAGAACATTCGTTGTTTCATTCCTGTAGATAGTTTTTCTGCGATGATGTCTTTAGCATCTGACAATCCAACCTGTTGGAGCACCTGATTTACTCTATCTGACTTGAGACCATACAGCTTAGCATAGATGAGAAGATTTTTGTAAAGACTCATCTTTTCATAAAAACCACTGCCATCACTAACTATACCGATTTGTTCCAAATCATTTGAGGTTAAATCTTGAGAATTCTTGCCTAACAAAACTGTTTTACCTTGATCTGCAGCCAACTGTCCTGTTAAGACATTGATCATGGTTGTTTTACCTGAGCCAGAAGGGCCAAGAAAACCAAAGATTTCACCCTCCTTAATCTCAAAAGAAATCTGATAAAGAGCTTTTTTGCTCCCAAAACTTTTGCTTACATTTTCAACACGAATCATAGAAACTCCTTTATTTAAAATAACGTTTCACCATAGGCAACTGCATCACACCAATATAAATATGGATCGCTCCTACCAGCAAGAAAGCTAGTAACTGAATCTCTCCTGTCAGCAAGGAAAAGAGAGCAATCAAAAAGTAGAGACCTGGCAAGACATATTGGTTTAATTGGAATAAAATTCGAAAACTCTGTTCCAAATTAGCCTGGCGCTCCCCCTCATCGTAAGAATTGACATAGTCTAAATAATCCTTTGGTGTAGAGAAAAATGCCAAATCAAACTGACGAACAATCGCAATAGTCTTATAAAAATATTTTTGAGCATTAAAAATCAATACTAATCCCAAAAAAGAAAGAGGTAAGATTAGATTGCTTCTATCTAGTACAATCACTTCACTTCCTGAAATAAAGAGAGCCAATAAAATCGCTACACTTGTAATATGAAAAGCAATAGTTCCAAACTCAAGATTACGATTCATTTGCACATAATAGGTTTCATTCAGATCATCGTCCATTTCCTCTTGATACAAGGAGTGAAATTTTCTGCTTTTCTTTAAGAAATTGAAAGTCAAAAGAATGCTAATGAAACCTATCAATAAACAAATAGCTGATATCCATGGTATCAAGACTTTTGCATCTAAAATAATTTCGTGGGATTCGGTAGCAGCCTTAAACATCCCTACAAAACCGCCCAAGAAACCTCCAAAGACAACAGACATTAAAAATAACAATCCACCTTTATTTTTCTTTTTCATTTTCATTCTCCTTTTTCACTTGCTAAATTGTTTGCTTTCTTTTCAATCCAGTCAACGACTGGGATGAGGGCAAAGTAAGCCCAAACAAATTGGTCGCTGTAATAGAGATCAAACCATCCTAGATTTGTTCCAATTAGTAGAAATACGCTGACTAATAGAGCTATGGCAACTACATAATAGATCACTTTATACTTGTTCATCACTCGTCCTCCTCCAAGCGAAATACCGATTCGACTGTTTCGTTGAAAATCTGAGATATTTTCAAGGCAATCACAACGGACGGGGTGTATTCGTCCCGTTCTAATAGGCTGATGGTCTGTCTGGAAACCCCTGCCAGTTTGGCTAGGTCGGTTTGATTAAGACCATCGCGAGCTCGAAGCTCTTTTAGACGATTTTTAAGTTGCATGTTACACACCTACTCTCCGTCAAATTCAACTGTCTGGATATCCTCAATGCGTTGTAGTTTGAATTTTTCTTTTCCTTTTTTATTAACACGGCGTAGCTTGACCCATTCCTCATCAACATCCACAACTTCCCAGTTATCTGTTCCAAAAACTTGTCCAACGATTGTCGGTGTTTTCCCAATCAATTCTTTTAATAATCTTGACATTTCTTTATTTCCTTTCTGTTTTTGCTCAATTCTTTTGATTTTATTCTCCAGTTTCTTGACCTTTTGGGAATGGTAGATATAATACATAATCACAAGAGGTACAAATCCTAATGCCCACATAATCGTTCCTTTCTACTTTTCTCTTAACTTGAATTTATTGTAACACATCTTTTTCTTTTTGACAAGCATATTTGTCAAAAAGTTTATGATTTTTGTCATTTTGTAAAAGAAAAAGGTCAGGAGTAGGTTCCTGACCGGTTTATCTATCATTAATACTCTTCGAAAATCAAATTCAAACCACGTCAGCTTCACCTTGCCGTACTCAAGTACAGCCTGCGGCTAGCTTCCTAGTTTGCTCTTTGATTTTCATTGAGTATAAAAACCTAATTTTTCAAAGATTTCTGAGAAGTTTTGGCTGATTGCCTCAAGTGACACTTGCACTTCTTCTCGGGTTTGGTTGTTCTTGACCGTTACTTGTCCGCTTTCGACTTCGCTTTCTCCGAGGGTGATGAGGGTCTTAGCCGCAAAGACATCGGCTGACTTGAACTGAGCTTTGAGTTTACGGTTGAGGTAATCACGCTCTGCTTTGAAACCTTGTTGGCGAAGAGCCTGTACTAGTTCTAGAGCTTTGACATTTGCTCCATCTCCCAAGACTGCGATATAGACATCTAGGGCGTTTTCGATAGGGAGAGACACACCTTGCTTTTCAAGAATGAGAAGCAGGCGCTCTACACCAAGTCCAAAACCAAATCCAGCAGTTTCAGGGCCTCCAAAATAAGACACCAGACCATCGTAACGACCACCCGCACAGACTGTCAGATCATTGCCCTCAATCTCAGTGATGAATTCGAAAATGGTGTGGTTGTAGTAGTCCAGACCACGCACCATATTGGTATCGATGATATAGTCTACTCCAAGATTTTCCAACATCTGACGCACAGCATCAAAATGAGCTTGGCTTTCTTCATCAAGGAAGTCTAAGATAGACGGTGCATTCTCTACTGCCACCTTGTCTTCTTTTTCCTTAGAGTCCAAGACACGGAGAGGATTTTCCTCCAAGCGACGTTGGCTATCCTTAGACAAGGTCTCCTTGAGCGGTGTCAAATAGTCAATTAAGGCTTGGCGGTAGGCCGCGCGGCTCTCAGGATTTCCAAGAGTGTTAAGGTGCAATTTGACACCTTGGATGCCGATTTCTTTCAAGAAATGAGCTGCCATAGCGATGGTTTCCACATCGGTAGCTGGATTGCTAGAACCAAAGCACTCGACACCAATCTGGTGGAACTGGCGTAAACGACCTGCCTGTGGACGCTCATAGCGGAACATAGGGCCCATGTAATAGAACTTACTTGGCTTTTGCACTTCTGGGGCGAAGAGTTTATTTTCCACATAAGAACGGACAACGGGCGCAGTTCCTTCTGGACGGAGGGTAATATGGCGGTCACCCTTGTCATAGAAATCGTACATTTCCTTAGTTACGATATCCGTTGTATCTCCGACAGAGCGACTGATAACCTCGTAATGCTCAAAAATAGGCGTGCGCACTTCTGCATAGTTGTAGCGCTTGAAAATCTCACGGGCAAAGCCCTCAACGTACTGCCATTTGGCAGATTCAGCAGGCAAGATATCCTGCGTTCCTTTTGGTTTTTGTAATTTCATAGGGAATCCTCTTTAAACTTAATAGTCTTATTTTACCATAAATAGAGGGATTAAAACAGTGAGAAAAAATTAGGATTTAAATATCATTTTTGAGATTAATAACTGTCAAAAGAATAGCTAGCAAGGAAAGACCAACAAATAGCATCCAAGTCAACTGTATATTCCATACAGCAATAAGTGAAAAACAAGCTGTTCCCACAGGTATGGATAAGGTAAATAATAAACCTAAAAAATTACTGGTACGAGCTAGAACCTCTGGAGCTAGATTTTTCAGGAGCATGGCACTAATCTTTGGTTGAACTTTACCAGACACATACAGAGTTGAACAGAGAAATAGTAAACCAAGTACGACTTGATTGAATAAATTAGCTAGACCAACTAGACTGAGTCCTACGGTCACCCACATCATCAATCTAGGCAAGGACTGCTTCCCAAAATAATCATTGCCCGTAAGGCTACTGATGATGATTGCTAACAAAGCACAGAATTGACTGATAAATAATGCCTCTGTGTAAGAAAAGTCCAAAAGAGAATGGCTCAAAAAGAAGATGTTATAGATGCTTCCTAAAGCGCCACCCAAGGCATTGATAAGCAAGACAGCAAAGATCATGAATCCAAAGTTTTTCTGTCCACCTTTAAGAAAAACGAGACGTAAATTTCGATAAATCGTTAGGAACTGCTCTTTGATCGGAAGCTTCTCATTTTTTAGAATTTCACCATCAGCAGATGAAAGTGACAGGCTCAATTTGCTTTTTCCTAAAAAGAGAATGACGGCTGATACTAGGAAGAAACAGGCATTGATTCCCGCAACGAGGGAAAAATTGTTGACCGATAGACCTAAGAGCCAGACTCCAAAAGCTTGACCACCAATAGCTGAAATATAGGTGATAAACTGGTTAAAAGAATAAGCCTCCATCAGATCGTCTTCAGCTACTTTTTCTTTAATGAGAGGCATGCGCAAACCACCTGCAAAATCACTGATGACATCACTAATGACATTGATTAAACACAGGCTAGAAAAGGCAAATAGACTAGCTTGCTGGACAACTAGGGCTGCTAGAAAAAATAAAATCGCCTGAAACAAACCACTATAGACCATCCATTTGACCTTGGCCCTCGTATAATCTGCCCGAATCCCTACAAAAACTGTAAAGAAAGTCGGAAGAATCATGACAATATTCGCCATAGCAACAGCAAAAGATGCTTGTGGTAAGGTCGATGCATAGACGATAAATACCAGGTTGAAAATCGAAGCACCAAAAGCATTGAAGAAGCGTGACAAAGTCAAGAGACGATAAGCTTGATTTCTGAACAATAGTTTCATAGATAATCTCCCTTCTTGTTCGAAGTTTTATGTGAAATATGACTATAGTATAGCACTTAGAAATCTTAGAGGAAAACTTTTGAATATATGCAACAAATAAAATGAACAAAAAGAAACGATAGAATTTCTCCAGTGACACGAGAGAGCCCAACAGTTCTATTGCTTCAAATTTTAAATTATTTTCTTAGTTTGCAGATATTCAACAATCGGTCGTTTTTCTATAGTATTCGGCAGATTTATTACAGCCAAGCATCTCAAAAATACGGACAGCATCTTCCATCTTTTTCTGACCTTCCTTGACTCTGCCTTGCTTGCTATCAAGGAGACCTTCTGCCCACAAATAGACAGTTCGGAAATAGGTTTCATTTTCATTGTAGAAATGATCTTCGATAACACGTTTAAAATAAGAGGCATTGGTAAATTCTTCACACTCAATGCTGGCTAAAAAGCCATTCAATAGTATAGTGTGAAAAAGGTTTCGATTGCCAGACATTTCCATTAGAAAATCAGATTTTCGTACCATCTCTCTAACATACCTAGTGAAAAGAGAAACAGATAGAAATGGTGAACTGACTGAAAATAAATTGAGTTCATAGATTCCCCAGATCTCGGTAGAAAACAAATAATCATGAAGGACTTTCCCCTCCTCTACCGTTAACTCTACCCTTTCGTCCATGCTCTTCATATAAGACTTGATAATAATGGCATTTAGAATATGTTTCTGTTTGTTTTGAGAATGGACATGCTTTTGATACTCCCTGCGATACAAGTCCTCAAGCGGAGCTATATTCTTTGGATCCAAGACATCTATGATTTCTTTTCTCAACTCAGAATCTGTATCATACTGAAAACCTCTCGCCAGAAAGAGGATTTCCTCTACACTGGCAGATATATTTTCTAGGGCAAATAGAAACTTTTCCACCGAAAGCTCACTCTGACCTGTTTCAAAGCGAGATAACATAGACGGAGAAAATTGTCCCCCAGTTGCTTGTCTCAGCGAGATATTTCTTGACTCTCGTAATTGTCTAAAGACTTTTCCAATCTGCTCCATAGGATTCCCCTTGATTCAGTATTTTCTTCATTTTATCATATTTTTCAGAAAATTCATCAAAAACTTGCCAAATTGTCAGAATTATGAGAAAATAGAGGATATTTATCACGTGGAGGGACTGTAATGAGAGAGGATATCAAAATCAATGACCGCGCTTTGGCCTTGCAAGACCAAATTATCGAAAAACTAGAGAAGGTTTTTGATACAGATGTGGAATTGGATGTTTACAATCTAGGGTTGATTTATGAAATCAATCTGGACGAAACAGGCCTCTGCAAAATTGTCATGACCTTCACCGACACCGCCTGTGATTGCGCCGAAAGCCTGCCTATTGAAATCGTGGCAGGTCTCAAACAAATCGAGGGTATCGAAGATGTCAAGGTTGAAGTTACCTGGTCGCCTGCTTGGAAAATCACACGAATCAGTCGCTACGGCCGCATTGCCCTTGGACTGCCACCTCGTTAATACTCTTCAAAAATCTCTTCAAACCACGTCAGCGTCGGCTTGTCGTAGGTATATGTTACTGACTTCGTCAGTTCTATCTGCGACCTCAAAACAGTGTTTTGAGCTGACTTCGTCAGTTCTATCTACAACCTCAAAGCAGTACTTTGAGCAACCTGCGGCTAGCTTTCTAGTTTGCTCTTTGATTTTTATTGAGTATAAGCAGGCAAATCACTTTTGAAGATGAAAAGAAGCAAGCCGAGATTGGCTTGCTTTTTAAGTTTATTTTTTACCTGACTTGTCCATATTCCAGAAGTCTGTCACGGCTCCACGAGAAGCAGATGATACGATATGGGCATATTTACCGAGGACACCACGACTGTAAAGTGGTGGCAAGGTAGTTTCTGCCTTGCGTTTTTCAAGTTCTTCTTCGGATACGGCCATGGAAATTTCTTTGGTATCTTGGTCAACCGTAACAATATCGCCTGTACGAAGGTAGGCAATTGGTCCACCATCCTGAGCTTCAGGAGCGATATGTCCAACAACCAGACCATAAGTACCACCAGAGAAACGGCCATCCGTCAAGAGGGCAACCTTATCTCCTTGACCTTTACCAACAATCATGGATGAAAGTGACAGCATCTCAGGCATACCAGGACCACCCTTAGGCCCAACGAAACGAACAACGACTACATCGCCATCAACGATTTCATCTGTCAGAACGGCCTGAATCGCATCTTCTTCTGAGTCAAAGACCTTAGCTGGTCCAACGTGACGGCGCACTTTAACACCTGATACCTTGGCAACCGCACCGTCAGGGGCAAGATTCCCGTGCAAGATGATAAGCGGACCATCCGCACGTTTTGGATTTTCAAGTGGCATGATAACTTTTTGACCTGGTGTAAGGTCTGCAAAGTCAGCTAAGTTCTCAGCAACAGTCTTACCAGTACATGTAATGCGATCTCCATGAAGGAAACCATTTGCCAAGAGGTATCTCATAACCGCAGGCACACCACCGACTTCGTAAAGGTCTTGGAAGACATACTGACCAGATGGTTTCAAGTCAGCCAAGTGAGGCACACGCTCTTGGATCGTATTGAAGTCCTCAAGTGACAAGTCAACATTGGCAGCATGGGCAATGGCAAGCAAGTGAAGAGTGGCATTTGTAGAACCACCGAGAGCCATGGTTACAGTGATAGCATCTTCAAAGGCTTCACGAGTCAAGATATCTGATGGCTTGAGACCGAGCTCCAACATCTTGACAACAGCACGTCCTGCTGCTTCGATATCTTCTTTCTTATCAGCTGATTCAGCTGGGTGAGAGGAAGATCCTGGCAAACTCATCCCTAGAACTTCGATAGCTGTCGCCATAGTATTAGCTGTATACATACCACCACAGCCACCAGGTCCAGGACAGGCATTACATTCAAGACGTTTCACGTCCTCAGCTGTCATATCACCGTGGTTCCATTTTCCGATACCTTCAAATACAGAAACCAAGTCAATATCTTTGCCATCAAGATTTCCAGGTGCAATGGTTCCACCATAGGCGAAAATAGCTGGGATATCCATATTAGCAATGGCAATCATAGAACCAGGCATGTTCTTATCACAGCCACCGATAGCGACGAAGGCATCCACATTGTGACCACCCATAGCTGCCTCGATTGAGTCCGCGATGATATCACGAGATGTCAAAGAGAAACGCATACCAGGCGTTCCCATGGCAATCCCGTCTGCTACGGTAATAGTCCCAAACTGTACAGGCCAAGCACCTGCCGATTTGACACCTTCTTTGGCTAATTTCCCAAAATCATGCAAGTGAATGTTACATGGTGTATTTTCCGCCCAAGTCGAAATCACTCCCACAATCGGTGTTTCAAAGTCCTTATCTGTCATACCAGTCGCACGAAGCATAGCACGGTTTGGTGATTTTACCATACTGTCATAAATGCTACTGCGGTGACGTTTATCTAATTCAGTCATTTGTTCCCTCCCATTTCAGTTTTTACTATTATAGCACATTTTAAAAGCAATGAACAGAAGAAAATTCTTGAATTTTCAGAAAATTCTATATACATATAAACATTTTAAATTAAAAACAACAAAGCGGATCAGGGCACTTTCTGATTACCAGAATATGCTTTTAATCCGCTTGCTTTAAATAACGTAATGTAATTTTTACAGAAGTTCTTTCAGATAAGTGTATTTAACATCTATCTTGCATTATAAAACTCTAGAACTTTCTCTTTTATATTCGATTCACTCAAACCATACTCATTAAGAAGATAATCCATTTTCCCAACTTGACCGAATCTTTCTTGAACACCCATCCGATGAATTTTTGTTATTCCATCATCAGAGAATAATTCACATAAAGCACTGCCAATTCCACCTATCTGATTGTGGTTTTCTACAGTAAATATAGTTTTTCCACTTAACATTGTTTTTATCTGTTCTGGTATCGGTTTAATTCTAAATAAATCTATCACACCTACTGAATAACCTAATTTAGACAGTTCATCCGCAACTCGAATACTTGGAGCAACCATTATGCCAGAAGCAACTATTACAACATCTTCACCGTGTCTTAACTCAATGTAGCCTTTAGAAAAATCTTCTCCACCTTGATATACAGCCTCTGGAGCCTTTCTAATTGTTCGAATATATTTTAGTCCTTTTAAGTCTAATGTCTGGTTCAAGATTTCACGAAATTGGATATCATCAGTTGCTTCAAAAATGATCGATTTAGGAATTAAACGTAACAATCCAATTTCTTCAAATGGCATATGTGTTCCACCATTCATCTCTGCCGTTACTCCTGCATCTGAGCCAATCACAGTGGCATCCAATTGTGCGTACCCAAGAGAAATAAATAATTGATCAAATACTCTTCTTGAAGCAAAAGGGCCAAATGTATGAAGATAAGGTCTAAACCCCTGAATAGATAAACCTGCTGCAAGCCCGACCATTTCTGCTTCCATTATTCCAACATTCACATAACGGTCTCCAAAGTCCTTTTCAAGATTATTAGTAGCCATAGAACTTGACAAGTCTGCTTCTAAAACTACTATATCAGAATAACTTTGGTTAGCCTCTAAAAGGAAATCTCTATACACATGTCGTAATTCTTTCGCACTTCTCATCATTCTGTTTCCTCCAATTCCTGACTTAATCTTTCTACAACTGAAGTTAACATTTGTCTCTCCTCTACAGTAGGGCGAAGATGATGATTGGATTTCATTTCTTCCAGCTCTCGAACTCCTTGACCTTTAATAGTGTCTAATACAATACACTTAGGAGATGAATTATTTGACTGTTTTAATTGGATAATCCCTTCATAAATTCCTCTAATATCTGAACCATTGACCCTAATGGATTCAAATCCAAATGCTGAGAATTTTTCTACAAAATCACCTGGATTACAAATATCCTTTGTAAAACCATCTAATTGTTTTTTGTTATCGTCTACAAATACAATTAAATTAGATAACTGTTGATGAGAAGCAAACTGTATAGCCTCCCAACATTGTCCCTCATTTAACTCACCATCTCCAACAATAGCATAGGTATAAAAGGGACTTTTTCTTATTCTCTGACCATATGCAAGTCCGGTTGCAACACTAATTCCCTGTCCTAAAGAGCCAGTTGTCATATCTATGCCCGGCGTTAGATTTCTATCAGGATGCGACGGCAATTTGGTTCCATTTGTATTTAAAGAATATAAGAATTCTTTGTCAAAGAAACCATTCAAATAGAGTGTGCTATATAAAGCCGGCCCAGCATGCCCCTTGGATAGAACAAAATAATCTCTATCTCGTGATGCAAATATTTCTGGAGTCATTGGCATTATTTCACCATAAAGCACCGCTAAAACTTCTACGATAGACAGACTCCCTCCATAATGGCCGAATCCAAGATGATTCAATGTTCTAAGAGTATTTAATCGGATTTTAGTCGCAAATTTTCTTAACTCATCTTCTCTATTTTCACTTAAAATCATCCCTTATTCCTCCTTTGCAGATGGCTTTTTAATAAAGGATACTCCAAACATAACTGCTAGAATAAGAACAAGACCAATAACAATGCCTGCTTGTGAGCCAAATTGATTCAACATTCCTAAAATAATTCCTGATAGACCAAAATCTGCATCTGAGAAAGTTGACCCTTGGAAACCAAGTCCTCCCAAAACTGGCATTAAAAAGACTGGAAGAAAACTAATTAAAATACCTTGTAAAAATGCTCCAATAGTGGCTCCACGAACACCACCAGATGCATTCCCAATGACACCTGCAGTCGCTCCACAGAAGAAATGAGGCACAACGCCTGGTAAGATGACAACCGTTCCTGAAGCAATCATAATTGCCATACTCACTAAACCACCAACAAAACTAGAGATAAATCCAATTAGGACTGCATTAGGTGCATAAGTATAAACAATCGGACAATCCAAAGCAGGTTTTGAATTAGGTACAAGACGCTCTGAAATACCTTTAAAGGCTGGAACAATTTCACCCAAAATAAGGCGAACACCTGCTAAAATAACAAATACACCTGCTGCAAATTGACCTGCTAATTGTAAAGCATAAACTAGACCACTTGTACCATTACTGATTTCTTTTTCTATATATTCTGACCCTGCAAAGATAGCTACAATAATGTAAATAACTGCCATGGATAAAGTAATACTAACAGTACTATCACGTAAAAAAGCTAAACTCTTTGGAAATTTAATGTCCTCTGTTGATTTTGATTTATCACCGATAAGGCTACCAGTAAAACCACTCAACCAATATCCCAAAGAACTGAAATGACCTAAAGCCACCTTGTCATTTCCAGTTAATTGAACCATATATTTTTGCACAAATGCTGGGGAAATACTCATAATAATACCGAGTGCTAATCCTCCTAGTAAGATAAGAGGCAAACTTGTAAAGCCAGCAACTGATAAAATGACCGCAATCATACACGCCATATATAGAGTGTGGTGCCCTGTTAAAAAGATATATTTGAATCGAGTAAAACGAGCAATTAAGATATTGAATACCATACCTGCAAACATAATCATTGCAGTAGCTGAGCCATATGTTGTTAAAGCTACAGCTACAATTGCTTCATTATTCGGTACAACTCCAGATAAATGAAAAGCATGTTCAAACATGGTACCAAATGGATTCAAAGAATTTTGTACAATTCCTGCACCACCAGATACAACTAAGAAACCAACAAAAGTCTTAATTCCACCTTTAATAATATCAGGTAATTTCTTCTTCTGAAGAACTAATCCTAAGATTGCAATTAAAGCTACTAAAATAGCTGGTGTACTAACAATATCCAATATGAACTTCATCATGACGCTAGCCTCCTAAATAAGTCCTTTTTCTTCACAAAGTTTAGTAATTAATTCTCGTAGTTCATCCATATCAATAATACTATTTAAGATACGAACATCTCCAAGATGACTAGCTGAATCAGCTAAATCACGACCAACAATCCAAATATCAGCTGCATTTGGATCTGCTCCACCTAAATCATAGTGTTCAACTTCTACATCTGAAACATTCAAATCACTCAATACAGATTCAATATTCATCTGTACCATAAAACTTGAACCTAATCCTGAACCACAAGCTGTACCAATTTTTAACATTATCTAATCCTCCTGTTTAATTATCATTTC
This sequence comes from Streptococcus sp. Marseille-Q7156, assembly GCF_965119495.1. The sequence continues at coordinate 113,425 of NZ_CBCPLU010000001.1, read as the reverse complement.
AATGTCATCATAGTTTTTTGATGATATTAAAGTTTGAACATGATTTTTATCTCTTAAAATTGTTGTTAAATGTGACAAAGCCTTTAAATGACTCTCATTATCAATGGCTGCAATACAAATCAACAATCTTACCTCTTGTTCTGGATTATCCAATAAATAAATCGGTTCTTCCAAAACTAACATTGACATTCCTATTTCATTCACACCTTCATCTGGCCGAGCGTGAGGAATTGCTACTCCCTTCCCTAAATTAATAAAAGGCCCAAACTCTTCTACTTTTTGAATCATTGCCTCAGGGTAGTTCTCAGTTATCTTATGTTGATCCAAAAGCGGTTTAGCTGCTAAACGAATTGCCTCCTTCCATCCTAATTTTTCCGAACTAACCTGATAAGTTTCTTTTGTAATTAATTCTTCTAACAATGGTAACACTTCCTTTCTGTTCATTTCTTGATAGAGATACCTCTTTAATGCTAATTTTAACTCTAATTCTTGTGTGATTACACTATATCGTCTTACTATGCTAATTATCTGATTAAGCTCAATATCTCGATAACCTGTATCTGGGAAATCTTTTGATACCAATTCAACTAACTGTGTTGTTTGTTCTTCCGTCATCATAACAGAAACTAGATAATTTGGCTTCTCTGTATCCACCTTTATAGTAGAAAAAACCATATCATAGTCACTACTAGTTTTCGAGTATAAATCATCAATCTTTGAGGTTCCTATAAACTCAATTTGAGGGAATAATGCTAATAGATTCTCTTTTATCATCAATGAAGAACTAATTCCATTAGGACAGATAATTGCTGCTTTATAACATTTTTGAGGCAAATTGTCTGCTTTCTTTAAATATCCTCCAAAATGGATAACAAAATATGCTGTTTCACTATCAGGTATGGGCTTGTCAATAGCGTCCATCAAGGGAGTCAAAGAATCTTTTACTAGTTCAAATAAATCAGGATACTGTTCTTTAACATGCAACACATATTCATTTGAGCTAGGTAAGCCGAACTTTAATCTATAGTAAGCCGGTATAAGGTGGCGGCGAAGATTTTCTCTCAATACTTCTCTTTGTTTAAAATGTAACAAAGAAATATCTTCCATTCTACTTATAATAGCCTCTGTTAATTGATTAAAGTAAACCGGAGCAACATCTACTTCACCTTCAAAGCAACTTGATAATAAAACTGTGATATAGCGATAATCATCCTCTGAAAATACCGTATCTATAATCCCCAAATCAACTACTGTATCCAATAAAATAGTCGTTATATCTTGAATAATAGGAGATACTAGTGTCTCTGAAAGACATACTCTTTCAACATCCCTTTGATACCTACATATAATGAATACTAAACCGAAAAGGCAAACTTTTAATTGATTAACAATAGGTACTATCTGTAGCTTTTCATAATAATCTTTAACTACCTGATCAATCAAATCATAAGTTAATGAATACCCCCAACTGGATAAAACATAATCCAACCCCCAAATCCCTATGGAGGATTCCAGCAACTCACTAACCATTTGAAAAGCTAAACGGTGCTTATTCCACTCTGAACCGTGTAAAGTATAACCTTTTGCTCTACTGTACCCTAGCTCCAAATCATTATCTAACATAATCTTTCTTAATGATTGAATATCAGATAAGGTTGTATTCTTACTTACTTTCAAAAAGTCTTGGTAATGATTATTCGATATAAAATCTAATCGGCAAAAAGTGTAAAGATAGATTAATGCTAAGCGAGTCGACTTTGGTAAAACCAATTCATCCGACTTAATAATATCTGTCAAAGACTGCTTCGTACGATTTGATAAACTATAGCGACCTTGTTTTTTATCCAGCACTATCCCTTTATTAGCTAAATAAGGCACTAAATAATCTATTCCTTCTTTGACTTCCTTTATAGGTAAGCTCACCTTAACAGATAATTCATATAATGATAGCTCACAATGATCCATCAAAGTCATCAAAATAACTAGTGCTCTATAATCAAACATTTCTCTTCCTTTCTAACTACAATTATAGTGTAAAAGTTATAAGAATAAAAGAGTATTTCAGCACAATATAATCTCACCTTTTAAAATAAATTATTGGGCTGAAAGTTTTTAGTGATTATTTGTCAACTTTCTATTAATTTTTAAAAACAAAATGATATCATTTAGATATCAAATAATAGGAATAGTTGAAATGACACTGGAACGGCTCAATGAAGGGGAATTGGTAGAGCTTGACGAAGAACGAAAAGCTGCCATGGTTTCAAATCTTCTAGTCGTTCTCTGTGGCAATCATGATGCACAACCAATTGTCAACACAGGAAGTCTTTACTAAAGATGGATGAAGCTAAAAAAAGCAGATCCCCCTTCTACTCTCAACAAAGTTATACGCTGCACTCGCATCATGGGCAGAAGACGACTTTCGTTCAGTCAATGGGCAAATCGAATATCTCCTCACAGAATGTGTCAAACAACGGAAGAAAGACGGAAAATACGTATCAGAAACCATTGACGAACCATTTGAGATTGATATTTAACACCTTCTCCTGTCTGCCGTGTCGGATAGGAGAATTTTTTCATCTTTTTTTGTCAAGTAACTTTACTTTACAAAAAAAATGTGTTATCCTAGTATGGTTGATGAAAATCAGTAGATTGAATCGAATATAAATACCTAAAGGAGAAATCAAAATGGCAGTACCTGCACGTCGCACTTCAAAAGCGAAGAAAAACAAACGTCGTACACACTACAAAGTAACAGCTCCATCTGTAAACTTTGACGAAACTACTGGAGATTACTCACGTTCTCACCGTGTATCACTTAAAGGATACTACAAAGGACGTAAAATCGCTAAAGCTGCATCAGCTGAATAATAGAAGGGAGATACCATGCGCGTAAATATTACACTTGAACACAAAGAATCTGGTGAACGCTTGTACCTTACTTCTAAAAACAAACGTAACACTCCAGACCGTCTTCAATTGAAGAAATACTCACCAAAACTTCGCAAACACGTTGTGTTCACAGAAGTTAAGTAAGCATTCAATACGAATCAATACAGAAGAAAAACGCTGATTCAAGCGTTTTTTCTTTTTGTTAATTTCACTATATTGCAAGGGAAATCGTTCGAATGACTACCTTTTTCACTACCTTTTTTTGAAATAAGAATATTGATTCGGACAATTAAAAACAAGAGGAGCTTCATTACGAGGCTCCTCTTTTTTATCTTTCGTTGCACTAAATTTTAGCATTTACTTGTTTTAAGTTCAATTCCCTATCTTCAAACAATAATCTGATTTGGATTTGAGTAGGAGCGTTTCCATTATTTAAAACACAAACAAGCCTTGTTTCAATATTTGGTTTAAATTGTCTCCCATCAATTGAATCTTGTAACAGTGGATGTTGTAGGATACGATTGCGTATTTCTTCATGAGGAATTGAACCCCAGCAAATAACTGGCTCAGCTCTTTCGATAATCATTCTAGGAATATATTCAGGTGCAAATTGTTCTGGTGAAATACATAATCCTCCGTTTTCTTTGAAAGAATTTAATAATCGGTTAAAAATAGCACTTGGCTCCCCATTGCATTTGATTCCATAAAATCCAATTAAGTCACCAACTTTTTTAGCAATATCTGACTTATTATTGTCTATAAATCTAGATAATTCTTCATTTTCAGGAAGCCCTTGTCTCCTTTGATAAATACCCTGCCAATTATCTTGATTTCCTTCATAATTTGCACAATTACTTTTTCTTCCTATGTCGTATGGCAGTCCTTCTATAGGATTTTTTGTATGTGCCGCATAATATCTTCCAGCTCTATTTCGCGTATTATTATTTTCCCCCCCGATAAGTTGAATCGAAGAACCACAAGTTGGACACAATGCGTACTTACTGCCATTTTGATAATATAGTGATTCTTTATTTGTTCTCTCTTCAAACTCATCAATATGATAAGTTCCACCATTGATTAATTTAAAATATTTCATCGCTATTACCTCAATAAATAATCCGTCTAATCTTATTATACCATCGATTTTTCATATTGTGAGAACCTGAAATATAAAAACGAAGAATACCATCTCTTCTCAATTTCTATTGTGTCAGTATTATTGAATATAATATTTTTATAAAAAGATTTTCATATTATTTCTAATATATTTTAAATAAAGACTAAGTCTTTTTTTGCTTTTCTCTATTTATTTGTATCTATTGAAATGCTAGAACTAGAAATTTCATCTTGTATAGTATTTTAGAGAATCCAAAACGCAGTTCAATAATATGCACTATTTTTTCTTGAACAAACGGATGTAGTCCTGTTTACTATGAATAATATCTGATATAAAGACAGCTTTTCTGTCCTCTAAAATATGATAGAAGGCTAGGTAATCGCCTAAAATGATGCATCGAGTTTTGTGGGGTGGGTATATAATAACTCCTACTCTTTCATCAGCATCAAATCCCGCTTCTGGGAAGACCTCAAGACGCTCCAAACCATAAAGAATATTCTTAACTGTGTTTGCTCCTGCCTGTTCTGAAAAGTAGTTAGCTGAGATATAATCTTTAATACCTCTTAGCTGTTCTTGTACCGTTTCAGAGATAATAAGGCTATATGAGTTCTCGTTAAATTCCAAGGTTAGCCCTCACTTCATCAAGGCTGTAAGTCCTTCCATGTTCTAAATCCTCAAAGCTACGGGCAATTTCGGCACGCAATCCTAATAGAAGTTCTTCTCTTTCTTTGTCTACTTGAGTTTCAAATGGCAAAGCTTTATTTTCTACAATGTGTTCTAAAAACAAGTTAAAACTAGCTGTCATATCAAGATTTTGCGCTGTGATAATAGCTTTAGCCTTCTCTAACAAGTCTCTGTTAGTCTTAAAGTTTACCTGTGTATTTTTTTCTAAAACATTCATAGTAGTACCTCCTTTTAGACTATTATATCACTTTAAACTATACAGGTCTAGCTGCGTATAGATACTTATAGCTGGTAGTAAAAACAAAAAAAGCACTAAGGGAAAACGCCCCAAAGTGCTTAATATCAAGGCTCTAAAGCCAATCTGATTCAATAAAATATTACAACATTTTGTTGTAGAATAGATTTAGTATAAATTACACTTTGGTATGCTTTATAAATGTTGATTCTGTAGTATTTTTAGAATTTACATATTAAATAAAATAGATTAAACTTTACTCCAAGGTGGACAAAAAGGAGTACAAATTTCATGGTGATGAGTTCAGTAGGCAAGTAAGAAGTACCGTTTAGGTGCTTTTTATTTTACCCTATTCATCTTATAGGTTAAGGGTATATATTTGCATTTACTTTAGTTAAAAATTATAACGAAGAATTAACTAATGTATATGTATCTGTGGTATAATTAGGATAGTGTTTAACAATATTTTAAACATAAATATAAAACAGGAGGCTTTTTATGAATAAAAAGAAAATATTGGGAGTTAGAGTACAAAATAAATAATGTTAGTAAAACTACAAAGTACTAAGAAGGTATTTCAAGTTCTTTTAGTAATTCTATTTATATCTTTGCTGTCAGGATGTAGAAGTTCTCTAAACCGTATTGAAATTGGAGATGAAATCTATTTTTGGACTGTAGAACAGAATTTAGATACTGAAGAATTTGAATCTGTTAAGGTTACAGGGATAGTCTCTCAGGTAGTTGAATATGAAGATTATTATATGTGAGACTACAAGGAGATATAAGACCTTATCAGATAGATAAAGACAAATTTCACTGATAAAAGGGAAAGTATGAATAAAGGAAAAATTTTAAAGATAACTGAGAACACAGTGTATATAGGTTATGAAGATGGAAGTTTAAAGGAAATTCCTATTGAATCTTGTGACTTTGAACCTAGAATGGGGGATTATGTAGAGGTTTATGGTGATATTGCTATAAAGGTTGAAGGTAGTAAAGAAAGTAGCCCAGTTAAAAAATCAGAGGCTAAAAAAATTTCATTAGTTAGCAAGATAAACATATTTTCCTCTATAGTTTTATTTCCTATCTCATTTAGTTTATTATATGATAGAGGAGTAATATTAGAAGCTACAATACTATCCCTTTTTGTAGTTTCACTGTTACTGATTGTATTAAATCTGATACTTCTTATTATTTCATCTATTAAGAAGAATAAGGTTAATAAAAAAAGCTCCATAACGTATTTGATTATAGCTATTATAATTCTTATTTTATCAACTGTATATGTAAGTAATAATTTCAGTCCAAATTCAAAGAAGACTGTATCACAGAACACTTCTAAGTCCTCTAAATCATCATCTAAGAATAGTTCTATAACTCAATCAAATGAAGATGATACTGAGAAAGCAACAGCTGATTTTAATAATTATTTAGAGAATAATTTAGGTGAAAAGATAGACTATAAAGGGGATATCACATTGATTAATGATGATGAAATTTATCTAGATACAGATAAAATCATTATTAATAATAAAAAATATGATTCCAAAGGATTTAAACATAGTCCTAAAATAAAGGCAGTTTATAAAGGGAAAGATATTTTTAGAGGTGGTCAATCTCTAGGTTTAAATGCAAAAGTTAAAAAGGAGTCAGGAAAACCACAACTTGAAATTTTTGATGTGTTCACAGTAGGGCAAACTTATGAACAATATATGCAAAAAGGGATAGAATTAAAAAGTAAATTTGAATTACGAGCAACTGTAAAAGAAGTTAATAAAATAAATAAGAGCGATAGCGATGTATTAACTTTATTGATTGTTGTAGAACCTCATTCAATTGATTTATTTGATGATGATAATGCACCATTCCAATTTGAAGATGGCAAAAAAATACACTTGGCTTTAACTGAGCAGACAGAAGAGGAATTTATTAAACAAAAAAGAGGGTTGAAATCAGGTGATGATATTAGAATTTATGGGATGTTAATGACAGATTCACTAGATTTGTTGTTAGCAAATCAAGGTGGTAGTTATTTAGACGTGAAAAGAACTAATTAGAAATAAGGTATGAGGTAATGAATACATATAAAGTTATTAAAATTGAAGGAACTCTAATCTATTTAGGTAAAGATGATGGAACTTTGCTAAAAGTTGAACAGACTTCTTTTAATTTTGTACCACAATTAGGGGATATAGTAGAGGCGTACAAATCTGAAGAAACCTATATCATAGCTAAAAAGTCTAGTGAAGTTCCCACAGAAAAGAAAAAAGAAGAAAAAGGACCTCTGACAATTAAAAATATTAAGCTTATGGCTTGGCTTGGAATAGTATTAACCTTATTAAGGGACCCCCTTTTTTTTGCTATTCCAGTCATGATGGGGCATCTCCTGAAAGAAAAAGGAGAGAAAGATAGCGGTACTTTTATGCTTGGGGCATCTATTTTTGCTTTTATAACTGCAATAATTATTAGATTCGTTCTAACAGGTTCATTCTGGTAATAGGTAACACGTTTTTTAAGGTAATAGATAAGCGCTGGATACTCAGATTCAGCGCTTTCTTTTTTCTTTTTATTTTTTAATCGACCTCTTCAATAAAGAAAAATAATTCTCATTCCTTATCTGAATAATGTAACCTTTAATCCTCACAATATGTAAAAAGTACGGATAGATTCTAATTACCCGACCTACAGATTACTATTAAAAATTACTTCACAAGAGACTATAACAATCTGAAGAATGAAGGAAATACCAATAGATACTAAAGTAACTGTCTACGGTTGGATATATTTCGGATAAATTACACTTTAGGTGCTTTTTATTTTACACTAACTATCTTGGCTTAATTCAAGTATTTCCATCACCTTATGAACAATCATCCTATGCTGTGGGTGTTTCTGAATCTTCAATAACAGTTCCATCATTTCTGTATCTTGTGGCACAGAATAAGGTAAGAAAAAATCACTCAATGAAACTTCTAAAGCATCAACAATCTTCACAAAAGTTTCCAAAGAGATATTTCTGTGATTATTTTCTATCTGACTGATATAAGGAACGCTTAGATTTGTTCTTTCTGCTAATTCTTGCTGTGTAATCTTCTTTGAAGCTCGTAAGTCTCGTATCTGATTACTTATATTTTCTAATATATCATCCATTCCTTCACCCTCTAAGTTAAATCTACTATCTATCTTATAGATTAAACAATCATGTTTACATTCTCTACAGTTTAATATTTGTTAAAAATATATTCTATTGTTAAAGTTTGTGTGATATAATTATAACTATTAGGAAATATTTCTTTTATTTCATTAAATAAAGTTAAATATCAGGAGGATATATATGATTAAAAAGCTTAATGAATTGAGCAAAGAACAAAAGATTATAGGTAGTATTGTACTATTGCTTATCCTCATTTTGTTCTTCACACTATTAACTAGCGGTAGCACTAAACACTCACAAGTTCAAACTAAGGCTAATGATTCTGTCAAACAGTCTAGTTCTTCTTCCTCTACTTCATCATCTAGTAGTGAAACTAGCTCTAAAATAGAGAAATGGTCTCCAACTGGACATATAGCTGTAGATGCTTATCTGAATACACCACAAATTAAAATCATACTGCGAGCCAAAGCACTGAGAGAGGTAGCATACAAACTCTCGAACACTGATAAACTCTACGAAGTTGAAGCTGAGGTAATTGGGATTGAAGAAAAAGATGAATATCGTGAGTACAACATAACAGGTAAGAAACTTCTGATTCGTACACCTGAATCATTAGCTGTAAAAATAGATGAACTTATGGTCTATACGGGAAATACAGTATCTATAGAAAAATATGATTCAATCGGTAAAGGCTCTTTAGTAATCAGTAAAGTAAGAAAAACAGAGAAAGCACAAGAAGAGGAAAAAGCAAGTATTGAAGCCTCTAAATCAAAAGAAGAGGAAAGGAAAGCATCTTCACGAGCAAAAGAGCAAGAACAAGTTTCATCTCACACTACAACTACTCCTACACAATCGTCTACACCTGCTCCACAATCAAATTTAAGACCGTTCAAAAACTGTAAGGAAGCACGAAAAGCAGGACGTGTAAACATACCTGCTAGTGACCCACAATATGGTCCATGGCTAGATAGAGACAAAGACGGATACGGATGTGATGAATAGTAAAAAAGTTCTTATTCTACTGTCACTACTACTTATTCTAATTGTAACATTCAAGCATGCTTAACCATTCAGCCACAAAAACACTACCTCTCATGGTTGCCTATATGTACGAGAACTAATACTACATGAAAAATAAAAAACATAACCAAATTATTCACGTTTCAGAAACACATATTATCATTCGACTCCACACAAATGAGACTCTAAATGTTCCTATCAATGAGTTAACTTTTCGTCCTAAAGTAAACGATATTGTTGAAGTTTACCAAAATCAGAATCATGTAGTAGTTTGTCCTCTACCACAGAGCAACAAGCTTTGGATTCTTATAACCTCAATTACACTTCTACTTCTTACCATTATAGGAGCTACTTTTTTATTCTTTAGACATCCAGATAGGAATATAGAAACAGTAGATAGTCACTCTTCACAACAAATCTCATCTACTACTTCTAGTTCCTCTGCATCATCCAGCTCTTCATCCAGCACATCTACCACAAGCTCTAGCTCAACTGAAGATAGTATAATAGATACGACAGCCGAAGAGCTTCGAGATATGGAGAATGATGGTAGATTAAAGACTGGTCAACTATACCGCTTCACAGCAGAACTAACACGCAAAAAATTTTGGGAATCGTACGTAGGACATTTTAAAGCTCTAAATACATACCATACTATTTGGGTAAAAGCTAGTAACGCTCCTATAACTGGTGTACAAGTACAAATTAAGAAGTCTATGATTGAGGGATGGCAAGAAGGAGCAACCGTTACTTTCACAATCAAAATCATGGAAGACTCTGAAAAGTTTCAATTCTGGGTTGCTACTGATGCCACACTTATCACGACTCCCACAGAAGAAAAGCACACAGAAAATACAACACAAGAAATTGATACACAGGCTATTCTACATGGAGACTACTCTAGTATAGCTGGTACTTGGAGGAATGAGCTAGGACATGAAATAGTGTTTAATAAGAATGGTTTAGTAAAAGGAGGACAGATATATAAATCAGGTATAGGAAGCGATGGACAGATAGGTTTTAGTGTTAGCACAGGACCTACAGGATATGGTATGAGTGTTTATCCAATTGGCGTTACTATAAAATGGGTTGATTCTGATTTAAGCAAAAATAGAATCATAGCTGGACAAACTGCTCCGAATAGCTCTGAACAGGTATTTTACAAAATAGATTAAACCAAAATTTCCTCTACCTATTAATTCTTCTATAATAGCTGAAAATCCCTGCAATTACTCATTGCAGGGATTTTGTATATCCTTTATATCACATGAACCTCCTTAGTTCCTTTTACTAAAGCATTCTTTTCACAGAATTGTATATATGCCCATAGCATAAATGAATTCGGCAAGAAAACAAAAACAGCCGTCTCATTTTATGAGAAAGCTGTTAGTTCTTTGTGAAGGGGGACAAAAAGGGGGACAAACCCAGAAATCAACGTTTTAAGACAAAGCAAAAAGCCCACTGTTGTAGGCTTTCTGTAAGATATATCTTAAAATTAAAGCATTTTGTTGTAGAATTCAACGACAAGTGCTTCGTTGATTTCTGGGTTGATTTCGTCGCGTTCTGGCAAGCGAGTCAATGAACCTTCCAATTTTTCAGCGTCGAATGATACGAATGCTGGACGTCCAAGAGTAGCTTCTACTGCTTCAAGGATAGCTGGAACTTTCAATGATTTTTCACGAACTGAGATCACTTGACCTGGAGTTACGCGGTATGATGGGATATCAACGCGTTTTCCGTCAACAAGGATGTGACCGTGGTTTACGAATTGACGAGCTTGACGACGAGTAGTCGCAAGACCAAGACGGTAAACAACGTTATCCAAACGACGTTCCAAAAGAAGCATGAAGTTGAAACCTAGGATTCCGCCTTTGATTTTTGTAGCTTGTACGAACAAGTTACGGAATTGTTTTTCACCTACACCGTAAGTGAAGCGAAGTTTTTGTTTTTCAGCCAATTGCAAACCGTATTCTGACAATTTAGAACGGTTGTTTGGTCCGTGTTGTCCTGGTACGTAGTTACGACGTGCCAATTCTTTACCTGTACCTGTAAGTGAAAGGCCAAGGCGACGAGCTTGTTTCCAAGATGGTCCTGTATAACGTGACATGTAAATGTCCTCCTGATATAAATAATATTTCGGTGGAAATAGTCACTTAGAAAGCCCTGATTCGTGCAGATGCCCTTCGCCTAAACAGCCAAGGTTACTTGTCATAAGACACCTGTTGACGAGCTTCATGCTTTCCTGCTGATATTTCGCACAAAATCCATTCTACCATGAATGGCTAGATTTGTAAAGGGGTTTTAAGCTTTATTTTCACTGCCAGAGAGATTGAGAAGGAGGGTAAAGGTGCTTCCTAGACCGTACTGGCTGCTGACTGTGATTTCCCCACCCAATTGATGGGCCAATTCACGCGCAATCGCAAGCCCTAAGCCATGACCACCTGTTTTCATGTTACGCGAAGTTTCGACACGATAAAGGCGTTTGAAAATATTCTCCAAGTCCTCTGGGGCAATTCCCTGCCCCTCATCGGTCACACTGATTGAAAGCTGGTTATTTTCCAGCTTAGCTACCACTTCCAGCTTGGTTCCTGGAGCTGAGTATTTAAAAGCGTTATTGACCAGATTTACCAAGATGCGAGAAAGCTTGGCATAATCTCCCTCAATCCGGGCAGACTCTGGGATTACCTGTAAATGAACATCTCGCTCCTCCTGCTCAATCAAGAATTGAAATTCACTCATGCACTCAATCAAGAGCTGATCCAGAAAAATACTGTCCTTGCTGGTCGTTTCGACCTGATTTCTAGCTGTGTTTAGGGTCAAAAAATTCAACTCCTCAACCAGTTTATTGAGTCTTTCAGTCTGACGTCCAATGGTTGCTAGATAATGCTCCTGTTCTCCTTCCTTGATAACCCCATCCAAAATCCCTTCTACCGTCGCTTGGATTGAAGTGATGGGGGTCTTGATATCATGCGAAAGTTGAGCAATCATCAAGCCCTTTTCTCGTTCGCTTTCTTCCAAGGAATCAAAGGTGGCCTGCAAATCATGGGACATTTCATTGAAAGCTTGGCCTAATTGCTGGAATTCTACAGGTCCTTGAACTTCCAGATTTGATGGAAAGTCCTTGTCCGCTACCCGCTTGGCATGTTCCTTAAGTTTGCCCAATGAAGTAAAGACCGGCGACAGGAGAAAGAGACTAATCCCAGCACCGACAAGGCTGGCAACGATGGTCATTCCAAGCAGAAAGTAAATCTCGCTTTTCTCAATCAGCATTTTTTGAACAGCCCAAAAAACCACGATAATCGTTAGGAGTGTTGAAATGATATACCCCACTAAAATATAACTTTTTAATTTCATTGACTACCTCGTGCTTTCTCAATTTTGTAGCCCAAGCCCCAGACGGTTTTGATGGTCGGTGTTTCTGCACTAGCATGTTTAGCCAACTCCTGTCGAAGAGCATGAATATGAACATTCAAGGTATTAGTGTCATCCACATAGTCTTCCTGCCAGACCTTTTCATAGAGGTCTGTCTTAGAGAAAACCCGCTCTGGATTGCTGACTAAAAGCCATAGAAGTTCGAAGGATTTGACGGTCAAATCAAGCGCCACATCTCCGACTTGGACCTCATGACTACCGTGATTCATCCGTAAATCCCCGAGACTGACGACTTCTGTCTCACCTCCACGATGAAGGCGACGCAAGATATTGTGGACACGCAAAACCAGCTCACGTGGACTAAAGGGCTTGGCAATAAAGTCATCTGCCCCTAAGCTCAGGCCATAAATCTTGTCCTGCTCGCTAGTCTTAGCCGTGATAAAGAGAAAAGGCTGATCTGGAGATTGATACTGAACCTCACTAATCAAGTCATAACCATCCATCCGAGGCATCATGATATCTGTAATAATCAAATCAATCGCTTTTCGCTTGAAGATTTCTAAAGCCTCTACTCCATCATGAGCCACCAAAACCTGATATCCTGCCTGAACCAGATAACGTTGATGAATATCTGTGATTTCTACCTCGTCGTCAACGAGTAAAATTGTCTTTCCCATCTGTCTCTCCTTTGAAAAAAACAGTGCTATACCACAATAGTATAACACTATTTTTATCTCTTTACGAACATTCTAAACGATATCTGGATTTTTCAAATCCTAGATAGAAAGGCTGTAGCTAGACTAGTCATTTTCCTCTTTTTTAGCTTTCAAACCGAGTCCACCTAGAAGTCCGGCCAAAGCTAATCCAAAGAATCCAATAGTAGCCATTGATGTTTGGGCTTCACCAGTATATGGAAGCATGTCTTTTTGGTCTTTCATTTGAGCAACCATCATTGGACTTGATACCTTGTTATTAGATGCCATCTTGCCTTCATCAGACATTTTGCTTGAGGCTGCTGGAGCTTGATCTTGTTTCATGCTTGAAGTTGCTATTGGCTGGCTAGCATTCATGGTTTTGTCTTGCTCTTTGTTAGGCATCATCTTATCCTGACTAGCAGCTGGCATTTGAGATTTCATCTCATCTTGATGAGCACTTGGCATTTGAGCGTTCATATTAGATGCATCTTGATGACTATTCATCATTGGAGCCGGCATAGCTGAACCATTAGAAGATGGGACGAAGTCTGATTGCATCTGAGTAAGAGACTGATGTCCATTCAAGTTTACTGTCAAATCCTTAGTCGCTACGAGGTTGCTCAAGTCTGCCTTGCCGTCTTTTGCACCATACACCTTGATAGTTGCCTTGTAGCTGTGAGTTCCATTTTGTTTCAACAAGTCAAGAAGCTCTTTATCTGATTTGCCTTGAGTACCTGCTAAATCTACTTCGTAGAAGTAAAGGCCTTTACCTAATTTTTCTACTGGTGGAAGGGCTGGATTTTTAGCTGAGCCGTTGTCTGACCATGGAGCCTTATCTGAAGCCTTCAAGATAAGGCGGGTTAACATACCGTCACCAGCAAAGAATTCATACGGAATGACTTGGTTGACACCGGCTGTGAACGGGCCAGGGAAGTTGGCTTTGTCCAAGTAAGTAGCTGGGACATCTACTGTGTCTTTAGTATTGTCTGCCACACCTTTTCGAACTTCAGCTGGAGTAGTCAAACCATTCAAGTTGACATCCAAATCCTTAGTCGCTACAAGATTGCTCAAGTCTGCCTTGCCATCTTTGGCACCGTACACTTTAATGGTAGCTTTATAGCTTTGTGTACCATTTTGTTTCAACAAGTCAAGAAGCTCTTTGTCAGATTTACCTTGGGTGCCGGCCAAGTCTACTTCATAGAAGTAAAGGCCTTTCCCCAATTTTTCTACTGGTGGGAGAGCGGGATTTTTAGCTGAACCGTTATCTGACCATGGAGCCTTGTCGGATGCTTTCAAGATAAGACGAGTTAACATACCGTCACCAGCGAAGAATTCATATGGAATGACTTGGTTGACGCCGGCTGTGAATGGGCCTGGGAAGTTAGCCTTGTCCAAGTAAGTGGCTGGGACGTCTACTGTATCTTTAGTGTTGTCAGCCACACCTTTTTGAACTTCAGCTGGAGTAGTTAAGCCATTCAAGTTGACATCCAAATCCTTAGTCGCTACGAGATTAGTCAAATCAGCCTTGCCATCTTTAGCACCGTACACCTTGATGGTAGCTTTATAACTTTGCGTACCGTTTTGTTTCAAGAGGTCAAGCAGCTCTTTATCAGATTTACCTTGAGTACCAGCCAAGTCTACTTCGTAGAAGTAGAGGCCTTTCCCCAATTTTTCTACTGGTGGGAGAGCGGGATTTTTAGCTGAACCATTGTCTGACCATGGAGCCTTATCTGAAGCCTTCAAGATAAGGCGAGTCAACATCCCGTCTCCGGCGAAGAATTCATATGGAATGACTTGGTTGCCGCCAGCTGTGAATGGACCTGGGAAGTTGGCTTTGTCCAAGTAAGTAGCTGGGACATCTACTGTGTCTTTAGTATTGTCTGCCACACCTTTTCGAACTTCAGCTGGAGTAGTCAAACCATTCAAGTTGACATCCAAATCCTTAGTCGCTACAAGATTGCTCAAGTCTGCCTTGCCATCTTTGGCACCGTACACCTTAATGGTAGCTTTATAGCTTTGTGTACCATTTTGTTTCAACAAGTCAAGAAGCTCTTTGTCAGATTTACCTTGGGTGCCGGCCAAGTCTACTTCATAGAAGTAAAGGCCTTTCCCCAATTTTTCTACTGGTGGGAGAGCGGGATTTTTAGCTGAACCGTTATCTGACCATGGAGCCTTGTCGGATGCTTTCAAGATAAGACGAGTTAACATACCGTCACCGGCAAAGAATTCGTATGGAATGACTTGGTTGACGCCAGCTGTGAATGGACCTGGGAAATTAGCTTTATCCAAGTAAGTGGCTGGAACATCTACTGTGTCTTTGGTATTGTCAGCCACGCCTTTTTGCACTTCAGCTGGAGTAGTTAAGCCGTTCAAGTTGACATCCAAATCTTTTGTCGCTACGAGGTTGCTCAAATCGGCCTTGCCGTCCTTCGCACCGTACACTTTGATAGTTGCTTTATAGCTTTGAGTACCGTTTTGTTTCAAGAGGTCTAGAAGCTCTTTATCTGATTTACCTTGGGTACCTGCCAAGTCCACTTCGTAGAAGTAGAGACCTTTGCCTAATTTTTCTACTGGTGGAAGGGCCGGATTTTTAGCTGAACCGTTGTCTGACCATGGAGCCTTGTCTGAGGCCTTCAAGATAAGACGAGTCAACATACCGTCACCGGCAAAGAATTCGTATGGAATGACTTGGTTGACGCCAGCTGTGAATGGACCTGGGAAATTAGCTTTATCCAAGTAAGTAGCTGGGACATCTACTGTGTCTTTAGTATTATCTGCCACGCCTTTTTGCACTTCAGCTGGGGTGGTTGCTGGTTGCGTTTCATTTGCTTCACGGTCTTGTCCAGAAACTGTAGGCGCAGGATTTGTCGCAGGTTTAACCGCATCTTCTGTTTCTTTCTTAGATTCAGGTTTTGCTTGCACTTCTTCTTTTGGTGCTACTACTTGGTCTTTAGCAGCTACATCCGCTTTTTCTGGAGAGCTTGTAGTATCCAAGCTTGCTTTAGGTGTTGAGTCTGCCTGTTCTGAATGAAGAGCTGTATCGACTGCTTCTTTGAGAACCTCTGCTGGTAAGTCGCTCTTTTCACTCACCGAAGTAGCATCTGGAACGACTTGAGCAGGGGTCGGATTGACCACATCGGCACGTACAGAACTTGGTTGACCAACTAGGACAAAGAAGCCACTGGCTACAACAACTGAGGCGACACCGACACTAAGACGGCGAATAGACCAACGAGTATATCTTTGATTTGGATTGAATTTCATAAGATTCTCCTTAGAGTTTTTCTTTATTTGATGACTCTAGTATAATCTCCTAAAATTAAAAAGGATTAAGAAAAAGTTAAAATTTTTCTTAAATCCCTCTTATAAAATACTTATATTAATTAAATCCATAAACAGACTTGGTGATTTGATAGACGACATTGGAAAGTTTGCGAGCTGGCAAGACTGAATGTTTGGTCAAACGGCTCAACATGGTTTTACGAATGGCCTGAAAGACCTCTGGATTTTCCTGCTGAATATAGGTCCACAGCTCCCGTTTTTTGGCAAGATGCTCCGCTGTGCCAGCTCGGTTGAGCAAGGCACTGGAAATCACCGTCGTGATTTCAATATGATTCAACAGATATTCTCGCATTTTGGGATGGATTACTTTGGACAAATCAAGCTGGTCCACCAAGAGTCGATTGACCTTGAGTTGCTGGTCGATACGTTTAATCATCACCTGCTCATTGACAGACTGGTCCTCACGCCCAATCAAATAACGATAGAAATCGACAGGCAGATAGTACATGGTCTTGACCTGCTGAAGGGGGGTAAAAACAAAGAGATTATCGACATAAAAAGTATGCTCAGGCAATTGGAACTGGCTCGCTCGCAACAAATCTGTCCGGTAAATCAGCGAGTGCATCATGATATACTGGCCTTTTGAGAAATTTCCGACCTGATCCCAGCCAAAAATCTGTTGGACAGGCAAGACTGACTCATAACTCATACTCTTCTTACGAGACTGACCTTCCTTTTCATATACAAAATTAGTCACAAAGGCATCCACCTCTTGACCTTCGCTCTCTAGTTCTTGCAAGGTCTCCAAAATTTTCAGATAAGCACGAGGATCCACCCAGTCATCACTATCCACTACTTTAAAATAACGCCCAGACGCCTCCGCTAAGCCGCGATTGACCGCACCGCCATGGCCCTTATTTTCCTGATAGATGGCTCTAACGATGTTAGGATACTTGCTGGCTAAACGCTCAGCGATTTCCTGAGTCTGGTCCTGAGACCCATCATTGATAATCAAAATCTCAACTTGCTCACCACCAATCACTAGCGACTCCACACAGTAATGAAGATAGGCAGCGGCATTATAGCTAGGGATGGCGATAGACAATAACTTCATAATCTACTCCTTTAGGGGACTGATTTTTTCTTATACTCAATGAAAATCAAAGAGCAAACTAGGAAACTAGCCGCAGGTTGCTCAAAGCACTGCTTTAAGGTTGCAGATAGAACTGACGAAGTCAGCTCAAAGCACTGCTTTGAGGTTGCAGATAGAACTGACGAAGTCAGCTCAAAACACTGTTTTGAGGTTGTGGATAGAACTGACGAAGTCAGTAACCATACCTACGGCAAGGCGACGTTGACGTGGTTTGAAGAGATTTTCGAAGAGTATTACTCTCTCTTGTCACTTCTTTCTATTCTACCATAAAGTCCAGATTTTGAAGGACTTTTACTAGAATACAAGGGTTGCTATCTCTATTTGCTATTTTGAACATCAAAAAAGAGGGGGTTCCCCTCCTTACGAATTTAATTCTGCCAAGTCATCTAGATACTGGTTGTTAATGACCGCCAAGATATAGGCATCTGCCCTCAAGAGATCATTAGGGCCAAACTGGACATCCAGTGGTGAATTTTCTTGTTCACGAAATCCTAGGACATTGAGGTTGTATTTGCCACGTAGATCCAGCTGGCTCAGGCTTTGACCTGCCCAAACACTCGGAATTTTCATCTCTACGATAGACACATTTTTATCCAGCTGAAAGACATCAACATTATTATGAAAGAGAATGGTCTGCGCTAGGGACTGCCCCATTTCATACTCAGGTGAAATCACCGAGTCAGCACCGATTTTTTCTAGCACCTTCTTAGCTGTCTGGCTTTTGACCTTGGCAATAACCCTTGGTACCCCCAAACTCTTACAATGCATGACTGCAAGCACACTCGACTCTAGATTTTCCCCTGTTGCCACTACAACCGTATCACAGGTATCAATTCCTGCAGTTCTGAGGAGTTCCTCATCTGTGATATCTCCAACAACTCCACGCGCCAAAACAGGCTCAAATTGATTGATGTGCTCTGCGTGGTCATCAATGGCAATGATATTCATATCTTGCTTGGCTAGGGCTGTCAGGACACTACTCCCGAAAATCCCCAAGCCTAAAATTCCAATTGTACGATCTGACATCGTTCTTCCTTTCTTATCCAATACTAATATCTGCTTTCATATACTGAATCAAATCTTTCTTATCAGGCTGGTAATCCGCTAGACTAACCAGCAAGGTTAAGGGACCGATACGGCCGATAAACATGAGCACCATGACAATGCTAAGAGCTAGCTTGCCCAATTCTGGCGTCAGATTTGCCGTTACCCCAACTGTCGCAAGAGCTGAAATGGTCTCAAACATGAGGTAGATAAATCGCGGTGTACCTTCTGCCGTAATTCCCAACAACATCAAGCCCAACAAGAAGGTCATCAAAAAGATAATGAAGACACTAAAGGATTTTTGGACTGTTCGAGTCTCAATAGTTCTCTGCGCAACATTGGCATGAGGTAAACCCAGCAATTCACTACGCGCAAAAACCAACAAGACAAAGAAAGTCGTAATCTTGAGACCCCCAGCCGTCCCTCCAGGCGCCCCACCGAGAAACATCTGTAGGATATAGATAAACAAGGTCACAGGCCGAGCTTGAGTGTAGTCAATAGAAGCAAAGCCAGCCGTTCTCATGCTAACGGTCTGGAAAAAGCTAACCAGCACTTTCTCTGGAACACTGAGATTGCCAATGGTTCCTGGATTGTGCCACTCCGTAAAGAGTGTGGATACGGTCCCAAACAGCAAAATTCCTGCAGTCAAGAAGAGGACTAGTTTGGTGTGGAAACGCAGACGGCGTTTTTTCTTCTTGTCAAACTGGGTTGCCAAGTCAAACCAGACCATAAATCCCAGACCACCTGTGATAATCAAGCCAGCAATGACCAGATTGATCAAGGGATCCGTCTGAAAAGCCACTAAACTGCTACTGCCGAAATTATCAAAACCAGCATTACAAAAGGCTGAAATGGCTAAAAAGATAGAGGTAAACATGCCTCGTCCCCAGCCAAACTCAGGAATAAAACGGAAACTTAGCAGGAAGGCACCCAAGCCCTCCACCAGAAAAGTTGTCAAAAAGATGGAGCGCATAAAGGCCTTCAGCGACCGAGTTTCCCCGTAACTAAAACTCTCCTGAATGGTTTCACGACTGCGAAGACTGAGTTTTTGCTTCCCCTGAATATAAAAGACCCCGATAAAGGTCATGAGCCCCAGACCACCAATCTGTATCAAAAGCATACAAATCAACTGCCCCCAGATATTATAGGTAGTAGCTACTGGTTGCGTAAAAAGGCCAGTCACACAGACCATGGACACCGTCGTAAAGAGATGGTCAAAATAAGTAGCCTGCGAACCATTTGTCTGAACAAAAGGCAAACTCAAAAGAAGAGAGCCTATAAGAATAACTCCAGCGAAACTTAAAAAGATACGACGAGCTGGCGAAAGTCCACCCAAGGCCCTTTCAATTTTTTTAACAAATAATTTGAATAACATACATCCATTGTACCATAAAAAGAAGAAGAGTAGCTATATCTGAGAAGTTATCTCAAGGCAGAGTTCCAAGGCCTTCTCAAAAGCTTCTGAACCCCAGTCACGACTATCGTACTGGTCCAAGTCTGCTAAGGAATCAGCTGTGAACAACAATTCACCCCAGAGAATCCCACGCAGTTGGGCTACTGCCGCAAGCGCAGAACACTCCATCTCCACAACAACACAGCCTTCTTCCTTACGATAAGCCACCTTTTCAGCCGTTTCTCGGTAAAAACCATCTGTCGTCCAGGTCATGACTTCTTCATAAGGAATCCCTCTGGCCTCCAACACTCGCTCAATGGCAGCAATAGCCTCTGGCTGAATTTCCATATAACGAGAAGGTGCCACATAGTGATAACTAGCTCCTTCATCTCGCAGAGCGCGAACAGGGACTAGAAAGGCATTTTCTTCTATATCAGCCAGCACACCACAGGTTCCAGTAGAAATAATCTGCTCCACACCATATCCAATCAACCAATCCATAAACTGGGCTGCTGGAGCTGAACCAACAGGAGCCTGAGTCAAACAAAGTTCCTCGCCCTTGAAATTGATGACATAGACTGGATAGGACTTGGTGGCTGAAACGAATTCGCCGACACAGTCCGCCCCTACTTCCCTCGCATAACGGTCAATCTCCTCACCTAAGAAAGCATAGACACACTTCTTAGGCAAGTGCAAGTCCAGCCCCTCGTGATCAGGCATGATGACCGCCTGAGGATTGTCATCAAACTCTAAAATGGGAATCGCATGTTTCTGAATCATAACCCACCTCCTCTAATTTTGTACTATTGTATCAAAAGCTGACCGAGTGTCAAGGAGGAAGCTGATGACTTGAGTCAGTAAACAAAGACGGGTAGCCTAACAATTGTAACTTTGAAAGCTACAATTGTAAAATCACTCGTAATATATCAATCTATCACCGATATAAAAAGGACAACATTTCTCTTACAATGCTATCCTTTTTTGTTTATCCTCGTCCGCCAGGGGCTGGACCGCCACCTTGAGGACCTCCATTTGGACCTCCGCCTCCAGGCATAGAATTGACAATATTAGTTTGTTTTTCGCCGTTGATGTAGATATCCCCACCTGTGTAAGTTGCTGTTCCATCAAAGTCAAAGCCTGATTGTCCTATCAATTTAATGGTTCCACCGGTAACCGTGATATTCCCGTTTGAGTCAATTGGGTCTGTATCTCCTTGACCGACTTCTACAGTTAGATTGCCACCTGTCATGGTAAAGTAAATGTCACTTTGCTGGGCATTTTTATTGGCTGCATTGACTCCATCATCTGTCGAGTAGACATTGATATCGCCACCATTGATCGTAATGGCTTTCCCTTCAATTCCTTCAGTCGCATTCTTGACTGTGTAAGT
Organism: Streptococcus sp. Marseille-Q7156; assembly: GCF_965119495.1. The sequence continues at coordinate 91,994 of NZ_CBCPLU010000001.1, read as the reverse complement.
ACCACTATCAATCACTAGATTTCCAGAAGCGTGAATGCCGTCATCGCCTGCTGTGACTGTTATGGTATTGTTCGCCAAATACATATTTCCGACAGTCATATCGTCATCATTGTCAACTTTGACACCATCTTCCTTGGCATCGATAGTCATGGTCGCACCAGTGACATTAAGTTCATCATTGACATTAAAGGAATCGCCAACTGATGTGATGTTAAAGGTTCCACCCGTGATGTGGAGGGTGTCGTTAGCCTTGATAGCATTGCTTTTCTTGCCATCTACATTGAGAGTTCCTGAACCATTGATGGTCAAATCAATCTTAGAAAAGAGAGCGGCATTTGCCTTTTCATCACTGTTAGAGCTTGAGTCAGAGAGACTGTTTGTCGTCCCTTCTGCTAAAGTGAGGTAGACATGACCTGCGCTTGTAGCCGAAATAGCCGCATCTGTATTGGTCATGGTCGCGCCTTTTAGGACAAGTTTCACATCATCAGACTTATCAGCTGCGATTTTAATTTGCACTCCGTCAGACTGACTAGAGATGACATAGGTACCTGCTTTAGAGATAGTCACTGTTGAGCCAGAAACTGTCACACCATCTCCAGAGACGTTTGCAGATGAGCCAGACAATTCAATCTTAGAAGCAGTGCTTTCATCATAAGAAGTGTCGTAGTCCTTTTCTGTAAAATAAGAAGATTGACTGTTTTTAGCTGAAGTTGTGATAGCAGTGGTATCTGTCGCTGCAGTTGTACTTGACTTGGTCGTTGACTGCCCACAAGCTGTCATCAAGGTCAAAGCTGTTAAACTGGTTAAGATTAGAGTCCATTTTTTTGATTTCATACCTTTTTCCTCGCCTTCATTTAGCTTGAGCTTAGTTTACAGGGGAAATCTGAAAAAAATCTGAACTTTTTCTGAAAGTTTTCTTAAGTTCAGCTTCAGTTAAGTTATCTTTAACAAAAGTTTTAGGAAAGTTCCCTAGACTAGTCACAAGCAAGTTCAACTTGCCCAGACACACCTATCTGCTAATAAGATAGTGTACTGAAATAGTTTGATAAAGGAGACAAGATTTATGAAGCCAATTGAAACAAGCTTTAAACGAATTGAAACCAAATATGTCGTTACCAAAGCTGACTTGGCTAATTTAATAGAGGACTTAAAAATATATCTCGTCGAGGATGATTATCCAACTTCGACCATTTCCAACATCTACTTTGATACAGAGCAATTTGATATGATTCAGGAGGATGACCAAGGTACTAAGCGAAAAGAAAAGATTCGGATGAGAACCTATCTCAGTCAAGTCCAGCCCTATAGTCAGGTATTTTTAGAAATCAAATCCAAGGACAGAACTGGTGTCGGACGAAAATATCGTCTCTTGTCGACTCCCCAGTCTATCACCCAGTTTATGACCAAAGAACAGCTGGATAACAGCATCAAGGACCAAATGATGATTGAAAAAATCCAGCAACTCCAAGAGGAATATCAGCAAGCCATCATCCCTCGTATGTATATATACTACGACCGTTTTTCTCTCAAGGAAAAGAAAGAAATTAGCGGATTTCCCTACAATAAAATTCGTATCACCATTGACCAAAATCTAACCTATCGTGATGATAATGTCAGTTTATTTTCAGGAAAGGACGGTTTCCCTCTACTAAATGAGGACATTGTTATCATGGAAATCAAAGCACCGGGCAGAAAACCCCAGTGGCTACAAAATATTCTCGACCAATATGGACTGGTAGAGCAGAAATTTTCAAAATACAGCTGCGCCTACCACAAGTCTCAAGGGCTAGACTATAGCCCACGACCAAGCACAGAAAGTGTAGGTACTACTTATGTCTAATCTTTTCAACTCTATTTTCAACGACACAACCGCCACTGCCAATCCTATCCAGCTCTTTCTGGCTCTCTTGGTCAGCCTGATCTTAGGTTTAGCGCTGACATGGGCCTACAAACACCGTACCCTCTATACACGGGAATTTGCTGTTAGTTTGACCCTACTCCCCTGCTTGATGACCTTAGTCATCTTTCTGGTAAATGGCAGCCTAGGAACCTCTATCGCCGTTGCAGGAACCTTTAGCCTCATTCGTTTTCGTTCAGCTACCAGTGGCTCACGGGAACTAATTGCAATCTTTCTTGCCATGATTATCGGGCTGGCAGCAGGGACAGGCTACCTAGCTCTGGCTATTCTCTTCACTGTCTTTATCTTAGCAGTATGGCTTCTTTTAGAAAAGCAACAAAGAAAGAGCAACCACCAACGTCGCAGACTATTGACCATCACAATTGCCAACCAAGAAAAGCAACTCCAAACTATCCAATCTGGGCTATCACAATTCTGTACTGAGTTAGACCTCATCTCGATTGATACCAGCAATGATGGAGAACAAGTCACCACTGTCTATGAAGTGGATTTCAAGGTTCAAACCGATGACTTCCAAATCATCAATTACCTCACTAAAGAACAGAATACTTACCAGGTTTCCCTGACCAAAAATGCCAAGAAGAGAAAGAATTTGTAGAACTTCTTGCGTAAAATCTATAAAGAACCCAAGTAAACACTCAATAGTAAGAAGAAAAAGTCAATCTAATTTATGATAAAAGGCATCATATCAACGTTTTTTAAACACTTGATATGATGCCTTTTTCTTATCTTAAAAACTTTTTTACCAATCACTTTATTTCACAGGTATTTTCTTAATCACACGCGCGGGATTGCCAGCTAGGACAACGTTGTCGCCAAAGGACTTGGTAATCACGGCTCCTGCTCCTGCAACGACATTATTTCCCAGTGTCACTCCAGGAAGGACAATAACACCACCTCCAGCCCAGAAATTGTCTCCGATAGTAATAGGCTTGCCGTATTCCACACCTGAATTACGTTCCTGCGGGTCCAATGGATGGAGGGGAGTCAAGAACTGACAGTTGGGACCAATCATAGCATTGTCCCCGATGCGAATGGGGCAGATGTCCAGCATGGTCAAGTTCCAGTTAGAGTAAAAATTTTCCCCTAAATGGATGTTGACACCGTAGTCCACCATCAAGCGAGTGTTGATATAAAGATTTTTTCCGGTTGAGCCAAACCAAGTCTTGATGATTTCGGCTCCTTTTAAGGGATCTTCTTCCTTGTTAAAGGCAGCCTGTTTTTGGCGAGAAGCTTGAGCTAAGGCTCTCAGTTCTGGGTCTGATGGACGGTAAAACTCGCCTGCTATCATTTTCTGGTATTCGCTAGTCATAGTATTTTTCTCCTTATTCCCTACTATCATATCAAATTTTCTACGTATCTGACTAGAATAAGGAGCACTTTCTACAATTGATTCTCTGATTGTGATCATATCCTGTCTAAACGAATACGGGTCACGATTCCGTCTGGGTCTGTGATTTCCAACTGGCTCGATGTCAGCCACTTGATTGGTGCATCAACTTCCTGTGCTCGCTGGGCAATCGTTAACAGTTCTTCTTTATGCGCGACTTCGATGACATAGTAGGCCAAACCTGGCAAACCTTGCTTACGCGGATCTAGGCCTTTTCCTCCCCATTCGTTGGCTGCTAAATGATGATGGTAATCCCCATCCGCAATCCAACTAGCGCTAGGCACACTGAATTTATCCTCTAGTCCTAACACCTTTTGATAAAACTGGCTGGACTTTCGACTATCCTTGACGGAAAGATGAATATGCCCTATTCTCGTACCCTCGGCTAAAGTAAAGGGCTCTACTCTTTCCCCCAACTCATAGATATCCTGCGCCGCAAGAGCCTCCGTCACCCCAATAATGCGCCCATCTTCTCGAATATCCCATGTGGAAACCTGCTTATCTCGATAGAGTTCAATGCTATTTCCCTCTAAATCCTCCAAGTAAAGGGCCTCACTGTAACCATGGTCTGCACCGCCGACAATAGGAATCTGTAAATCTGTCAGATGTTTCAAGATATCAGCCAAAGCCTTGCGTGTCGGCAAGAGAATAGCCAGATGGTAAAGACCATAATGTTCCCTTACTTCTCCACTATCTTGTGCTTGAATCAGCTGTACCAAGGCTTTTCCACCAAGTCCTAGAATGGACTCTGTCTCAGTTTGAGATAAGATTTCTAAACCAAGCACTTGCTGATAAAAGGCTGTTTGACTGACCAAATCCTTTACATTCAAAGCTGCCTCTGCCAAATAAATGTGGCTCTTATATTCATAGGTCATAAATGGTCCTCTTTTTGTTGTAATTGTTGTTATTACAACTAATATATAATTTCAATCAAGAAAGTCAAGTCAGACAACTTGAAGCCTATATTCTAACAAAAAGAGGTCAATGTTCGTCATCAACCTCTTTCTTATCGTTTACTCTTTTTGCTAAGTAAGATGAATACTTTACCTATGACTTGCTATTTTCAGCCTAGTTCACCCATTCACCATTACCATTTACACGGTAACCATCTGGTGTTGTTGTGCTGACTGCTAGAGCTCCTGAACCATATGCATAGTACCAGTGCTTGCCTACTTTAAACCAACCTGTCTTCATGACACCTGATTGATCAAGATAATACCAAGTACCATTTTCCTTATACCAGCCTGTCTTCATAGCTCCTGAGCCATCAAAGTAGAACCATCTACTACCATCTGTTCCCCAGCCTGTGAACATCGCGCCGGAACTATCAAGGAAATACCATGCACCATCAACTTCTACAAATCCAGTCTGCATGACACCTAAATCATTCAAGTAGTACCATTTACCACCTGTTTTTACCCAGCCTGTCTTCAGATCACCAGACTCATAAAAATACCATTTCCCATTAGATTGTACCCAGCCAGACTGACTAGATGTAGATGCTCTAAAATCTTTCAGTGGTTTTTCTACAACCGTAGCTTTACTTTTAACGGTCGAAAGGTTTGAGGCAGTCACTTCTGTATACTGAATAGCAGAGCCATATCCACCAGCCAATTCCTCTGAAGAAGCATCATCACCTAAAGCTAAAGAAATCGTCGCTACTTGCTGAGAGCTAGCTGCGTTTTTAAAGGCTGCGAGACCCACATAGGTAAATTTAGAATTGATCAAAACCTCATAATAACCTGTAAATTCTTTAGAGGTTCCACCCTTCTTTTTCGCTACATAATTCGCCTTCTCAGCATGCCAGTTTTCAATTGCTTTTAGGAAACCTTCATAGTTCACATCTAAAGCTTCTCCTCTTATACTATTACTAGATGGAAAAGCAGTCCAGATTTCTTTAGTAGAAAGACGCTCAGGTTTTAAAGCTACTGACACCTCAGTAGCGCGTACAAAAGCAGTATTCTCAAGATCAGTAGACCATTTAATAGGGACATACTTATCTACCAAACCTTCATCAGCTGCTTCCTTACGAATCTTATTAATCGCGTCCAAAATAGATTGTTTATTTGGAGTCAAAAATTCTCCCTTGATTCCAACCAAAACGTTGCCACTAGAAGGTTTTAGCACCTCTGAGGTCAATACATTTTCATTTTTACCATTAATAGATTGTGTTGCCACCAATCTGTCATTCGCAAAAACATCAGTTGTCAAAACTGCTCCTGCCAAGGTCAAAGCCAAGGCGCTAGCAAATACAATTTTCTTCATCTTTTTCTCCTTTTATCCTCTAGATAGGACAGGTATTTTCACTATTAAATTATATCATATTTCCCTACTCTTTGCCCGTTTCTACTAATGTTATAAGGTAAATACTATTCCCCAAAAAGTAGAAATTCCTATCCTTTTATTTCACAACAAGCTCATAACGTGTCTTGCTTGTAAAGGTTTGGCCGACTTTGAGAATGACTTGGTCTTTGAGGTTACTGTGAATGGCATCTGGTAAAGCTTGCGCTTCAAGGGCAATCCCATTGTGCTGTACCATTGGCTGACCTCCTATGATGACACTCTCATCTACAAAGTTTGCTGTGTAGACCACAAAGCAAGGAGCCTCTGTCTTGAAGAGCAGGAAGCGACCTGAATTTTGGTCATAAAGGAAACCAGCATTATCATGGCCTGCAGGAAGGGCAAATGGATGATCTAAGCCAGATACCAACTGGATTTGCTCATCTTCCTCTGCAAAGATATCCTTCAACAAGGCACCATTGTAGATGTGTTTGACCACATCACGATTTGCATCTGGAGTTTTGGCAGGAACACCGTCGGGAGCAATTGGATAAATGCCCTCTGTGTTTAGTTGGAAGACATGGCGGTCAATTGTCTGCGTGAAATCACCAGACAAGTTGAAATAGCTGTGGTTGGTTGGGTTGACCAAGGTATCTTGATCAGTTGTTACTTTATAGCTAACCTCGTAAGCGCCATTTTCTTCTAAGTGATAACTGATCCAAATCTTAAGATTTCCAGGAAATCCTCCTGTCCCGTCTGTACGCTCTGTGTAGAGAGTCAAGCCATGGTCGCTCACTTCAACTAGTTCAAACAAGCTAGAATCCCAACCAGTTGAACCACTGTGGTTACAGTTGCTAGCATTGTTGACTTCAAGGTCATAAGTCTTGCCATTAAGCTCAAAGGTCGCACCTGCAATACGGCCTGCCACAGGACCCACACTCGCTCCATGCTTGGGACTATTGCCTACATAACTATTAAAGTCATCAAATCCCAAGATAACGTTGGCAAAATTTCCAGCCTTGTCAGGCGTGACATAACGCAAGATAGTCGCACCATAAGTCATGACTTCAAGCTGGTAGCCACCGTCCGTCTCAAAGCGATAGGCCAAGACATCCTTGCCCTTAACATTTCCAAATACACGCTCTGTGTATACTTTCATTTTGTTCTCCTTTTACTATTTCTCTCAAGCAAACAAACCATAGAAAGCGCCTTGACAATCTATGGTTTACTTGTATGATTTACAAACTCCTTTATCAAGAATCTATAAACACAGTATTACTTTTGATATTCGTGGATGATAACACCTTGTACCACACGGTTTACGGTACCTGTAGGAGACGGTGTATCAGGTTTATTTTCTACCTTGAGTGAAGTCAATAGGGCAAAGAGTTGGGCATAAACAATGTAAGGGAAGACACGGTAAATATCATTCAAGATACCGCCACAACCAAGGGCCACTTCTTTGACATTTTCAAGACCAAAGGCTTGATCACTCAAAAGCACAACACGGCGAGCAATCTGATCACCCGCAACTTCACGAACCAAGTCCAAGTCGTACTTGCGAGTGTAGTCTGTCGTTGTACCAAATACCAAAACAACTGTATCTTCGTTGATAAGAGATTTTGGACCGTGACGGAAGCCAACTGGGCTTTCATACATGGTCGCCACCTGGCCAGCAGTTAGTTCCAAAATCTTGAGCTGAGCTTCATGAGCAAGACCAAAGAAAGGACCAGCGCCTAGATAGATGACCCGGTTAAAATCTAGGTCAACAAGCTCTTTGACATCTTCTGCATTGTCTAGAATTTTACGGGCAAGACTAGATACAACTTCAAAACGTTCAGCTTTAACAGCAAATTCTGTAGGATCAAAGACCAAGAGAGCTGTTAGCATCATAGAGGTAAAGCTAGAAGTCATGGCAAATCCAGCATCATTGGAAGCAGCTGGTTGCAAGAGCAAGAGATTGCGGTCATCTCCATGAGCTTGAAGAGCCAATTTACCATCTGCTGCACAAGTAATCGTCACTTGATAAAGCTCACCCACCAAGGCTTTTGCCAAATCAACAGTCGCCACACTTTCAGGCGAGTTCCCACTACGAGCAAAAGACACAAGGACAGTTGCCACATCTTTTTTCAAATAAGTTTCTGGATTGGCAACGATATCTGTTGTCGCAATAGCATTGAAATTCCATTTGCGTTCGTCATAGACTTCCTTAAAGTAAGGTACCAAGGTATCTCCCACATAAGCAGAAGTCCCAGCACCTGTCAAAATAACCTTGATATAGTCATGTTTATCCGCAATCCCTTGTAGAAAGGCTGCAATTTCTTCACGTTTTGCTTGATAAGATTCAAAAGCTTCTTTCCATACATCAGGCTGTTGGTAAATTTCACGTGTAGTGATTTCTGCACCCAATTCGAGCAAGTCTTCTTTTGTATAATGTAGCATTGAGTTCCTCTTTTTCTATCAAATATGGGAATGGGAGTAAGCCCCATTCCCATGTATATTCTATATAAAATGCTCTGACGATTTTCACGTTGTCACATCTTATTCATCTTCGTCATCATCGAAGCCCGCTAATAGGTCATTGACTTTCACAATGCTTTCTGCAGCACGACTCTTGTAGTCCGCATCTGCACCTGTAAGGCTCGCATTGATAAATTCAATCACCATTGGAAGATTCATTCCTGCATAAAGTTCGATGTCACGACCTTCCATAATCAAACGGCTTACCACGTTACAAGGTGTCCCACCGAGAAGATCCGCAAAGACTAGGAAATCATCCAACCCTTCAATAGCTGCTTCAAATTTAGCAGTAAAGTCTTCTGGTCCATCTTCTGGAAGAAGAGCTACTGTGTAAATATTGCCTTGTGGGCCCATAATCATTTCTGTGCTACCTTTAAGTTCTTCACAGAAACGACCATGGCTCACCAAAATTAATGATTGCGTCATAAATTATGCGCCCATTCCAAGTACAAATTTACCAAAGGCAGAAAGAGCCAAAGCAAGTACGATAATAATACCGATAGCTTTAGTAGAGTTCATACCTTTCTTACCAAGCAACCAGAAGATAAAGGCAGTAAAGATTGCTGGAAGCAAGCGTGGGAAGATTTGGTTCAAGATGTCTTGGAAGTCAATCATCTTCTCACCGATTGCCCATTTGTAAGAAATTTCAAAGTTGATCATTGTTGCTACAAGAGCACCCATCATGAAGACACCAAGTACAGATGCCGCGTCAATCAAAGCTGTCAAAGTACTTTGCATGTTGTTGATAAGGTTAACCCCTTCTTTGTAGGCAAATTCCAACTGTTTCCAACGGAAGATATCATACGCTACTGCAACTGCAATCCAAAGGAAGATACCCCAAGGTTGACCACCGATAGCCATAGTTGCTGCGATAGATCCCATGATAGCAGGTACAAGTGAACCAAAGATTGTATCTCCAAGAGGAGCGAATGGTCCCATCAAACCTGTCTTGATACCATTAACGGCATCTTTTGAACCTACACCATCTTTTTCTTCCATGGCAAGGTCAAAACCAGCGATAATGGTATGGAAGAATGGTGAAGTATTGAAGAATTGAGTATGAACTTTCATCATTTCTTTCAATTCAGGAGTTCCATCCCCATACATTTTACGCAATTGAGGCAAGATCATGTAAAGGTAACCAGAAGCTTGCATACGTTCGTAGTTCCAACCCAATTGGAAAGTAAACAAGCTACGTTTGTTGATTTGGTTAAAATCTTCTTTTGTAAGTTTGTAATTAGAATTCGTCATCTTCGATTTCCCCACTTTCTGATGGTGTAGAAGGTGCTGCTACAGCTACTTTTTGGCTATTTTTGAAGTGAAGCACTGCAAGGAAGATACCTACGATAGAGATACCAATCATAGACAAACCTTTGAAGTTGTTCACGAAACCAATTTTTTCAGCAACATCTTTCGGTAGAGTGCCTACGATACCAGCAACAGCGCCACCAAGACCAGTTACATATGAGTAAAGAACAGTCAACATAGCTGTCAAACCAAATCCCATAGCAAGGTAGTGAAGGTTACGTTTAACTGGAAGGTAACGAAGCAAGATTGCAAATCCAAGACCTGGAAGCATACGTCCTGCGAGTGTCAAACCATCTGCAACCCATTGGTATTTTGTAACGAAATCTACTACGTGTTGTACAAATTCACCACCAAAAGCAAGCGCAAAGAAGACTGGAAGGGCACGAGATAGAGCCCAAGGAATCGCACCAAGTAGGTAGTTGCGTTCAATACCTTTATAGTCAAAGCGTTCGATTGCAGCATCCACACGGTGAGCAAAGAAAGTAGTTGTCATACGTCCAAGAACGTCGAAGTATGTCAAGAGAGTTGCTACTGGCACAGCGATTGTTGTAATCGCCAGTGCTGTATCAATTCCTTGTGAAACAGAGAAGGCTGTCGCAAGAACCGCACCAGAAGTTGCGTCGATACGAGAAGCACCACCGAAGGTACCAACCCCAAGAACGAACAGTTGCAAGTTACCACCGATAAGCAAACCAGTAGTCACATCTCCCATGATTAACCCATGATTAAACCAGTAATGAAACCAGCAAATACAGGGGAACCTGCAGATGAAACGATCGTCAACTCATCACAGATTTGATAAGCTGAGTACAAAGTGAGAAGTAAAATTTGCCACCATTGTATCATAACAATGACCTCCTAAAAATTTTTTCCTATTTTAATAAGCTCAAAAAGTCTGAAATTGGATCATTTGGAACCATTTGAGCAGTAAGTTTAACACCTTTTTCTGCCAATTTGTGGAAGTCTTCCACATCCTTATCCACTACGTTGATAGAACGTGTGATGGCGCGAGTTTCTGGTGTTTGAGACATATTCCCAACATTAAGGGTTTCAAGTGGTACACCTGCTTCTACCAAACCAAGGAAGCGGTCTGGTTTACGAGCCACGATAAAGAGACGTTGGCTATCGTATTTTCCAGCAAGAATATTGGCTGCCGCTTTTTCAATTGGCAAAATACTCAATTTCACACCTGGTGGTGTCGCAAGTTTCAAACCACTCTTTTCAACGTCGTTGTTGACAACTTCGTCATCTACAACCATAATACGTGAAACATTTAGTTTTCCAGCCCATAGATTGGCTACTTGTCCGTGGATCAAACGTCCATCGATACGGCATCCTACAATTGTCATAAGTTTTCCCCCTTTATGTGTTTTAGTGTAGGTTTACGAGTTAAATGAATCTCTTCTTTATATTGGCCCTCTGTTTCAAAGATGATGATACGATTGGCACCTTCCTTGAGGTAGCTATGAGGAATATAAAGTGAGAGGGTTGGGCCGACGTTCCAAAAACGTCCTAGATTCAGCCCATTGACAAAGGCAACTCCCTTACCAAACTCAGACAAGTCTAGGTAAGTATCTTTGGGCTCTTGGACTGTAAAGTCATAAGCGTAAAAGGCTGGTTGTCCTTCTGTCCATCCTTTTGAAAAATCAATGTTCTCAGGATTGTCTAGAGGAAGTGGATAGTGTTTCCAGTTTAGTAAGAAATGCAAATCCTTACAAACCCCTGTCCGAATTCCCTTACGTTGCGTATCTGCTAAGAACTTATGTCCATAGTTGACACGTCCCATATTTTCTACCAAGATATCCAATCTAGACAGCGCTTTCTTTTTGCCTTGATAAAAAATATCTTCCCCAATCTCTGTCTGATATTGGGTTTTGACCCATTGACCATCGACATAAAGCTGAGCCCTATCTCGACCATCAATGATACGAAGTCTTTCTTCTTCTGCATCCCAGTTTGTTTCTGTTCGATAAAGTAGGTAGCCATAACTTTGTCCCAGCTCCTCCATCTTTTGAGGATAGAGACTTTCTACTGGATTTGACAAGCTATCCAGGGTTTCAAACAAGGAAACTTTTTCAACTAGTGGAATAGCATCCAACTCCATACTCTCTTTGTAGAGTGGCTCCAACTGCGGGTACTCTGGAAAATGTGTTGCCATCATCTTCTTGACTGCCAAGTATTTGGCAGTTGGATTTCCTTCTTCATCCAGAAGCGCATCGTAATCATAAGACGTAACTTGTGGCAGGTCCAAAGTTCCTCGAGCCGAGCAACCATTCATGAATCCAAAGTTTGTACCACCGTGGAACATGTAAAGATTGATAGAGCCTTGCTCCAAAACTTCTCGAACTGCATCTGCTAATTCTTTTGGATCCCGTGTGATAATCGGTTCTTTCCAACGATTGAACCAGCCATCCCAAAACTCCATACACATGAGTGGCCATTTTTTGCCATGTTCATCAAAGAATTCCTGCATCTGTGAAAAGTTATAAGGTGCCTTAGAACCAAAGTTCCCTGTCACAAAGAGGTCATCTTCGATTAAGGTTCCAGCTTTCAGAGTAGCTCTCCATGGACCATCTGATGTAAAGAGTGGACAGGTTACGCCACGCTCTTCCATCAACTGTCGAATGGCTCTCAGGTAAGCCTTATCTTCTCCATAAGAACCATACTCATTTTCAACCTGCATCATAAGGATATTGCCACCCTTGTCCAACAAATGTGGAACCAATCGTGGCAAGAGCTGGTCATAATAGCGACCAACAGCCTCAATATAGGCAGGATCTGAGGAACGAATCCTCATATCTTTGGTTAAGAGCCAAGCTGGTAAACCACCGAATTCCCACTCTGCACAAATGAAGGGAGAGGGACGAACGATAGCGTAGAGACCCAAATCTTGTGCCGTTTGGAGAAATCGCTCCAAATCCAGAGCTCCTTCAAAGTGAAACTCACCCTCACGAGGCTCATGTAAATTCCAAGCCACATAAGTCTCTACTGTATTAAAACCAAGAGCCTTCAAGTTATAGAGCGAATGATACCAATCTTCTGGAGGAACCCTAAAATAATGAATGGCGCCAGATAAAATCTTAAATGATTTTCCATCGAGATAAAAATCATCTCGTATCTCAAATCGTGTCATATTCTTACCTTCTGACAACTAAAGTTTACGCTTTCATTTGTTGATATATTGAATATAACTCAATATACCACATTTGTCAATAGCTTTTCACAATTTTTTTCATTTTTCCCCAACTTTTACACAAAAAACTTATAAAGATATAAAATTTACAGACATATAGCTTCAAACAGGTGGCATGTATAAAAATGTATAAAACCTCCTATTTTTTATGTAAATTAACCTTATAGCCTATTATTCTAATTTTTTTATTCAAAAGACTACTATTCTTTCCGGTTTTATGGTAAAATCTTTAACGGAGAAGGAAAATCGAGGTGAAATTATGGCAATTCCAAAGTATCAATATATAAAAGATGAATTAAAGAACAAAATCATTTCTGGCCAATTCGCTAGTGGAGATAAATTTTACACTGAAGCTGAATTGATCGCTATGTATGATGTAAGTTCTATCACAGTTGTCCGCGCCTTAAACGACCTTGCCAAAGACGGCTATATTGTCCGCCAACAAGGAAAGGGTACATTCGTTTCACGCGCACGCAAACACAAACTCGTAGAGTTTTCTGATGTAGAAGTTTTTGAAACTAAAGATGATAAAGTGACCGTCCTTTCTATTGAGCGTGGAAACAAACTAAGCTACTTAGAAAAACTTGGACTACGCGGTAACCAATTCTACTACAAGATTGAACGTGTACGCGAAACAAATGGTGTCGTATACATCTATCACACATCTTATATTCCAGAACAATACATCAACGCAAATTATCCAAATCTTGAATATTATAGCTCTATCTATAACCGTTTCAAATTGGATTATCACATCCACATGAATGATGAACATTTTGAAGAAATCAATGAAATAGCATTTCCAACTCCAGAACATGCGGCTTCAGTCCTCGGAGTCGATGAACAATTCCCTAGCGTTTTACAAACCAAGACTACTAAATTAGAGTCTACTGGTCAGGTTCTCGCTTACAGCGAAACTTATAAACGAGCGGATTACTACAAAATCAAATTCATTTCATGTGACCGTGATCACTAATAAGAAAGCCTAAGCCTTGCTTGGGCTTTTTTCTATGATTATTATATCCCATCAAAACTGTATTTTCTATATGTCAATGAAGATAGATTAAATTTGTTTAAATTTTACTAAAATATAGGGAATCTTTTTAGCAAAAGAGCTTTAATAAACAAGAAAAATCGAAGTTCTTCTACTCCAGTGAATAGAGTAATAGAACTTCGATTTTATTTTAATTATCCTAAACCAAGACGTTCAAAAATATCATCCACTCGTTTGGTGTAGTAAAGAGGGTTGAAGATTTCGTCGATTTCTTCTTGTGTGAGGCGTGATGTCACTTCTGGATCTGCTTCAAGAAGTGGTTTAAAGTCTACTTGATTGTCCCACGAGTAGGCTGTTTTGGGTTGTACCAAATCATAGGCTTGCTCACGAGTCATGCCTTTTTCAATCAAGGTCAACATGGCACGTTGGCTGAAGATCAAACCAAATGTAGAGTTCATGTTGCGGATCATATTTTCTGGGAAGACTGTCAAGTTCTTAACGATGTTTCCGAAACGGTTGAGCATGTAGTCAATCAAAATGGTTGTATCTGGTGTGATGATACGCTCAGCTGATGAGTGTGAAATGTCACGTTCGTGCCAGAGAGCGACGTTCTCATAGGCTGTAAGCATGTGACCACGGATAACACGCGCAAGACCTGTCATGTTCTCAGAACCGATAGGGTTGCGTTTGTGAGGCATAGCTGATGAACCTTTTTGACCTTTGGCAAAGAACTCTTCTACTTCGCGTTGCTCAGATTTTTGCAGACCACGAATTTCCGTTGCCATGCGCTCGATGGAAGTCGCGATGCTGGCAAGAACTGCAAAATACTCAGCGTGGAGGTCACGAGGAAGGACCTGTGTAGAGATTTCTTGAGCACGGATACCCAACTTGTCGCAGACGTATTGCTCTACAAATGGTGGAATGTTGGCAAAGTTTCCAACCGCACCAGAGATTTTGCCAGCTTCCACACCAGCAGCCGCATGCTCGAAACGCTCGATATTGCGCTTCATTTCGCTATACCAAGTAGCCAATTTAAGACCAAAAGTTGTCGGCTCAGCGTGCACACCATGGGTACGCCCCATCATGATAGTGAACTTGTGCTCCTTAGCCTTGTCAGCGATGATATTGGTGAAGTTTTCAAGGTCACGACGGATAATGTCGTTGGCCTGCTTGTAGAGGTAACCGTAGGCCGTATCCACCACGTCGGTAGAAGTCAAACCATAGTGGATCCACTTGCGCTCTTCTCCAAGAGTTTCAGAAACCGCACGTGTGAAAGCCACCACATCGTGACGAGTCTCTTGCTCAATTTCCAAAATACGGTCGATGTCAAAGTCCGCTTTCTCGCGAATCAAAGCCACATCTTCCTTAGGGATTTCTCCCAACTCAGCCCATGCCTCGTCAGCCAAGATTTCCACCTCAAGCCAAGCACGGTATTTATTTTCTTCACTCCAAATATTCGCCATCTCAGGGCGAGAGTAACGGTTAATCATTATTTGCTCTCCTTACATTGTTAAGTCTAATACTGTCATAAAAACATTTTTATGAAATTCCCATCCTTAGAGTTATTTCTTTTCTCCATATTCTCAAGCAAATGTTTTTCCGTCTCAGGTGACCAATAAATTATCAACTTATCCTTAGCTCTAGTAACTGCCGTGTAAAAAATACTGTGGGTTATATTCTCCTCAGATTCATTTGTGATAACAACTTTCACAGAATCATACTCTAAACCTTGAGCTTTATGAATTGAAGTTGCGTAGGCAATTTGAAACGGTACTACTGTAGTAGGATCATTAGAGTCAAAATCCGTACTTTTGTATTTATTTACTAAAAATCGAATAACTGTCTTGCCATCTTCGTCATTCCCAATAAAGTCAATATCTGAACAACTAGTAACATCAAGGGAGGTGAGCGACAAATCTTTAAGCTTTATATCAAATGTGATAGAATGATCTTCAATTTTTATATCATGAATAGTCCCTTTGATATTATTATATATTAGAGGAGAAAATCTCGGTGAATCATTAAATAGGATAGGATCACCGACTTTATACTCCGCTGAACCCCAAGGTATACTTGTAGAGGGATTTTGAGCTTGCATAAATGTATTTATATTATTTACTCCATATAGCCCATCATAATTTAAGCAAAGAACCACCTCATCTTGATTGGTCGAGGAGAATAGGGATGGGTCTAGATTACTAGAAAAATTATTTCTTGATAGATGTTCTAAAATATCCCTATCATTATTCCTTATTTTATCCCATACTATTAACAAATTTTCTTTATCAGTTCTATATGTATTAGTTAACTCATACCTGCTGTTTGTTATATGGTATTGTGCAATATCAAACCAATTACCAAACCGAATCGACTCTATTTGATAAGTATCACCTACAACAATTAGAAGTTCAAACTCTATATTCCCCAGAACTTTTCTAAAATCAGAATTACTAATTGTACTACTCTCATCAACTATCAATACATCGCACTTCAACATTCCCTGCCTTATTATCTTAGCCACTGTACTAAATTCTGAATTTGGAGCATCAACTTTTCTTTTTAAGTTATCTACAGCAGTGTTTGTATTAGCTAAAAATAATTTATTTTTTGCTGAGAAGTAATTTGAAATATAGTTTATTAACGTTGATTTCCCAGTCCCTGCAGCACCATAAATTAAGGCTACTTTAGACTCTTCAAACATCTTGATCAAACAATCTCTTTTAACATCGTCATCAATA
Source organism: Streptococcus sp. Marseille-Q7156 (assembly GCF_965119495.1). Next base: position 75,653 of record NZ_CBCPLU010000001.1, on the reverse strand, counting down.
GTTCCTGGTCTTTTTTGCAACCATGATTGAACCGAATACGAATAACCCTTGACACCGCCTGCGGCCAATTTCTTTAATCTATTTATTATATATACAACATCATCTTTATAGCCCTTAATGAACACATGTCCTTTTTCTAAGAGTAATTTTCTATGTTGGTGCGTACGATACAATTTAGAATTATATATTCGTATCAAATCAGAAATATTTTTAAAATCCGTGATTTCTTTTATGGGGGTAAAAAGCTGTCCTCTAATTTCCGAATTGTTCTTTATAAATCTGGCAAATAGTTCATCCTCTTTTTCCTCTGACGGCATACAAGCCAAAAGATCTGATAATCTGGGATTATGATTTTTTAAGCTAGAATCAAATGGAATCTTATCAAACGGTATACATTTCCAATCTAATCTTAAATGAGATAACTGAGGGTTCCCGCCTTTCAAAAACTTTTCAGGAGCATACTGCTCCTTTAAAATTTTATTATTCATAGAAAACAATAGATATCTGATGACATTTGCGCCACCTTGCTCATTTCTTATTAATTCTCTAACTCTATCTAAAAGTAAAAATATTCTTGGTTGCCTAGTATCTTTCAAAATTATCTTCTTCGCTGCAATATAAAGACTATCACTTAGTTCGATCAAAGTAACTAAGTTCATCCTATATTGGCGTATAAATTTCATTAAATTTTGATATTCTTTATACGACGTTTGAATGTCAGGTATATCAAATCTCAATATATCTCTTAGTTTATTAAACTCACATGGTCTAATTGAAACCTCCCAATTATCTATAATTAGAATGGGCATTGTTATTCCTAAAATATCAATATTTACTTTTTTTACCCATAACAATGTTGCATAATTAGATAAGATATATTTATCCGTAAACGCAATTAGTCTATCTAATTTTGATGACTGATCATTCGCAATAGAGTATGTTACTTCATAGTAAACTCTATTGTTTATAAAAAACGGCTTTACTTTGTGAATATAATACCTATCACTGTATGAAACTCTTTCAAAACCAATTGTTGAATCATTTATTACTTTAGAAATTGATTTATAGTACTCAGTTAATTGTGAATCTTGATACATAGGAAACTTAGCCAAATTATGTAAAACATCAAAATCTAAATTCTCTTTTAAATAATTCTTAATTTGCAATAAGTAACTATAGTATTTTAACATTAGTCTTTCTGAATTATTTTCATCTAAAGTATAATGAGAAGCAGAAATTTGTAATAATTCATGAAACTCTCTAATAAAAACATATTTAGAATTTTTAAAAATATGTCTTATTCCAGATTCTATATTGTGATAAGATACATCTGCATCCTTATTCTGATCGACACAATAAAGTTTCAGGGAGATATGTTCCACAAAATTTCTGAGTTGAGATAACATATTCTGGGATAGAAAACCTCGGTCCTCTATTTGAGCAATATTTCGACATAAGACATTATCTATATTTAAAATAGCAGTATTTAAATCTGTCATAGAAGCCTACTTTCACTTAAATATTATCATAATAAAAAATTTGAGTTTGATATAGAAAAACTTAACTAGTTATTAGTTAAAACTTTTTCTTTGATACTGAATCTCACACATATTTAACTTTAATTACAAGTTATATCTTCTCTATCACTAAAAACTGACACATAAATCATCTATCTTGCTATTATGCTTCCCTTCCCAGATCATACTGCCAACTACACTTTTTGTTTTCATATTTTTACTCAAATTCTTCTTTCCCAATCCACACAGATGGGTAGTGATCCAGTGTATTCAAATCCGTATCTAACGGTAGATCATAGATAGCTAAATAGTTTTCAGGGTGTTGTGCAACTAACTCTTCATACTTAGCTTTCACTTTTTCATGATCGCTACTAGCATACAAGACTTCGACGACTGCTCCAGTCTTATCCTTTTCAACAAATGCGTTGACAATGAGTTGTATCATATAATTGATAAAGTCTGTAGTCCGTATTCAGTTTTTTGTGAATACGAGTACCCTTGTTCCTTTCTTTTTATAAGATTAATAATTAACGCTCCAAGTTAAATTTAGATTAACTCAGTATTATATATTTGCTAGTCACAATAGTTTTATAAAATATAAAACGAAATCTATATTATGAACCGATAAAACCACAACTAAAAAAGAGAAGTCTGAATAATGTTATCTTGCTTATTAGTTGTTACAATAGTTTTATTGGTTGTAATCCGACTGTATTTTTTATTTACTTTTTCTTTTATTGATTGCATTTCTTTATCAAATTCAAATATGCTATCTAACGAGTAAAGAGGAAAAGCTTTTTTTTCTGCTAACAATTGTTGATTTAAAGAAATAGCGGAATCATTTGAAAAATATACTTGCCATCCCTTGCCATTCTTAAAGAGAGTATGATCAAGAACGGCTAATACTCTATCTTGTTCTAATGCTTTATAGGTTGCATGTCTGCTTCCGCCACTATTTGATGATTCGATAGTAATTGTTCCTAAACTCATACCACTTTGCCATTCATCTCGTTCAACCAAATAGCTAGGCCTTAAAGTTGTTCCAATAGGATATTCAGATACCAGGGTTCCACCATTACGTAAAATGTCATCAGCTAGTGGACGGTTTACTTTAGGATAAATTGGAACATCTAATCCATGAGCTAAAATAGCTATAGTTTTACCATTTGTAATACTTGCCATTTCATGAGCCAAGGAGTCACATCCTACAGCTAGTCCACTGACCACTGTGTAATCTAATTTAGATAACTGCTCTGTAATCCTTGAAGTCATCTTTTGGGCAAAAACACTTGGTTGCCTAGTGCCAATTACTGCTACTTTTTTAGTATCTGTGAGTAACTTTATATTCCCTTTAACAAATAATACTAGTGGTTTCTTAGGTAAAACAGCTAGCTCTTTAGGATACTCGGCATCATTAAAATTAATCGTAGCTATTTTCTTTTCTAAACTATTATCAATAATTTCTTTCGCTTTATTACATTGAAAATCCCAATTTGACTTAGTCAAATCAGTTTTAATTAAATTTTTTAGCTGACTAATCTTACTACCAGAAATATCCTCAAAAGTGAAGTCATAACTTCCTCTTTTAGAAAAAACATCTTCTAAAAAATCAGCAATTCTTTTTCTTCCCATCCCTTTGAGCCCACTCAAGGCAATAATTTTAGTACTTAAGTCATAATTCTCTATCATGTTTTTCTACTTTTTTTAAAATTAGTTGTCATCAAAATTAATTTGGGGTTCTGCAACTAAAGAAATGCCATTATCAAAATCCCTTAATGAGTACATCCCTGAAGTATTCTTCTTCAGAAAATCCAATAATTGTTCTGGATTATGAAACACATGATCCGCACCATAGTCTCGACCAAATCTATAGTGGATTCCCCATGTAACTAAGACTGTTTCAAGTCCAGCTGCTTTATATGCAATAATATCATTTTTGGTATTTCCTATTCCAATAATTCGTGTAGGCTCTATCGTATCTAGAGTAAGTCCCACCCCATTTTTAATTGTTTCAGGAGATGGTTTCAAATATTTGATTGTATAATCATCAATTTTTGTTTCAAAAGTCGGAACCAGCCAACAACATTTTTCATAGTTAGTATATTCACCGTTAGTTTTATAACTAACATATTGGCACCCATCACCCTCGTCCTTAGGAAAAATTTTCTTTCTTAATTTCTCTTGATAAAATAGTTTTTCCATCAAATAATATCTATTTGATATAATTTCATAAATCATTCCATCATTAGCAAGAAACTCAAATATCTCTTCCAAACCTGGATAAATAGAATATATTGGGGAGGCTCTATAAAAAGTTTCCCCATTTTTGAAATATTTGTTTCCTTTCTTAAGCTTCATCTTATCGTTGATTGTGCTTTCAAATTCTACATTCCTTTTTCTTGAATCAACAATTGTCTCATCAAAGTCCCAAATTATTAAATCTATTTGAGAATTTGATCTAAAATTTTCAAAGTGCTCATATTTCTCAACAATACTATTCCATTTCTCGACCTTTTGATGTTTATAAAGAGAATAATTCACAATTTTTTCTTTTGGAACTCCTTTATTGATAAGATATTTATCAACCATTCTAAAAGAACTTCCGGTAGTTGTCACATCGTCAATTACGACTACAAAGTCAAATTTCTCCCACCAAAATTCACCTACTCCTTGCAATTCTAATCCTTTTGTAATCTCATCAAATAAAATTTGACGTTTACCATTCTCTATATGAGTCTTATCCTTTGTTATGGTTCTTATTAACTCAATTTCTTGATTAGGATTCATTATCTTGGCTAAAATTTGAGGAATATTATAGACTCCACACTCAGAACTAGGAATCCCCAAATAGCATATTTTATTATATTCCAAATTTACAAATTCTTGAAATCTTTTTTCAAATTCATTGAATTTAGTTTCTAATTTTTGTAAATCAAACTTATTATTAAAATCAAATTTTTGTTCTCCATTTGATTGATTACGTTCAGCAAGAAGTGTTTTATCAACAATTGAATACTTTGTTTTTACCAGATAAAAGTTATTCTGCTGCTCAAATTCCATGTTTTGTTCTCGATTAAATAGAGAACCATAAAAAATTGGTAGTGGCAGGCCTTCTTCAACAAAATCAAACTGATGAATATTAAATGATTTCATCAATTCCTGTTCATATATTTTATTATCAAATGTCATATATAGTTGTTTCTCCTAAAAATCTATCCCTTTCCCAAACTCTCCCACACTATCCGGCACATCACTAAACAAAGTCACGTGTCCTATCTTGCGGTTGTGCTTTGTTTCTATTTTACCATACATGTGGAGGTAGGCGCTTGGATTTTCTGTGACATATTTTTCAGCAACCTCGACGTGTTGGCCGAGGACATTGAGCATGACAGCTGGCGCATGTAGTTTGATGTCTGGCAATGGTGCTCCTAGAACGCCTAAAATGTGGGTATCAAACTGGGAAAAATCGCAAGCTTCAATCGAGTAGTGACCTGAATTGTGTGGACGTGGCGCAATTTCATTGACCACGATATCATCAGCTGTCGCAAACATTTCCACGCAAAGAGTTCCAGACAGGTTCAATTGTTCTGCGATGTGTACTGCCATAGCTTTGGCTTTTTTAGCTAGACTTTCTGAAATGCGAGCAGGCACAATGGTTTTTGAAAGAATGTTGTTGCGGTGGATATTTTCCTGAACTGGGAAAACCGTCACGTCCTTGCCATTTCCTGACACGATGACAGAAATTTCAAGGTCAAAGTTGACGAACTCTTCCAAAACGCAGTCTGCTGAGTCGGCTAGTGCACGGGCTTCTCCCAAGTCTGCTTCCGAGCGAATGACTTTTTGTCCATGCCCATCGTAGCCACCGGTAGCAGTCTTTAGGACATAATTTTTAGAAAGGTCAATATCTTCCAAATCTTGGCTTGAGGTCACAACCTTGTAAGGTGCCACAGTGACTTGAGCCTTGTTTGAGAGAAAGTCCTTTTCAAAAATACGATTTTGCGAAATGCGGAGCAGGTCGGTCCCTTGAGGGAGTTGTCCTTCCTTGATAACCGCATCCAAACCATCAGCATCGACATTTTCAAACTCATAGGTCAGGACATCACAACGCTCAGTCAGCTGACGAAGGGCGTTCACATCATTATAAGGTGCCACGATGATTTCCGCTACACGAGAGGCTGGGCAATCCGCTGCAGGGTCAAGCGCAATAACCTTGTGCCCCATGTAGATAGCAGAAATGGCCATCATCTGACCGAGCTGGCCACCACCGATGATTCCGATTGTTTTAGATGAGCTCATTTGTAGACTCCTCTGCGATTTTTCCTTGCTCTTCTGCGAAATCTACCAAAGCTGTCGCGATAGCCTGATCTTCTACTGAAAGGAGACGGAGGGCAAAGAGGGCCGCATTAGTCGCACCTGCTTCACCGATAGCCATAGTCGCAACCGGTACGCCACCCGGCATCTGCACGATAGAGTAGAGTGAATCCACGCCACTAAGGGCACGCGATTTGACAGGCACCCCGATGACAGGAAGGGTTGTTTTAGCTGCGACCATACCTGGCAAATGGGCTGCGCCACCAGCACCTGCGATAATGGCCTTGATGCCACGGCTACGAGCCTCCTCCGCATGTCTGAACATGAGGTCTGGTGTACGGTGGGCAGAAACAACTTTCTTTTCGTAGGCTACACCGAAGCGGTCTAGGACTTCTGCTGTTTTTTGCATGGTTGCCCAGTCTGATTTTGAGCCCATGATAATGGAAATTACGGGTTTCATTTCTTCTCCTTTTTCTTCTTTTTCAACAATCACCTTAGGTTGTGAGGGACGGCAGCAGCCACCAAAGGTGTCTCATGCCTAAATCGGAAGTCCAAGGTCTTCCAATTTCCCTGAACGATTGGATTGTCATTCAATCGTTCTTTCACAACAGCGGTGATTGTTCTATATTAGATCGCTAACGCTCGCAAATCAAACGACCATTATCGTGTTTGGCGACTGCGTCGCTTTTTCTTATATCTTTATCTAATTGCCTTGCTTCCGATATCTGTTCGGTAAAAGAGGCCTTCTGTTTTTTGTTGGGCGAGTTCTTGGTAAATGGTGTCTTGAGTTTCTTTGACAGTATCTGCTGTGGTGACGAGCATATAGACACGTCCGCCGTTTGATAGCAGTGCTCTGCTATTTTCCGCAAACTTAGCCCCTGCATAATAGGTGATAATGTCACCTTCTGTCTTGGCTGGTAACTTGACACCTTTTTCATAGTCTAGCGGATAACCGTTGGATGCGACAACCACACCCAGAGTCACACCCTTGTCCGTCCAGGTGATGTTTGGCTCCTTGCCATCGAGGATATCCGTAATATTTTGTGCAAAGTCAGATGTTAAACGAGGCAAGATGATTTGCGTTTCAGGATCTCCAAAACGAGCGTTGAACTCGATGACCTTAGGTCCATCAGCTGTCAAGATAAGCCCTGCGTAAAGGATACCCAGATAAGGGCGACCTTCTTTAATCATCCCTTCGAGGACTGTCTTGACAATGGTGTCAACCGCTGTATCAACTACACTCTGTGGTAAGTGTGGAACTGGCGCATAGGCACCCATCCCCCCCGTGTTAGGCCCCTTATCGCCATTATAGGCACGTTTGTGGTCCTGAGCTGTTGGCATGATGTAGAACTTATCACCATTGACAAAGGCAAAGAGTGAAAATTCCTCTCCTTCAAGGAATTCCTCAATAACCACACGCGCACCTGAGTCACCAAATTTATTGTCCAAAAGCATCTCGTGAGCGGCTTCGACCGCTTGCTCAACCGTCTCCGCAACGACGACACCCTTACCAAGCGCCAAGCCATCCGCCTTGACTACGATAGGCGCACCCTGCTTTTCGATATAAGCCTTGGCTTCCTCGAAATCTGAAAATGTGCCATAGGCTGCTGTCGGAACGCCATATTTGACCATGATTTCCTTAGCAAAATCTTTGGACCACTCTAGCTCTGCCGCCAATCTTGTCGGACCAAAGGCTTTGAGACCAGCTGCATTAAAATCATCCACGATACCAGCAGCAAGGGCATCATCTGGACCGATAAAGGTCCAAGCAATATCGTTGGCCTTTGCGAAGTCAATCAATTTAGAATATTCGGAAATAGAGGTATTTACCAATTCCAGACCATCCAGAGTCATCCCATCATTCCCAGGAGCTACAAAGACCTTTTCAACGTCTTTTGATTCAAGCAACTTCTTAGCAATCGCATGTTCACGACCACCCGAACCGACAACTAACAGCTTCATTTCTCAACCTCTTTTGCGAATTATTTAATAACATTATATCATAAACGTTCGTTTTAATCTTGTTTCACTCCGCATTTTTACGCAAAAAAGAGTCTGGGACAAAAAGATTTTGATTTTAGGAATTCTTTATTATAAATTTTAAAAATCGATAGATTAGACAAAAAAGCGAACAAGACAGAATTCTGAGTGTCAGATAACTTGTTTTGTTCGCTTTTTATATTTAAGGTTAGACTTTTATCCCAGACTCTTTACGTTCTTAATGTCTAAAATGTCTCACTCCGTTATATATTCCTCTTTCAACACTTTAGCAATGTTCGGTTCCAATAAATTAATAAAATACCTTTTCAAATTTAAAATATTATCAACCTGTTCTTTATCTAACCTAAAAGAACGACCCGTTTGAGGCTCCTTTAATGTACGTAATAAATCTTTGCCAGTTGGCCACACTAATTTTCTTGCCTGAGGTTGAAAAGGGCTTACTCCCGTTCCTGGCATTGTTCCCCCAATAAATCCATTTGAATTTGCCGTACTTGAACTTTTGTTTATCAATGTAATAGTAGCAAATCCTAACGAATCTTCGCCAAATACAACAATAATGAACGGACGAATATCATACTCTGATTCACTATTAGAATAATAATTAAGCTCTTTTTCAATTCCATATTCATACTTGTTATTTTTAAAAATATTTTTCTTTAGTTTAACCACTGTTAAATCATCATCATTTAGCGAATGCTCTTTACTATTAAATTCTATCAGATTATCATTCTTTGAAAAAAGCATAAATACATCTGGATTTGGTCCAAATTCTCCTTCGAATGCTATCGAAGAGAAGGCATAAAAACCATGCTTGTAATCACCTCTAAGTTCCCATGACATAGTACTTTGACCCGCAAAAGGAAAATGTATATTATCAATCCTGCTTTTTCTGATATATCTCTTTTTATTTATAACATTTATAAATTCTCTAAAATCTGGACTAATTCCAATGGTTGGTCCTGATAATGACATCCCTATATTTAACGACATCTTAACTTCTCCATTCTATTGATTTACCTAATTATATAAAAATACCAGGTTCTTCTATAAACCTCATTTTTCAATGTCTAAAATGTCTCACGCCTGTGAAGACCATAGTCAGGCCATATTTGTCAGCGGCTTCGATAGACTCTTGGTCACGGACCGATCCACCGGGCTGGATGATGGCCTTGATACCTGCTTTGGCGATTTCTTCCACATTATCCGCAAATGGGAAGAAGGCATCCGAAGCAAGCACAGCGCCGTCAAGACGGTCTTTGGCTTGGTCAATGGCAATACGAACAGAAGCCACACGGTTAGTCTGACCTGGGCCAACACCCAGTGTCATGTGCTCATTGGTGATGATGATACCGTTTGATTTGACGTACTTGATAGCCTTCCAAGCGAACTCAAGAGCTGTCGTTTCTGTCTCAGTTGGTTGGCGTTTGGTCACCACTTGCCAATCGGCTGGGCTTTCCTTGACCACATCTTGGTTTTGCACCAGAAGTCCACCAACTACACCTGTGTATTCTGCTTCCACTTCACTAGCCTCTTGAGCATCAAATGGCAAGGCAAGGATACGCAAGTTTTTCTTTTTGTTGGTCAAAATGGCTAGCGCCTCATCCGTATAGCTTGGTGCAATGATGATTTCAAGGAAAACTCCATGCATCTTCTCAGCTGTCGCAGCATCCACCTCACGGTTGAGAACGACAATCCCACCAAAGATAGACACTAGGTCAGACTCATAAGCGTAGTCCCAAGCAGTCTCGATGTCATCAGCCTGACCGATTCCACATGGGTTCATGTGTTTGAGAGCCACAACGGTTGGACGGTCTTTAAAGTCACGGATGATACGAATGGCCGCATCAGCGTCACGGATATTATTGAATGACAATTCTTTCCCATTGAGCTGTTTAGCCGAAGCAATCGAGTAGTCTGTTGGCAAAGCTTTTTGGTAGAAATCCGCGTCTTGTTGAGGGTTCTCACCGTAACGCATAGCTTGTTTGAGATCATAGGTTAAAGTGAGCTTTTCAGGTTTGCTTTCACCCACTTGAGCTGTGAAATACTCTGCAATCAAGGCGTCATAAGCCGCTGTGTGACGGAAAACTTTAGCTGCCAAACGTTGGCGAGTTTCATAAGTAGTTTCACCTGTGGCTGACAACTCATCCAAAACCACTGCATAGTCAGCAGGGTCTACCACAACCGTCACGCTGGCATGGTTTTTAGCTGCTGAACGAAGCATAGATGGCCCACCGATATCGATATTCTCCACCGCATCAGCATAAGTCACATCTGGTTTGAGAATGGTTTCCTTGAATGGATAGAGGTTGACCACAACAAGGTCAATAAGCTCAATTTGGTTCTCCTTAGCAGCCTCTAGGTGGCTATCCAAGTCACGACGAGCGAGGAGCCCACCATGGATATTTGGGTGAAGAGTCTTGACGCGACCGTCCATCATCTCTGGAAAACCAGTCACGTCATCGATGGCAATAGTCTCTATCCCAGCATCGTCAAGGGCAACCTTTGTCCCACCTGTCGAGATAATATCCCAACCAAGTTTTTTAAGTTCTTGGGCAAATTCAACAATGCCCACTTTGTCTGAGACGCTGATTAAGGCGCGTTTAGTCATTATATTCTCCTTTTTAATCATTAGTTAAACACCAATTAAATGCAGTAATAGTAAAACAAGATAAGCAAAACCAAGGCTAAGCATACCTAAGATATTGATCCATTTTCTAGTCTGTGATTTGAACACTCTTATAAACATTTGATAAATCAGTAAGCCTACACAAACACCTAGCGTATTTAAAGCCAAATCCGTTATATCTGTTATACCTATTGCTAAAATATACTGTAAGCACTCAAACAATAAACCAATCAAGAAACCTGTCCCGACTATTCTTAAACTAGATAAATTAGTTTTTATCAGAGGGAAACAAACACCTAATGGAATAAAGGAAATCAGATTAAATAACATTTCAGCAAAAACAATTTTTCCATCTACTATTAGTGGTTCTGAAAATGGAATCCAATTGATATACCTTGGAGCTAAGAAAAATGCTATAAATTCAGGATTGGTCTCAAACTTAAATAAGATTCCCCAAGTTAATAACATCAGATAGACATAAAATACATATCGAGTTGTTTTTTTAGATTCTAACATTACAAATACCTCCGTTTGAAGCCGTCTTCAACAATCACTGACTCCAATTTTGAATCAAAGATATCATATGAATCATCAATGGCAATGGTGCTCACCCCAGCATTATCAAGGGCAACCTTGGTTCCACCTGTTGAGATGATGTCCCAACCGAGTTTTTTTAAGTTCTTGGGCAAATTCAACAATGCCCTCTTTGTTTGAGACACTGATTAAAGCTTTTTTCGTCATTCTATTCCTCTTTCTTTAGGTCCAAGCGCATAGCAACTTCATTATTTTCTTCTATAAATCCTGTTTCCTGAAAACCCAAACTAGTCAACAGGTGCTTCATTTTTTCATTTCCAACCACATAATCTGCGATAATATGATTGCAAGTGCTATCCATCTGAGCCTTTTTGATCAGAAATTCCACGGCTTTTCGTCCATAACCTCTTCCTTGGTACTGCTGGCCAATCATTATCCGCCAGATAAAGTATTCCGCTTCATCCTTATCTATTTCCAACAGGAGAAAACCAACTACAAGCTCATTCCAATAAATTGCCATTGGAAACACATCCCCATTCTCTCGGTAGAGCCATGCGTCAGCTAAAGAGCGTACATTTGGAGACACGAAACGTGCTCGTTCATCAGCTTCAGATATTTTCAAATCCAGCACTGCCTGAAAACTACTCTCATCTACTAATTTTATCTCAATCATTTTTTCTCCTAGCAAGATTGCACAATCAAAATTTGATTTACTTCTTATCTTCTCCCTACTCCCAAACTATCCAGCACCTCTGGATACAACTTATACTCTGCTTCATGAATACGTTCTTCAAAACTGTCAATCGTATCATCAGCCAGCCGTGGCACACGTACTTGTTTGATGATCTTACCAGTGTCCACACCAGAATCTACCCAGTGAATGGTCACGCCGCTCTCAGCAACGCCAGCAGTCCAAGCATCCTCAATCCCATGAGCTCCTGAAAATTCTGGCAGGTAGGCTGGATGAATGTTGATAATCCGGCCTTCATAAGCTGCTAATAAGGTTGGTCCAACGATTTTCATGTAGCCTGCTAGACAAACCAAGTCAATCTGGTGTTCTTCCAAGAGTTCGACAAGGGCCGCTTCGTAGTCTACCTTGCTCTCAAACTCCTTGAGTTCAAAAGCATAGGACAGAACGCCGAGCTTGTCTGCACGTTCGAGCACATAGGCGTCACGATGGTCTGAAAAGACAAACTCTACTGGAAATCGTTCCGCTATCACCTGAAAATTTGAGCCATTACCAGAGGCAAAAACCGCTATTTTTTTCATTTGATGATGACACTTTCGTTTTCTTTCTTGACGATACGACCAATTTCATAGACTGGTTCATCCAACAATTCCTTGACACGACTTACATTTTCAGGGCTAACTGCCAGCATGAGCCCCACACCCATATTGAAGATTTCAAACATTTCTTCATGTTTGATTTTACCATATTTTTCAAGAGCTTTGAAGATTGGCAAGACTGGAACTTTGTCTTCTTCAATCTCAGCAGCCAATTCAGCTGCAAACATGCGAGGGACATTTTCGATAAAGCCACCACCAGTGATGTGGGCAATGCCGTTGACCAACTCTTCTTTGATGAGTGGCAAAACAGCCTTGACATAGATACGAGTCGGCTCCAAAAGAACGTCTTTCAGTTTTTTGCCTTCCAATTCTGGCAAGATTTCCTCACCTGTGTAATCCGCAAAGACACGACGGACGAGAGAGTAACCATTGGAATGAATCCCACTTGAAGCAAGTCCGAGAAGAACATCTCCTTCTGCCACCTTTGAACCGTCAATGATTTGAGATTTTTCAGCCACACCGACCGCAAAACCTGCCAAGTCATAGTCATCTGCGCCATACATACCAGGCATCTCAGCTGTTTCCCCACCAATGAGGGCAGCGCCTGCCTGCACACAACCTTCTGCCACACCAGCGACAACTTGTTCTAGCTTAGCTGGTTCATTCTTCCCTGTCGCTACGTAGTCAAGGAAATAGAGGGGCTCCGCACCTGTAGCGATGATATCATTGACACACATGGCCACACAGTCCTGACCGATGGTATCGTGCTTGTCGTACTTGATAGCCAGCATGAGCTTGGTTCCGACACCATCAGTTCCTGAAATCAAGACGGGTTCTTTAACCCCAGTCTTTGAAAGGTCAAACATACCACCAAAGCCACCCAGAGCTCCCATGACACCTGCACGCTCCGTACGAGCCACGTGCTTTTTAATCCGTTCAACAACTTCATAACCCGCTTCAACATCCACACCAGATTGAGCGTACGCATTTTTATTTGCCATTTTATTTTTCCTTTTCTTTTTTTGGGAAAGACTGCGACGTATTTTTAGATAAACAATTATTTTATCTAATACTCAATGAAAATCAAAGAGCAAACTAGGAAGCTAGCCGCAGGCTGTACTTGGGTACGGCAAGGTGAAGCTGACGTGGTTTGAATTTGATTTTCGAAGAGTATAAAAATACTAGTCAGGGTTCTAGCTTTGCCCCATAGGAGAAAGCGTCTACTGACAAATGCTTTAGCTTTTAGTCAGTAGCGAGACGTGGAGCATAAGCATTTTTATTTGTCATTTTTATATTCCTTTTCTTTAATGGAGGATCTATTGTCTATTTGTAAAAACTGGTCTTTTCTTCCAAACTTCTACGATAGTCTTCTTCATAGTCGTAGAGAGGCGTTGGGTAATCCCCATCAAAATAAGCGACACAGAGACCACCATTTGGCGCATCCGTTTCAATACCAATTGACTCAATCAAACCTTCAACAGACAGATAGGTCAGACTGTCCGCACCAATGATTTGGCGAGTTTCTTCAACCGTATGATTGGCCGCAATTAGCTCCTGACGGGTCTGGATATCAATCCCGTAGAAGCATGGATAAGCTAGCGCTGGACTACCAATAGCAACGTGAACCTCAGTTGCACCCGCTTCTTTCAAGAGCTGAACGATACGACGAGAGGTTGTTCCACGCACAATAGAGTCATCAATCATAACAACACGCTTGCCTTTGACAACACCAGAAACTGCAGACAATTTCATCCGCACCCCTTGCTCCCGCAATTCTTGAGTCGGTTGGATAAAGGTACGTTGGGTGTATTGGTTCTTGATGAGGCCCATTTCATTTGGTAGCCCGGACTCTTCCGCAAATCCCATAGCCGCGCTAAGGGAAGAATTGGGCACACCGACCACGATATCCGCCTCATGCTTGAATTCACGCGCCAATTGAGCACCCATACGTTTACGTGCCGTATGAACATTGACACCATGAATGTTAGAATCAGGACGAGCAAAATAGATATACTCCATAGAACAGATTGCTAACTGAGTATCATCCGTATAGCTATCATACTGGATTCCCTTGTCATCAATAATCACAATCTCACCTGGCTTCAAATCGCGAAGCCATTCTGCACCAATAACCTCAAAAGCACATGTTTCAGATGATACTACGACGGCTCCGTTAGCCATTTTCCCGATAGAAAGCGGACGGAAGCCATTAGGGTCAAGAGCCGCAATCAACTTGTCTTCAAACAGCAAGATATAGGCAAAACCACCTTTAACTAGACTGAGCGCCTCCTTGATTTTGCCCATCAGGCTAGGATTATGACTGCGACGAATGAGGTGAGCCAAGATTTCCGAGTCCGAAGTCGCGCTGAAAATTGCTCCTCTTTGTTCCAATTCTTTCTTGAGAGAGGCAGCATTGGTCAGATTCCCATTATGAGCTAAGCCAAACTGCATATCATGGAATCTAAAGAGGAAAGGCTGGATGTTATCTACAGAAGCTTCGCCAGCAGTCGCGTAACGGACATGCCCAATCGCACCAGTTCCTGTCAATTTATCTAAGTTAGCAGGATTTCTGAAGACTTCTGATAGAAGACCCATATCGCGATGGCGCTTTAGTTTCCCTTGGTCATTGGAGAGGATTCCTGCCCCCTCCTGACCACGGTGCTGAAGACTGTGGAGACCAAAATAGGTCAATTTAGCAGCATCTGGATGTCCCCAGATACCGAAAACACCACATTCTTCATTAAGAGATTTTACTTCGTATGTCATTTTATATACCTAATTTTTATTTGTGTAGCACCAAGATCTAAATCTACATGACTTTTACATTACTGATACTATCTATTAAAACATCTGCAAGTCTTATTTTCCAGTAAAGTATTTAACCGCCGACGCAAACAGGTGCTGGTCTTTATTTCCTGGGATGTTTTGGAAAAGACCGTCTTCATAACGTTCTGAGTGTCCCATTTTACCAATGATTTGGCCGTTCTTGCTAGTAATTCCCTCTATAGCATTTACAGAACCATTTGGATTGTACTTAGAATCCATACTTGGTTTGCCTTCGAAGTCCACGTATTGGCTAAAGATTTGTCCATTGTCACGGAGCTCTGCAAATTCCTCAGCTGTCACGACAAACTTCCCTTCACCATGCGAAACAGGAATGGCATGAATCTCACCAACTTCCACTCCAGCAAGCCATGGTGAGTTAGTATTGGCAATGCGAGTTTCCACCATCTTGGCCACGTGTTGGTTGGCATCATTGTAGAAGAGGGTTGGACTAGTACTGCTAGCATCTTCAAAGTTTCCGTATGGAAGAAGACCTGATTTGACCAAGGCCTGGAACCCATTACAGATACCGATAATCAAGCCACCACGAGCGATAAAGCTATCAATAGAGGCACGCACTTTTTCATTAAGCAGAATATTGACAATAAACTTGGCTGAACCATCTGGCTCGTCCGCAGCTGAGAATCCACCTGCAAAAAAGAGGATGTTAGCCTTGCCGATGTTGTCAACCATGGTTTCAACTGACTTGACAATAGCCTCTTCATTCAAGGTCACGAATGGCACTAAGTTGACCTCTGCACCTTCTTTTTCGAAAGCCTTAGCTGAGTCATATTCTGAGTTGGTTCCTGGGAAGACTGGGATATAGACCACAGGTTTTTCAACCTTTTCTTTGGATTTAATCACAACATCTGATGCCACAGCTGGTACTTCAGCCAGTTCTTTGGATTGGGCAAACTCTGTTGGGTAAACTTCTTCCAATTTGCCTTGGAAGGCACTGTCAAGTTTGTGTCCATCTAGCTTCACACCGTTTACAGTCAGTGTAAAGTCTGCTTTCGTTTGACCGATTTTCTCTACTCCAGCAATTTCTTCAGGAGATGTGAAGACAAATCCACCCAATTGAGCTGTCAAAGCCGTTTCAAGTTCAGGCAAGATCACCTCTGCACCAATATGATTTCCAAAGGTAGCGAGAGCCAAACTTTCAACCACACCGCCGTATTTGACAGCTGATGCAGATGTCACTTTATGAGCCTTTTGAAGGGCTTCAAACTGAGCAAAATTTGACTTAATTAAGTCAAATTCAATCTCTGCTGAGAGTGCTTGACCTGGGATGTAGTAGATATTTTCCCCAGCAGTCTTGAACTCAGGAGAAAGCACCTTACGGTTATCTGCTGTCGTTACCCCAAAAGCGACCAAGGTTGGCGGTACTGTCAATTCTTCAAAAGTACCAGACATGGAGTCCTTACCACCGATAGATGGCAAACCAAGCTGAATTTGTGCCTCGATAGAGCCTAGGAGAGCTGCTACTGGCTGGCCAAAACGCTCAGCTTGTTTGTCCATGCGCTCGAAATACTCTTGGTAAGAGAAGCGAGCCTTAGACCAGTTTGCACCAGCAGCTACCAAACGAGCAGTTGCTTCGATCACCGCATAGGCAGCACCGTGGTATGGAGACCATTCTGCTACATATGGATTGAATCCTTGAGCTATGACAGACGCAGTGTAAGTCACTCCGTGTTGAACTGGCAACTTCTGCACAGAAGCCTCAGTTGGTGTAAGTTGGTAGCGACCACCAAGTGGGTGATTAACCGTAGAACGTCCAACAGAGCAATCAAAGATAGTCTGCAAGCCTTTTTGACTGGCATGGTTGAGGTCAGATAGAACCCCAAGAGTATCTGCTTCCAGTGTTTCAGCAGATGTTTGACGCTCTTCTGGGAGTTTGACATCCTTGTCAACCACCTTAGCATCAACGACCACGCGCACACCATTGGTATCAAGGAAACGACGCTCCAAGTCCACGATTGTCTCACCATTCCAGTGCATAACCAGATTTGGTTTTTCCGTCACTGTCGCAACCACAACAGCGTCAATATTCTCTTTGTTACATTCAGCAACGAAGGCATCCACATCTTCAGGACGCACCACAACCGCCATCCGTTCTTGAGATTCAGAGATGGCAATTTCGGTACCATTCAAGCCTTGGTATTTAAGAGGCACTTTGTTGAGATCGATTTCAAGGCCGTCTGCTAATTCACCAATAGCTACACAGACACCACCAGCGCCAAAATCATTAGACTTCTTGATAAGACGAGTGACATCGCCATTACGGAAAAGACGTTGAATCTTGCGTTCTTCGATGGCATTCCCCTTTTGAACCTCAGCACCAGCAGTCTCAACAGACTCAACTGTTTGAACTTTAGAAGAGCCTGTCGCACCACCGACACCATCACGTCCAGTCTTACCTCCAAGAAGGATAATGACATCACCAGCTTCCGGTTTTTCTCGGACGACATTGCCCTTAGGAGCAGCTCCGACAACGGCACCAAGCTCCATGCGTTTAGCTACAAAGCCTGGGTGGAAGTATTCACGAACATAGGTCGTCGCAAGCCCAATCTGGTTACCGTATGAAGAATAACCATGGGCCGCTGTTTTAGAAATGACTTGTTGTGGTAATTTCCCAGCACGCGTTTCCGAAATCGGTGCGGTAATATCACCCGCACCTGAGATACGCATAGCTTGGTAAACATATGAGCGACCTGACAATGGGTCACGAATGGCTCCACCGATACAAGTAGCCGCCCCACCAAATGGCTCAATCTCAGTTGGGTGATTGTGGGTTTCGTTTTTAAACATGAGGAGCCATGGTTCTTTCACACCATCAACGTCCACTTCAATTTCGACTGAGCAAGCATTGATTTCGTCTGACACTTCCATATCATCCAAACGTCCATTAGCACGCTCATAACGACCGAAAATAGTGGCCATATCCATCAAGGTTTGTGGTTTTTCCGTACGTCCCAACTCATCACGCATGGCAATATACTTGTCATAGGTTGACTGCAATTGCTTTTGGAATTTAGAAGCTGAAAAGTCGATGTGTTTCAACTCTGTCTCAAAAGTCGTGTGACGGCAGTGGTCAGACCAGTAAGTGTCCAAAACCTTGAGTTCCGTCTCAGTTGGCACGCGCCCTATTGACTTGAAGTAGTCTTGAATAAAGAGCAAATCATCCACTTCCATGGCCATCCCTTGCTCGGCCTTGTAGCGGGCAAAATCTTCTGCTGTATAGCTTTCAAAGAAAGTCAATTTAGGAATGGTCTTGTCTGACTCTGAAAATTCCTGCTTGGCAATCCCTGTCGTGATGTCCTTGAAACGAGAATCAACTGGATTGAGCAAGTAGTTCTTGACCGCTTCCAACTCAGTCGCATCAATATCTTTATTCACCAAGTAAAGTTGGGCTGTATTAACCGTTACATCACTCGAACTTCCTAGTAAAAGCAAGGCTTCCTGTGAAGAAGCCGCACGCTGGTCAAACTGCCCTGGCAGGCTTTCAATAGCAAAGAAAGCATAGTTAGCAAGATCCGCCTGCACAGCAGCTTCGTCCAAAACATGGTCTGTCACCTGCTCAGAGAAAATGTGTTTCTCTGCAGGTGCAAACAGGTCCTCTGCCAAGTCAAATACATCATACACTTGCACGATGCGAATACTTTTCAAGCTTAACAGTCCCAAGTTGTGCTGGAGTTCTCTAACCAAACTCTCTGACTTGACCTGAAAATCAGCCTTTTTTTCAACAAAAATACGTTTATCCATCAATCCTTATTCCTTTATTTCAGCTCTTGCAATGTTTCCAAATGACCTTGAGAGTCTTGCAAACAGATTATTTCAATCCCTGCAACTTCTCCCAGACAACTTCATAAACGTCTGTTAGCTCTCCCAATCCCCTACGGAGTGAAAAGGTCTGGGGGACCTTTTCAGCCTGAGTCCTTTTAGTTGAGAGACGAAGGTTTTCCGTTGCAAACAGATTATTTCAAACCTTGCAACTTCTCCCAGACAACTTCGTAAACGTCTGTTAGTTCTCCCAATCCCCTACGGAAAACATCCTTATCCATGTGGTTGCCATCCGCATCCCACAAACGGCAGTTATCTGGTGAAAATTCATCTGCTAAGATAATCTTGCCATCCTTGTCAAAACCGAACTCTAGCTTAAAGTCAATCAACTTAAGCCCAATCTCAGCAAACCAGCCTTTCAAGAGTTCATTGATACGACGGGTTTCTTCCTTCAAGTAAGCAATCTGCTGGTCATCCGCAATCTGTAGGAATTTCACATGCTCATCATTGATAAAGGGATCATCCAAATCATCATTTTTATAGTAAAATTCGACAATCGGAGTCTCCAAGGCGATTCCCTCATCCACACCAAAACGTTTTGAAAAGGAACCAGCAGTATAGTTGCGGAGCACGACTTCCAAAGGAATAATCTTAACCTTTCTATTGAGTTGTTCCGTGTCTGAAAGTTTCTCCACAAAGTGAGTCGCCACACCAGCCGCATTTAATTTCTCAAAAATAAAAGATGAAATCTGATTATTCAAGACTCCCTTACCTGCAATCTGCTCCTTCTTGACACCGTTGAAAGCAGTCGCCTGGTCCTTGTAAGTTGAAATAATAAGATTTTCATCCTCAGTTGTATAGATATCTTTAGCTTTTCCCGAATAGATCAATTGTTTTGACATTTTAAAGTTCGCCTTTCGTATTACTTGAGCACATTCTACCATAAAAAACCTAAAATTACAAGAATTTAACCGAATAAACAACGTAGTGGCTTCAAAAATCATAAAGAAAAAACTGCAAGAAAAAGATTTCTCACAGTTTAAAAATTATTTAACTCTAAAAATACGAACATTACTCTTTGTTCAAAAATTGATCTAAATAATAACGTAGATAACTTTTCTTGCCCGTAATCATCTGTAGGCGACCTTCCACCCCGTACCGAAGTTTTTCAGCCTGCTCCGAAGTTAGATTAGTCTCCGCCTCGATTTTAAAGAAATTCCCTTTCTCAGTCTTAGTAGCTGTCGCATCGATGCTGGTAATAGTAGAATCTAGGAAAAGTTGATTCTTGGCATCATGAGTCGTCGTATAGCGAACAGAATCACCGACCTTGATTCTTGCTACATCTTTTGAACTTAGATAAGCTGTGAGTTTGGCTTTCCCTTCTTTTTCCAAAGACGGATAGAGTTGGGCTAGTAGGGCACCTTCTGCTACCATGGTCGAATCACTGGTCTCAGGATTAAGATGAAGCACCCCATCCTCACTCGCCGTAATTTTCCCCTTGTCTAAAAGATTTCCCTGAACCTTCTTACCTGACTCTGCCTCCAAGATTTTCTGGGCTAGTAGGGTCAATTCCTGACCAACCTTAGCCAAATGTTGGGATTTAAGAGATTCCAATTGACTGCCTAAGCCTGACGCATAGGCTTGCTGGGTACCTGAACCTGCATACTGGACACGGTAAGTAGCAAGACTAGATTCTAACTGAGAAAGCTGCGCTTCAACCTGCGCAACTGCCTGAGCTTTAGCTTGTGGATTTTCCTCGCCCTGAGACTTGTAGGACTGATAAAGAGAATAGGCTAGATTCTGACTGGCCAAGGAAGCACCTGTTTCAATAGCTGACTTAGCTGTCTGGTAATCGCGAATTTTAGCCTCTGTTTGGCTGATGAGGTTGCCGATTTCGACTTGGGTTTGGCTAGCTGCTGCATTCTGAGACGCGATGGTCTCGTTTTGTTGCGATGTACTAGCCCTAAGACTGCCTGCTTGACTGATGTAGTCGCGAAAGGTGGCTTGGTAGCCAAACTTATCCTCCTCTGGAAAGTAATCCGTCCCTTCTTGCAGACTCTTTTGCAAATACTCCAATTGCTTTTTTTGATCCTTAAGCATGTCCAACTGACTGGCATAAGACTCCGCTTGGACACCCTCTGCCCCTTCCTGATATTGAACCAACAGTTCTCCCTGCTTAACCAGCTTATTTTCTTCCAAATGATTGACAAGAATGCGATTGTTGCTAGTTGACTGAATATTTGCAAGGATACGACTAGGCTCGACAGTAGCTCTAGTAGACAAGCTCATCTCCTTCTCTGCAAATGTTGCAAAGCCAAGTAAAAACACAAGCAGAAGGGACATGGGGACAATCACCCGACTGGAAAAATTATGGTAACGACGATTATAAAACTCCGCACTTTCTAAAAATTCTGGTTTCATCCTCTCCTCTTTCTAGCTATTCACCAAATGGGCGTAAAAGCCACCCTGTGCAAGTAAATCAGCATGATTTCCTTCTTCAACAATCTTGCCCTGATCCAAGACAACAACCTTCTCTGTCCGCTCTGCAATGGTCAAGCGGTGGGCAATGAAAATCAAGGTCTTGTCCAAAGCCATAAGATTATCGACAATTAGCTT
This sequence comes from Streptococcus sp. Marseille-Q7156, assembly GCF_965119495.1. The sequence continues at coordinate 54,158 of NZ_CBCPLU010000001.1, read as the reverse complement.
CTCTGTCAAAATATCCAAACTGCTGGTCGCCTCATCCAAAATCAAGACCGGTGCATCTGTCAAGAGAGCACGCGCCAGAGCGATTCTCTGACGTTGACCACCTGAAATCCCTGCCCCATCCGAAGTCAACTCTGTCTGGTAATTCAGGGGCATACGCTCGATATCCTCCCGAATCTCTGCCAACTCGACCGCCCGTAAGATATCCTCTTGAGTCGTCCCTTCCTTGGCTCCAAGGAGAAGATTCTCCAAAATCGTTCCGTTAAAGACATAGGGCTGTTGAGGCAGATAGTTGATATACTGGCGCAGGGCTTTTTTATCAATCTGATTGAGATTGACGCCACCCAGACTAATCTCTCCCTGACTTGGGTCGTAAAAATTAACCATCATCTTGGCCAAGGTCGTCTTACCTGAGCCTGAAATTCCCACAAAAGCCACCTTAGAACCTTGGGGAATGGTCAAATTGATATCCGACAAGACGTCTCGACCATAGCCATACTTATAGGAAACCTGCTTGAAGGTCATCTCTCCCTTCATCAAGCTCAAATCCTCAACCGTTTTCTTCTCCTCAAATTCCGAAGCTACCAGATAAACCTCATTCAGACGGTTATTGGCAACCTGCGCTGTCTGAAGCTTGGTTTGCAGATTGATGATATTTTCCAAAGGATTGGTAAAATAAACAAGCAAGGTATTATAGGTAATCAACTGCCCCAAACTCATCTTGCCATCCATAACCAGAACAGCCCCCATCCAGAGAATTCCGACATTGAGCAAGAGATGGGCAACTTTTTTCAGAGCCTTTTGCTGACTCTCTGCCCGACTATAGGTAAAGGATTTTTTCAGATAATCCACAAATTCCTTGTCAATCTTTTGGTAACGCTGACTTTCACTGGTCAAGGACTTGATAGTTTCAATACCATTGATGTCCTCAATGATAGAAGAAGACAGAACCGCATTGGCTTCCATGGTATCCCGATTCATCTTTTCAAACGGCTTCATAAAGGCAAAGATAATCACTGTATAGATAGGAAGCGCCAATAAGGTCATGAAAAAGAGATTGGTATTTTGTGAAAATAAAACAAGGGAAATAATGACAACCGTTGACACATCTAGGAAAATCGAAAGAATGGTCGAAGCCAGCGCATCAATGATACTGTTAGCATCCGTGAAACGAGATACGATTTCCCCTGTTCTGCGTGTCGCAAAGAAAGACATAGGCAGGTGAAAAACATGCTTGATATAGGATAAAATCACATCAATCGACAAGCGTTGCCCCAAAACAAGCAAGAGATACTCCTGAGCGTAGGACAAAATCTGCTGAAGAATATAAACGATAACCAGCCCAATAGAAATAATCCCCAGCGTCGAACGCATCTGATCTGGCACATAGGTATCAATGATAGACTGCAAATAATAAGAACCCACAATGTTAATCACGGTTACCAAGAGTGTTGCCAAAACGATATTGGCAATCAAGCCACGCTGCTTCACTAATATAGGGATAAAAGAGAGCAAACCATTCTTTTGATCCTTATGAGGCTTGTAGTCTGGACTAGGTGCCATAAAAAGAGTCACTCCTGTCCATTCTTCCGCAAAACGCTCACGTGGCAGTTTGGTCAACTTCACCCCAGGATCTGGATCGGCAATATGAATGCTATCCTTATCCTGCCCAGTCACCACATAGTAGTGAAGCAATTTCCCTTCCTTAAGCACATGGGCAACAAAAGGAAAGGTCAAATCTGGTAAGTCAAAGAGCGTCATATCCGCCTTAATAGCCCGCGTCTCAAAACCAATTTCCTCTGCCACCTTGACCAAGCCCAAAGCCGTTGTCCCATCCATGGTTGTCTTGGCCAATTCTCGCAAGTGAGCCAAAGAATAATAGCTACCATAGTAGCCAAAAACCATAGCTAATGAAGCTACACCGCAGTCCATCTGATCCACCTGCGGACGATAGTGACGTTTCCCAAATTTCATATTCATCTCCTTTTTCCTAAACTCATCTGATAACAACTATCTTACCCCAATCACCAAACAAAAACTGGACTTCATCCCCAAATGCGCCGATCTACCTCCCAAATGCACTTTTAAGATAAAGAAAATAGGCAGAACAAACGTCCTACCAAAAAAATATATATATTTATTTCTTTTTCTTCCTAATTCTTTTGTCAATCATATACAACACGATAATCGAAAACAGCGGTGGTACAATATAACTCTTTTCACTCATTGTCAGCTGAAATCCCAGAGTTGCTAGTATCTTAAAGATGAAAATATTCATCAAAAATAGAAAAACAAATACTAAAAAATATCCTAAAACCTTCTTCATTTCTTTTCTTCAACTTTCCTAATTTCTACACCTATTTTATCAAAAATATATGTAAAACTCCAAATAAACACCTCAACTGCACTTTTGGCAAAAAATAGGCAGAACAAACGTCCTACCTACTAAAAATATGGTATGAAAGGAAATTGATGTTTTACTGTCACCCTAGGCAAGCTTGGGACAAATAAATCATTGATAGCAACATTTACGACATCCTATTTAAAGTTACTTCAATTTCCAATGTCCCCGTTATTTCTAAGCCACCTTTGGTATGATCTATTCCTAGTCAGAATAGATAACATCGTTCTAAATTACGATTCATAGTTACTCCTTTTTTGATTCGTTACTATAAGACACCTATTCACTATAGAGCGTCTACTACCTCAAATTTATCCATTCTTTTTTTCTTTACTTCTGTATAAAAGAATGAAGACCATCATAAATAATGCAATCGTTGGTATATTGAAACTATCAAAGCAAGTAGGTAAAGATACTTTATTCATATCAGCTACTAATCTGATGATGATATAAGACATTGAACTAAGTAATACCATGATTTCAGGCCAAACTTTCAGTATTGATTTAACGAATTTCATATTAAACTCCGATGTGATGCATTCTTAGATTCTAGCCTAGCTATTTTCAGCGCAGACTAACAAGTCATTCTTAACTGTTTACTCTACTCGCTTTTTATTGACCTTATATCCTAGATAAAAGAGCCCAAATAAAACGGGGTAAATTTCTGGATAAAATAGGGTATTGATTGGATTTTTCAAAATCAAATACGTTGCGATGTAGATTATGAGCGATACGGTAAAATAACCCTCAGCAAATCCTAATAAAAATTGTTTCATAAGAAACTCCTAATTACCTGACAAGAGTGCTCGAGTTGTCAGAATAGCTCCACCAGTATATACAAATCCTTTAACAAAACCAGCGGCAATAGGGATAAGGAGAGGTAATGCTCCCCCTTGAATTTCCTGCAAGTCTGTATTAGTCATTTTTTCAAATTTTAAAATATATTTTTCCATAGCAATTTCTCCTTTAATTTTTACCACTTACCTGTCACATAATGATAACCTGCAATTCCCACTGCAGCAACTCCACCAGCAATTTTGGCTGCCGTCACAGGATTAGCGATTACCCAAGCTACAAGAGGAATTGCTCCCCCATCTACATTCATCAACTCTTCTTCTGTAAGAGCTACAAAGTTCTGTTCCATTTTGTCAAAATTTGTCATCTTTTTTCTCCTCTTGTTCTATTTTTTCTAAATCTTATCTTCTAAAAAATGGGGTTCCAATAAATATACCGCGTAACAATAGACCTGTAATTAGACCCCGTTGATAACTTTCCTTGCTACCACCCACCAGCAAAGCTAAGTCGCTCTCCTTTAATACTTCAATAGTATACTTATCATTCATTTCATTCATCTCTTATCCTCCTAAAAACCAAAACCTCTACGAAATCCAATGTACCAATCTGCAAGGGTCTTCACCCAACTTTCTCCACCTTGAATATCGGTCAATTCTTCCGAAGTTAGCTCAACAAATCCATAGTAATGTTCTTTCATTATTTTATTCCTTTCTTTTTTCCTCTCACTTATCTATTCGAAAAACAATCTGAAAATGAACAACTAAATTAAATTTTATTTAAAAAATAATTTAATGTACCACGGATAAAAAATTGGTAGATACATAAACCAGACTCCTTTCTTTTTCCTCTTACTTATCTATTCGAAAAAAAATTCGAAAATGTACAACTAAATTAAATTTACTTGAAAAATAATTTAGCAAACCACGGATAAAAAATTGGTAGATACATGAAATAGACTCCCTCCTTTTTCTTCTCACCTATCTATTCGAAAAACAACTCAAAAATGTACAACTAATTAAATTTATTTGAAAAATAATTTAGTAAACCACGGATAAAAAATTGGTAGATACATGAAATAGACTCCCTCCTTTTTCTTCTCACCTATCTATTCGAAAAAAAGTCAAAAAAATAAGAATATCAGAAAATTTTCCGACATTCTTATTGATAAACTCATCCAAGTCTAACAGATATTAGACATTAAGATATTTTTTAAGGGTTCTTCTGGCTGTTCGTGATACGGGGAAATGCAAGCCTTCTAACAAGGTCACTTCTGTGGCAGTCATCTCTTCAATAGCCTGTAAACTGACCAACGTATTGCGATTGGCATAGACAAAGTAATCTTTTTCAGCCTTGGCAGCTATATCCTTGAGACTGCCGTAAATGGTCTTGATAGAATGATTGGCATAATAGACCTTGATACGATGGGATTCCACTGAGGTTTCAAAGGCTAAAATCTCATGGTAGGGCAGAGTAAAGCCCCGTCTTCCCTCAAAACTATAGGTGAAGAGACGCATATTTTCCCTCTTGTCCACTTCCAGTACATAGTCCAGACAGCGCTCCAACTGATGACGGTAATCTTCCTCTGGCTGATCCTTGGAAATAAAATCCAAGGCAGACAAGTGATAGCGAAAAGCTAGAGGCAAGGCCTCCGAGTGTGTGGACACAAAGACAATGCTTGTAAAAGGATCTCGCTCCCGAACCTGTTGAGCAACTTGAAAACCCCGTTCACGCTCTCCATCAATCTCTAAATCCAATAAATAGAGCTGGTAATGGTCAAAATACTGAGAATACTTTTCAACATCTCCATAGCTTTTGGCAATATCAATTTCCAATCTTAAATTGCGAGAGCGACCGATATCTAGTAAAGTCTGCTCTATACGCCTCTGCTGGACTCTATCATCTTCCAAAACTAAAATTCTCATTCCTCTCCCCCTCGTTTCTCATCCTTAAATGGCAATTCTAAATCTTGTCTAAAAGTCGTCTCTCCTAGCTGGGTATCTAAGTTTAAATCATAATGAAAAACCATATCCTCCAAGGTCGCTAAGCCCAGTCCACTGTGGTTTCCCTTGGTCGAATAACCCTTTTGACTGAGAATGCTGGGATTCAGTTCTTCTTTCTTACGAGTGTTTTCAATGATAAAACGGACACTCCTATCACTTGCCAACAAAGCAACCCGAATCTGCGGATTTTCAGCCTCACTGGCTGCCTCTAAAGCATTTGTCGTGAGGATAGAGAGGATACGGATAGCCTCCAACATCGGCAATGCCAGCTCTTCGACAACCCCCACCGTCTCCAAACTAAAATGAATTCCTTGATTATCTGCCACAATCATGGCTTTTGCCAAGGTATTGCGAATAGCTATATCATGGATATTATGAAGATTAAAGGCTGTGTAATCTGCCTTTCTCAGCTTTTCATTGGTCTTTAGAAAGACATCTTGATAAATGGTAGACACCTCAGCCATGTCTTGATTCGCTATGGCAGGCTCCATGCTAGCGACAATCCCTGCAAAATCATGGCGGAAACCTCGAACTTCATCATAAAGATGACCCAGCTTGTCCACCATCCCTTGCAAGGAACGATTTTCATCTTCCTGTCTCTGAATGGTCTGCTCATCACGATAAACCTGCTCTAAGTGTCTGATATAAAAGAGCCAGGAGAAAAAGAGAATGAAAATCAGGAGAGAAATGGTCGTGTCAAAACGAACGTAGAAAGAACTATTTCTATTAGTCATAAACGAAGAGAATATCCTAAATACAGTCAGAGGTAGGATAATGAAAAAACTCTTACGATAGTGGGGGTTAAAAGCATCTGAAAAAAATAAATCCAAATCCAAAGACCAACGCTTCATAATTTTACAACATAAAAATATTGATAATAACTCAAATATAGCTTGATACAGCGTCGAAAACTCGTCGAAAAACAACCAATTCTCACCAGATAATACACGAAGCCATATTGTCAAAAATAAATAGCGAATACTTTGAAAGAAAATAAAAAGATATAGAGAAAGAAAAAGAGCTTCTACTTTTCTCTTATGCAATACGAGTAAAAAAATACAGTAAAAGAAGAAAAGAATTCCTATATGAAATAATTCTCCAAATGTTTGACGAGCGGATAAACTAATTAAAAATACAAGGACCCAATAACGTTTTTTATAAAATTCTGGGGAAATTTGAGCGCCCAAATAAATAGTAGGCACCATGGTTGAAACGACTACCAACAGAATATATAGCATAGAAACTAAGAATTCTAAAATAATCATAGAATAAAACGACTCCTAATTTATTTAAGCAAAATAATATTTATCTCCCCGATACAACTCTCTAGTTTTTCATACTTTCTGAAAAACGATACATCTACAAAAGGCCTTAGTTTCTTTTAAAATACAAGAAATCTAAAGCCTCTTGAAAATGATTTGCACGTTTTAATTTTATATTCGTTGTGAAGATTGCTTATCTATTTATTTTACCACAAGAACCTTGTAATATTCATACTTATTTGGCTGTGTAATCTTAATTTTTTGACCATAGAAACCATCGATTTCTTTGTCAAAATAATCTGAAAATCCTGATGGCAAGCGTTTCATTTTAAGAATTTCACCAGATTGGTCTGCATATACAAGGAAATGATAGTGGGTTGTAGCCATACCATCATCAATCAGTACAAAGTAACCTGTTTTGAGCTTACTTTGTCCATTATCTAAATAGTATAGTTTATTGTTATTGATTGTGAAGTTATCAAATCGAAGTCGTACACCTGGGTCTTCTAGATAAAGATCATTGCCAACTTTTTTGATTTCTGATCTAGTTGTCATCTCTGGAAGTGGTAATACTCTACGACCATCTGCTCCAAAGTAATATCGATCTGGTAGATTTTGGAAATTACGAATAACAGCTTTAGGATCAATTTCTTGTCCTTCTTCTTTATTATCTACTAAAGCTAAGGTTGTATTTGCAACCTCATCCCCATATTTGTCGGAAAACTTCTTGAACTCAGGTTTGATGTACCAAGTGTTTTTTTCAATAATAACATCGTTACCTTTAGCATTTAGCAAATATTCTTGCCCATCTCCAAGTTTGACAATATCATGAATACTGTATCCAGCATCTTTTCTATTTGCTAGATAGCCATCCTTACCAATGACATAACTTTCCCCATCACTGGCTGGAACAGCTCTATCTGCGACCATAGCACCTGATTTTTCAAAGTAAGACCATTTACCATTTGGAGTCGCCCATCCTGTTGCCATAGCGCCACTGTCTTTGAGATAGTACCAAGTAGATCCTTCTTTGTACCAACCTGTACGCATGGCACCACTATTAGCTAGTGAGTACCATGTGTTACCTTCCTTGTACCAGCCTGTGCGCATAGCACCACTATCTGCTAGAGAATACCAAGTATTGCCGTCTTTGAGCCAGCCTGTCTGCATTTTTCCAGAACCGTCAAAGTGGTACCAAGAACCAGCATTTTGTACCCATTTATTTTTAGCAAGACTGCCATCTTGAGAAAGATTCCAGTCAGAACCATTTTTAACCCAAGTATCTGCAGCCTGTGCTTGATTGATAGACAAAAGTAGACCAGCACCTGCAAACAAACCAAGTGTAAGTAGTTTAGATTTTTTCATAGCCATTTCCTCCTTTATCGAATAGTTATAAAAAGATATTTTTTCATCATAAACATTCTACATAACTCCTAATAATCCTTAAGAGTCAACCAACACCTTCTTTCTATCATCATTGCCCACCCCACACCTTTATGATATACTAAATATAAATATTTTCCTAAAACTTCTACTTTTGGAACATTTTTGGAGGCAAAAATATGCGGTGGGATATTGGTTCAGTTTATAAATACATTCGTAAGTCAAAAGGGATTACACAAAATGAGGTCTGTGGTGACTACATTACTCATTCTAACTTATCTAAGTTTGAAAATAATCATTCTACTCCTAGGTATGATACTATGGAGTTGCTTTTGAGGCAAATTGATATGAGTTTCGATGAATTTCATTATATTTGTCAACATTACCAAATGGATTCTCGTAAGAAATTATTTTCAGAATATTATCAAGTCATTTCTTCACCTAATCTAGAAGAAATGAAGACACTGCTATCAAAATGTCAAATTTATCTAGATGAAGTGCAGAATGATATCCCAATAGAACATGCTGTGAAAGAACTAACCATTTTTATAGAAGTGATTGAAAATCAGTTTTCCGATAAAGCTCAAGCCTTGGCTGAGGAATTATGGAAAGAATTGGAAAAAAGAGATCAGTGGTTCCTCTCAGATTTACGATTGCTAGTGATGATTATTTTCCATTTCCCTATTGATTCACTAGAAATGCTACGTCAAAGACTTGTAAAATCTCTAAATAAATACACAGATTATCGTCCAATTCAAAGTATTCATTACTCCATTCTAGCCAATATGACACGAATGTACCTTGAAGCAGGGAAGAAAGATGACTGTCTATGCTTAATTCAAGAATGTCTTGATTTAGCAAAAATATTGAAAAGATACGATTTATTAGGTGTAGCTCAAGTGCGTCTGGGAATCGTTAATGAAGATCATGCTATGATTAATAAAGGATTATCCTTACTCGAATCAACAGATGAAAGTCGATTACTAGAAGAAATGAAAAGAGAAGTTCGTGATTATTATCAAGCAGATTTTTTTGAAACAGAGGGCTAATAGTAACTATTACTTTATGAATAAAAGCGAACATGACTTCCTAGTAAACAAAGCTGTTCGCTTTTTCGTTTTACTCTGTCAGACGTCTTATTTCACAACAGAAACATTTCCTGTCTTACTATCGATTTTAACAGTTTGACCGTAGAAACCGTCAATTTCTTTATTAAGATAATCTGAAATTCCTGTTGGCAATCGTTTCATTTTAAGAATTTCACCAGATTGGTCTGCATAAACAAGAATATGATAGTGATGATAGCTTGGTCTATCATCAATCAATGCAAAATAACCTGTTTTGAGTTTGCCATTAGCACCATCTAAATAGTATAGTTTATTATTATTGATTGTGAAGCTGGTAGCTCCAAGAAGAAGTCGTGCACCCGGATTTTCTAGATAGACATCATTGCCAACTTTTTTAATCTCTGAATAGGTGGTCATTTCTGGTAAATTTGTTACGCGACGACCATCTGCCCCAAAGTAATACCTGTTTGGTATGTTTTGGAAATTTTTCACGACAGCTTTAGGATTAATTTCTTGTCCTTCTTCCGTATTATCTACTAAAGCCAACATCGTATTGGAAACTTTATCTCCATATTTATCAGAAAACTTCTTAAATTCAGGTTTTATGTACCAAGCATTTTTTTCAACAATGACTCCATCTTTTCTATGAATAAGATGATAATCATACCCGTCAGATAAAGTAACAATATTTGTGATAATTGTATCATCCGCTTGAGTTTGTTCAACCTGACTTGGAAGTTTGGTTAACATATAACCATCCTTACCAATAACATAACTTTCCCCATCGCTTGCTGGAACAGCTCTATCTGCGACCATAGCACCTGAATTTTCAAAGTAAGACCATTGACCATTTGCAGTTGCCCATCCTGTTGCCATAGCGCCACTGTCTTTGAGGTAATACCATGTAGACCCTTCTTTGTACCAACCTGTACGCATAGCGCCACTATTTGCGAGTGAGTACCATGTGTTACCTTCCTTGTACCAGCCAGTACGCATGGCGCCACTATCTGCGAGCGAATACCAAGTGTTACCGTCTTTGAGCCAGCCTGTCTGCATTTTTCCAGAACCGTCAAAGTGGTACCAAGAACCAGCATTTTGTACCCATTTATTTTTAGCAAGACTGCCATCTTGAGAAAGATTCCAGTCAGACCCATTTTTAACCCAAGTATCTGCAGCCTGTGCTTGGTTGATAGATAAAAGCAGACCAGCACCTACAAGCAGACCAAGAGTGAGTAGTTTAGATTTTTTCATAGTTATTTCCTCCTAAAATAGATAAATCCAAAGTAAGAAAATCTAATAGAAACAAAGTCAAAATAGAACTCCTAAAATTTCCAAGAACATAAGATAGAGACTAGTTTATCAAAAGTACATAGCCATCACCTTCTCCCAACTATAAAATAAATCCTTTTTTATATCTACATTATAGTCCTGGAAAAAAGGAAAGTCAATCAAAATTGTGATTATGTTAACATTTATATTTCAACAAAAATCAATCTATCTCTTCTTTTGATCTTCATTTCTTATCTCCTTTTGGAGATTGATTTTTCTGATTTCATTATATCCCTTATTTGTCCCCATATCTCTTCTGTCCCTAGAAAGACTAAATCTGTTCCTAAACGGTCACTTGAACCAAAGAAAAATTCCAAAGCAAATGCCTTGGAACTTCTTATCTTTATTTTGCTTGAATGATTTTAACCACATCTCCTACACTTTCCAGCTGGTCAATTTCCTCATCGCTGATTTCGATATTAAATTCATCTTCCAGTGTCAAGATAAACTCCATCAAGTCAACTGAGTCAGCATCCAAATCGTCTTTCAGACTCAAGGATTCTGTCACGACAAAGTCCTCTCCCTGTCGCTCTTGGATAATGGTCACAATACGGTCAAAAATTTCTTTTTCTGTCATCTCTTTTATTCTCCTGAAAATTCACGCGCAGTCTGGGCAACTACGTCTGTTTCTAGCATAGTACGGATCTGGCGGATTGTACTATAAACAGCCTTGGCATCGCTTGAGCCATGAGTCTTGACAACCGGTGCCTTAACACCAAACAAGACTGCTCCACCAACATCTGAATAGTTGAGCTGTTTCTTCAAACCTCTGAGGCTATCCTTGAGAAGGAGGGCACCTAGTTTCGCTCGGAGACCTCCACCTGTAATAGCGGTCTTGAGTAAGCCCATGATTCCCATAGCTGTTCCTTCAATGGATTTGAGCACAGCGTTTCCCGTGAAACCATCTGCCACAACAACATCTGCAACGCCATTCATCAAATCACGCGCTTCCACGTTTCCGATAAAGTTCAAACTTTCATCAGCTGCTAGTAATTCGTAAGTTTCCTTACGAAGCGGGTCACCCTTGCTACTCTCTGTTCCGTTATTGAGCAAGCCAACACGTGGTTGCGCAATTCCACGGACATTTTTAGCATAGAAGGATCCTAGAACCGCGTATTGATGAAGGTGCTGGGCTGTATTTTCCGCATTAGCACCGAGGTCTAGCATGTCAAAACCTCTCCCATCTACAGTCGGCAAGGTTGACATAAGTCCAGGACGATCGATGTTCTTGATACGACCCACGATGAAAAATCCTGCTGCTAGTAAAGCACCTGTATTCCCAGCCGAGAGTACAGCATCTGCCTCTCCATCTTTGACAGCTTTGGCCGCCAAGACCATACTGGCATTTTTCTTCTTCCGAATAGCTCTCGTAGGTTCATCGTCTGAATCAATCTTCTCATCCGTATGGATAATGCTGACGCGCTCTGTCGCTGTCAGATATTGCTTGATTTTAGCTTCATCTCCGTAGAGTTGAACCTCGATATCTGAAAAGTCAGCTAGGGCTTGATTGACACCCTCAACGATGGCCTGAGGTGCGTAATCTCCCCCCATGGCATCTACTGCGATTTTTTTCATTTCTTTTCCTCTTTTAATAATTGTCCCCAGTCTGCTAGGGAATCAATAAATTTCTTTGATTTTAGGTGAATCCCAACGTACTCTTCGTAGAGTTGATCCATAAATTGGCGTAGCTCTTGCTTGATTTCAGGCTTGAGCGAAATGGTCTCCAAGGTCTCAAAATCAATAGCTTGAAACTGATTGAGCAGATAGGGGATATTGGGATTGAGATGGCAACGTCTCTCATCTTCATGATAATGATCTGGACAGAGGCAGGCTCCATATTTGAAAGAAAAGTCAAAAGCCTGACCGACCCGATGGCAGAAGACACACTCATTAAAATTGAGGCTGATCCCAAATCGAGTCAAGATTTGGATTTCAAAAATATTGGTCAAGACTTGATAATCCAAGCCAGCTTCCATCAACTCCAAAGTCTTTTGCAAAAAAGCAAACAAGGGAGCATCCTGCTGATTGTCCTGCAAACTAGCATCTGCAAGAGCTGCCACATAGGTCGCATAGGCCATGACAAAGAGATCGCTATTAATCTTGGGAAAAGTCATCACCTCATGATAGTCCTCAATGTAACTGAGCCCATCATCATTAATTCGCAAGAGAAATCGTGCCAGCACCAAGGGCTGAATAACCGGCGCCAGCTTAGACTGGCCAGCGTGTTTGACGAAAAACATGCGCTTGCCAGCCTGCTCTGTAAAAATCTTGACTAGCTTGTCATCCTCCCGAAAATTGCGATTGTAGAGCACCAAGCCTTGACTCGTGATAGACTGAATCATGCTTCTCTCATATACTCCTCAAGCCGTTTCATGGCTTCTGTGATAGTCTCCATGCTAGCCGCATAAGACAGACGCACATAACCTTCCCCGTAACGCCCAAAGGCAGCACCAGGGATAAAGGCAACAGCCTTCTTCTGAGCAAAATCCTTCAGAAAAGCAAAAGAATCTTGATTATATCCTGCTGGAATCTTAGCAAAGATATAGAAGGCACCGTCTGGTTTGATAATCTCAAAACCAAGAGCAGTCATTTTCTCGATAATATAATCCCGACGCTGGATGTATTCCTTTTTCATGGGCTCCGCATCGTTTTTACCAGCCGTCAAGGCTTCCACCGCAGCATGTTGAGCCATGGTATTTGCAGCAGTAACCAAATACTGGTGACTCTTGATCAACTGGGCTGTGAAGGTCGCAGGAGCGAAAATCAGACCCAAACGCCAACCTGTCATGGCATGCGATTTAGACAAACCATTGATAATAATAGCCTGGTCTCTCAACATAGTTCCCAGAGACACATGGGCTTCGCCTGTGTAGGTCAATTCTGAGTAAACCTCATCACAGACAACGAAAATTTCGTACTTGCGTAAAACGTCTGCCAAGGCTTCCAACTGCTCTCGACTATAGGTAATTCCTGTCGGATTAGCTGGATAGTTGAGAATAACCGCCTTGAGCTTATCACCTTGCTCCAAAATAGCCTTTTCCAACATCTCAGGAGTCAAGACAAACCCATTTTCAGTCGTGTCAATCTCAACAATCTCTGCCCCAACTAGATTGACAATCGGTTCATAACCTGGATAGGCAGGAGCTGGCAAGAGTACCTTGTCTCCCTCTTCCAAAATAGCCGTCAAAGTAGCAGATAAAGCCTCTGTCGCCCCAATTGTAACCAAGATTTCATTTTCAGGAGCATAGTCCAGTTGGTACTTTTCCTTAACAAAGTCACTGGCCGCCTGACGTAGAGTCAGCAAACCACTCATCCCTGTATAGTAGGATTGGTTCTGGTCAATCGCTCGCTTGGCCGCCTCCTTGACATGATCTGGCGTTGTAAAATCAGGTTCCCCCAAGGTCAAACGCAAGACCCCAGGAATCTCCGAAATAGCCTGGTCAAACTGACGAATCAACGAAACTTGAATCTTATCTAACTGTTTATTAAAGAGCTTAGTTAAGTCCATAGATACCTCCTACTGTAAAAACGTATCTCTATTATACTACAAAAGCCCCCCGACCGCAAAAATACATGATAGAATAACTTTCTATTTTACTTTTCCTCTTTACAGGACTATAATGGTAACAGATTCTATTTGGAGGTTTTTATGTCATTTCTATCAAAAAATGGAGCAGGCATCTTGGCCTGCCTTCTCATTTCCATTCTATCTTGGTACTTAGGAGGATTCTTCCCTGTCATTGGCGCGCCTGTCTTTTCAATTTTCATAGGCATGCTTCTCCATCCCTTTCTCTCGCCTTATAAACAACTGGATGCTGGATTGACCTTTAGTTCCAAAAAATTGCTCCAGTATGCCGTTATCTTGCTTGGTTTTGGTCTCAATATCTCGCAAGTCTTCGCAGTTGGGCAATCTTCACTCCCTGTCATTCTGTCCACCATCTCAATAGCCTTGATTGTTGCCTACCTCTTCCAGCGCTTCTTTGCACTGGACACAAAACTGGCTACCTTGATTGGAGTAGGTTCTTCTATCTGTGGGGGTTCTGCCATTGCAGCAACAGCGCCTGTTATCCATGCCAAGGAAAAGGAAGTCGCCCAAGCCATCTCTGTTATCTTTTTCTTCAATGTCTTGGCTGCGCTCATATTTCCAACGCTAGGTACCTGGCTTCATCTATCCAATGAAGGCTTCGCCCTCTTTGCAGGAACTGCGGTCAATGATACTTCCTCTGTAACGGCTACCGCCAGCGCCTGGGACAGTCTCTACCAAACTAATACCCTCGAATCCGCAACCATTGTCAAACTCACACGCACCCTAGCTATTATCCCCATCACTCTCTTTCTCTCCTACTGGCAAAGTCGCGAGCAAAAAAATAAGCAAGGATTGCAACTGAAAAAAGTCTTCCCACTTTTTATCCTTTACTTCATCCTTGCCTCTCTCCTCACTACACTACTCACCTCTCTTGGTGTGTCCAGTAATTTCTTTATCCCTCTCAAACAACTCTCTAAATTCCTTATTATCATGGCCATGAGTGCTATCGGTCTCAAAACCAATCTAGTCGCTATGGTCAAATCCAGTGGAAAATCCATTGTTCTCGGAGCCATCTGCTGGATTGCCATCATCCTCACTAGTCTTGGTATGCAGACCCTTATCGGCATTTTCTAATACAAAAGGTAGCCCATCAGCTACCTTTTCTTATGCTTCCTCAATCAAGCGTGTATGTTCTCTCTTAATACAGCGATTCATCACGATGTCATCACATCCACCAGCACGCAAGATTTCTTCCGCTTCTAGACTTTCAAGTCCTAGCTGTGCCCAAAAAATCTTAGCATCAGCCTTGAGAAAATCACGCGCCACATCTGGCAAAAATTCATTGCGACGGTAAATATTGACAATATCTACAGGAAAAGGAATCTCAGCTAGGCTAGCATAAGCCTTTTCACCCAAGATTTCGCCACCTGCCGCCTTGGGATTGACTGGGATGATTTTATAACCCCGAGCCTGCATTTCCTTGGTCACTCGATTGCTAGTTGTTTCCTCACGGTCAGACAGGCCCACCACAGCAAGAGTTTTACTCGTTGTGAGATACTGACGAATCACGCCATCACTTGGATTGATAAATTCTTGACTCATAGAAATCCTCCTTTTTCATCAGTATAGCATATTTTGAAAAGGTTTGCATAATTCTACTACAAAAAAGGAGGACTAGCCCCCTTTTATTTAGCCTCGTACCAGGTTGCCCCTTCATTCTCATCTGCGATAAGGGGAACACTGAGTTGAATGGCTTCTTCCATAGTTTGTTTGACCAATTTTTTCATCTCTGCCAATTCAAATTTAGGAACTTCAAGGACGATTTCATCGTGCACTTGCAACAGCATCTTAGTCTGATAACCACCTGCAACCAAGGCTTTGTCCAGCTGAATCATAGCAATCTTGAGAATATCTGCCGCCGACCCCTGGATAGGGGAGTTAATAGCAGTTCTCTCCGCAAAGCCACGAATGTTAAAGTTACGCGAATTGATATCTGGCAACTCACGACGACGTTTGAAAAGGGTCTCTACATGGCCCTTATCACGCGCCTCACGCACTACTTCATCCATGTAGTTTTTAATGCCTGGGAAACGTTCAAAGTAGGTATCAATGTAGGCTTTGGCTTCCTTACGGCTAATGCCCAAATTATTAGACAAGCCAAAGTCTGAAATCCCGTAAACCACTCCAAAGTTAACCGCCTTGGCATTGCGACGGTCGTTTGCAGTCACATCCTCAGGACGCTCAATGCCAAAGACCCTCATGGCTGTCGAAGTATGGATATCTGCCCCCTCTTGAAAGGCCTTAATCAAGTGCTCATCATTAGAAATATGCGCCAAAACACGCAATTCAATCTGTGAATAGTCCGAGCTGAGCAATACACTATCCTCCCACTCTGGCACAAAGGCCTTCCGAATGAGACGGCCCTGCTCCAAACGCACAGGAATATTTTGCAAGTTTGGATCCACACTAGACAGACGCCCAGTCTGGGTCAAATCCTGCACATAGCGAGTATGAATCTTTCCATCAGCTAAAATCCAGTCCTGCAAGCCAATTACATAAGTCGATTGAATCTTGGCAATCTGACGGTAATCGAGAATTTTCTTAACGATTGGTGCAATCGGAGCCAGACGCTCCAATACATCCACCGCTGTCGAATAACCTGTTTTGGTTTTCTTAGTGTATTCTAGAGGAAGAGCCAATTTTTCAAAGAGAAGGACACCCAACTGCTTAGGCGAGTTGATATTAAACTCCTCACCAGCCAACTCGTAAATCTCTTGAGTTAGTTTTTCAATGACAAGCTCATTTTCAGCCTGCATTTCAAGCAATGTTTCTTTTTTAACCTTAATCCCAGCAATTTCCATCTTAGCAAGGACAAAAGCCAGAGGTTGCTCCATATCATAAAGAAGCTCTAATTGCCCATTTTCACTGAGTTTTTCAAGTAAAATAGGCTCTGTTTCGACTAAAACAGCAAGCTTACGTGCCAAGTGCTCCAAGAATTTCTCGCGTTCAGGAATGGCCTTCTTGACTCCCTTACCATAGAAAGTCTCATCATCAACCAAATAAGTCTGACCATAAAGACTAGCGATGGTCGCAATTTCATTGTCCTCCACAGTCGAAAGGAGGTATTTAGCCAAACGGCTGTCAAAAGCAGGCGCTTGCAAATCCAGACCAAAACGATTCAAGAGAACTTTAGCCTTCTTAAAGTCATACACTCTCAGAGGTGTTTTTTCTAGAAAATCCTTAAAAATAGGCTCTTGCAAAAGTTCAAGCTTGTCTGTAGCATAAAGTTTATCCCCACAAGACCAAGCAAATCCAACCAAATCATCCGTATGATAATTCTCACCAAAAAGCTCAAAATGGAAGATAGACTCTTCACTCAGCATATCTTGACTGATTTGCTCAACGATAGTAAAGTCCAAACTTTCAGCAACATCAGCTGACGACACATTTAAAGCCTGCTTGAGCTGTTTGAAGCCCATCTCATCGTAGAATTTCCCGAGATTTTCAACATCTGGACCACTATAGGCCAAATCCTCCAAACCAATCGCGATCGGTGCCTTGGTATCAATGGTCGCCAGTGTTTTCGACAAAAAGGCCTGTTCCTTATCATTGATGAGATTTTCCTTCATCTTAGAAGCCTTCATCCCATCGATATTATCATAAATCCCCTCGAGTGAACCATGCTCCAGCAAAAGCTTGATACCCGTCTTTTCACCGATTTTGGTCACCCCAGGGATATTATCCGACTTATCACCCATGAGCGCCTTGAGATCGATAAACTGAGTCGGTGTGAGCCCCATCTTTCCCATGAGATAATCTGGCGTAAAGGCCTCAAACTCAGCCACACCTTTCTTGGAAATTTCAACCACCGTATGCTCATCCGTCAGCTGAATCAAGTCCTTGTCCCCACTGACAATGGTAATATCAAAACCATTCTGCTCTGCTAGTTTATCCAGTGTCCCGATGATATCATCCGCCTCATACTGAGCCAACTCATAGTGACGAATCCCCATATGATCCAGCAACTCACGAATGAAAGGAAATTGCTCACGAAACTCATCAGGAGTCTTAGCCCGACCACCCTTATAGTCTGCATACATATCTGTCCGGAAGGTCGTCTTTCCCGCATCAAAAGCCACCAAAATATGACTAGGCTCAACCCGCTCCAACAAATGACTCAACATCAACTGAAAGCCATAAATCGCATTGGTATGCAAACCAGCCGCATTCTTAAAACGGTCCAACTGCTGATAGAGCGCAAAAAACGCCCGAAAAGCAACAGAAGACCCATCAATCAATAATAATTTTTTCTTATCCATACACCCATTATAAAGGAAAGCAGGGAAAAATACCATTGGAAAGAGCTAGAGCAAGTATTTTTCAAACTTTTTCCGAATAAATAGATAGAGCCAGAGAATCTAGTAAACCTAGATTTAAAAATGTGCTATAATGAAAGGAGAAGAAATATGACTGTACGTCATCCGGGCATCAGCCCGACTAATGACTTGGTAGCTAAGAAAATCTTTAGCAATCCAGAAATCACTTGTCAATTTATCCGCGATATGCTGGACTTACCAGCTAAAAATGTAACTATTTTAGAGGGAAGCAATATTCACATCTTACCTTCCCTACCTTACTCAGCTCAGGATTTTTACACTAGTATAGATGTCTTGGCGGAGTTGGACAACGGTACTCAAGTAATTATTGAGATTCAGGTGCATCATCAGAATTTTTTCATCAATCGCCTGTGGGCTTATTTGTGCAGTCAGGTCAATCAAAACCTAGAAAAAATTCGTCAGCGTGAAGGTGATACTCACCAGAGCTACAAACACATTGCCCCAGTATACGCTATTGCTATTGTCGATAGTAATTACTTCTCAGATGACTTGGCTTTCCATAGCTTTAGTATGCGCGAGGACACGACAGGTGAGGTCTTAACCATAACAAATAACGGTCAAGAAAACCATCTGGTCAAGATGGCATTCTTGGAATTAAAAAAATACAGAGAAACCAGCAAAGACGAGGTTCGCAAGCCGTGGTTGGAGTTTTTCGGTAATAAGCCCTTTACCCAAGAACCCGAGCGAGCCATCAGCCAGGCAGACCAACTGCTGGACTACAAGAGCTGGTCTGAGGAGGACAGGAAAATGTTTAGTCAACTACGTATGCGCGAAGAACAGGCATTGTTGGCACAGGACTATGCCTTGGAGCAAGCTGAGGAAAAAGGTTTAGAGCGTGGTCTTGAACGCGGTCGTGCTGAGGGTATTGAACAAGGACTTGAACGAGGACGATCTGAGGGTATTGAACAGGGTTTAGAACGTGGAAAACTTTTTGCCTTCTTAGACATGGTCCGCCAACATGTTTTAACTTCCGAATTTGCGAGTGAACAATTGGGTATGACCGTCGCTGAGTTTGAGAAGCTATTGAAAGATTATCACCAATAATGGACAAGAAAACCATCTAGTCAAGATGGTGTTCTTGGAATTAAAAAAATACAGAGAAACCAGCAAAGACGAGGTTCGCAAGCCATGGTTGGAGTTTTTCGGGAACAAACCCTTTACTCAAGAACCCGAGCGAGCCATCAGCCAGGCAGACCAACTGCTAGACTATAAGAGCTGGTCCGAGGAGGACAGGAAAATGTTTAGTCAACTACGTATGCGTGAAGAACAAGCTTTGTTAGCGCAGGACTATGCCTTGGAAACTGCTAGGGCGGAGGGTATCGAAGAGGGATTAAAAGTAGGTCTAGTAAATCTCGTTCGTCAAGGTCTTTTGACTTCCGAGGTTGCTAGCCAGCAGTTAGGTATGACCGTCGCTGAGTTTGAAGAACTATTGAAAGAGCATCACAAATAAGAACTTAAAAAATACAGAGAAACCAGCAAAGATAGCATTCGCAAGCCGTAGTTGGAGTTTTTCGGGAATAAACCCTTTACTCAGCAACCCGAGCGAGCCATCAGCCAAGCAGATCAACTGCTGGACTACAAGAGCTGGTCCGAGGAGGACAGGAAAATGTTTAGTCAACTACGTATGCGAGAAGAACAGGCATTGTTGGCACAGGACTATGCCTTGGAGCAAGCTGAGGAGAAAGGCTTAGAGCGTGGTCGTGCAGAAGGGATTGAACAAGGGTTAGAACGTGGTCGTGCAGATGGTATTGAACAAGGCTTAGAGCGCGGGAAAGTTGAAGGAAGTTTGTATATGCTACTAAATCTAGTCCATCAAGGTCTTTTGACTTCCGAGGTTGCCAGCCAGCAGTTGGGCATGAGCGTCGCTGAGTTTGAGGAGCTATTGTAAGACCATACAATCACTAATAACATAAAAGTGAACAGGACTAAAATACTATCCTGTTCACTTTTTTATTTTTGCTATCCAACAAAGCACTCACAGAGTTCTACACGACAAAAGAGAAGGCAAAGCGTCCTTCTCTTTTATATCTTCAACTAATTAGTTTTTGCGTTTCACAAATGGAAGTGCACCAAAGAATAATCCAAGGAATCCTAATGATGCAATCGCAACATTATCTTTTCCACCAGTGTTTGGAAGTTCTTTCTTATCTGCTTCTTTTGCAACTGGAGCTTGATAAGTATTATATCAGCAAGTATATGCTATAAAAAACTAAGCTAAAAATCTCCTAGTGACATAAATAAATTCAAACTACACCCACTCACCGTTGGCATTTACTGTGTAACCATTGATTGTAGTGCTGACAGCAAGGGCACCTGAGCTATAAGCATAGTACCATTTACCTCCAACTTGGAACCAGCCTGTCTTCATAGCGCCTGAGCCATCAAGATAATACCATGTACCACTTTGGTTCAACCAGCCAGTTTGCATGGCACCTGAATTATTGAGATAATACCACTTACCATCTACAAGTTTCCAACCTGTCTGCATAGCACCTGAGCCATCAAGATAATACCATGTACCATTTTCTTTTATCCATCTAGTACTCATTTTACCTAAACTGTCGAGATGGTACCAACTACCATTTATAAGTTTCCAGCCAGTTTGCATAGCACCTAAATCATTGAGATAGTACCAATTGCCATCAACTTGTTTCCAACCAGTTCTCATCACACCAGTTTCATCCAAGTAATACCATGAACCATCTTTCAGCCAACCTGTCTTCATTCCATCTTCTTTAAAGAAATAATACCAATCAAGCCCAATTTTCTTCCATCCAACATGACGATTTCCCTCATCATCAATGAAGAATTTTTTACCATCAATTAAAACAATACCTGGTTTAAGGACACCTTCCTCATCTAAGAGGTAATGTTTCCCATCTACTGTAATATTCCCTGTTAAACGAACACCATCTTTTAGATAGTAAGTTTTATCATCAATTTTGATAAATCCAGTTTTCTTCTCACCATTTTCAACGAAATAATAAGTCTTGTCAGCAACTTTTACCAATCCCAACTGTTGGTAGCCATCATTTTCAAGGTAGTAGGTCTTACAATCAATTTGTTGCCATCCAGTAACTTTTTTACCGTCCTTGATAAAGTAGACTTTACCACCTTCTGCTTTAAATTGACCGCTACTTGTACTATTGTTAGTAGTAGCACCATTATTTTGGTTGGCATTACTACCATTAGTTTGGTTATTATCTCTACGATATGGGTTTGTTTGGGAGACATTGCTAGTATTACCTGAGGTACTGGTAGGAGCATACATATGGTAAAGAATTCCATCTTCTACTCTACTAGTAGTATACATATAGTTATCAATAACTGGATGACTTGTATCAGCTGTTGCTGCTCCTGTAACCGCTGCCTTGATATCAACTGGTCTACCGTTTTGGAATGTCACAAAATGAATTTCCTTAAATGATGAAGTCGATTGAGCACCTGTCGACGATGTACCAGTTCCTGTACTTGTAGCGCTTACTGGCTGAACTGCACCTATAGCTAACACTGAAGTAGTTAGCAACATACCTGTTAGTATTTTTCTCATTGGAAAACATCCTATGTTAAGATGATAATTTTATATACATTATATTCCCTTTCTAAAATTAATGCAATAAAAAACATAAAAAGTGTAGAAATATTTAAAGGTAAAAAAGCTCTTTACTATCTATAGTAGAGGGCATCCTCTATAAAAAGACAAAAAACTAGGAGAAAAATCTCCTAGTCTTTTTTATATATTGGTATTACACCCATTCACCATTTTCGTTTACTTTGTAACCATCTGGAGTAGTTGTGTTAACTGCAAGGGCACCTGATGCGTATGAGTAGTACCAGTTACCACCAACTTGATACCAACCAGTTGCCATTGCACCTGATGATTTCAAGTAGTACCAAGTACCGTTATCTTTAACCCAACCAGTTGCCATTGCACCTGATGATTTCAAGTAGTACCAAGTACCGTTATCTTTAACCCAACCAGTTGCCATTGCACCTGATGATTTCAAGTAGTACCAAGTACCGTTATCTTTAACCCAACCAGTTTGCATAATACCTTCAGCATTTAGGTAGTACCAAGTTCCTTGATCATTAATCCAACCTGTTGCTTTTGTACCTTTTGAGTCTACTACATAAGTCCAGTTACCTTTAGTATCTTTATTCCAACCGAATTTAACTACAGCTGCTGGAGTTGGTGTGTCTGCTTTAATAACATCTTCCAATACGAATGCTACATTTTCTTTTTTGTATGCAGTTTTAGCTTTTTCTTCTGCGTCTTCATAAGCAGCTTTCGCATCTTTCAACGCTTTATCTGCTTTCAATAAGTTGTTAGTAGCTTCTCCAACTGCTGCATATTTAGAATTCGTAACTTGTTTTAGACTATCAAAAGTTTTACCTTCTTCCAATAGACCTGTACCGTCAGAAATTGCTTTTTCCAAAGCTTTAATAGCTTTTGCAAGTTTTTCAGAGTCTTTTTGTTCTGCTTTTACAGTAGCATCTAGCTCTTTAACTTCTTTTTCCAAAGTAGAAACTTTTTCATTAGCGTCAGAATAAGCTTGTTGAGCTTTTGCCAATACTGACTCAACTTTTAATTTTTCAGCTTCGTATTTCTTTGTAGCTTCTGCATCACCAGCAAGTGGTTTTAGATCATATTGATCATTAACGACTTTCTGAGCTTGTTCCAAGACTGCCTTAGCATTATCTAATGCTAAATATGCTCCTGAACGTTTTCCTTCTTCTTTTTCACCTAATTCAGCTTGTTTCTTTGCCAAGTCTGTTGAATGTTTAGTGATACTATCTTTTAATGTTCCTTGTAATTTATCAAAAATTACTTTTTGTCCTTCTGCATCACCTTTTTTTAGTTCAGCATCACGAAGAGCTTTAACGGCATCAGAATAAGCTTGTTGAGCTTCTGCAAGTTTTTCCTCTTTTGCCTTTTGATCTTTTGTTGAAGCTTGTAGTTTTGAATTAGCTTTACGCAATTCATTTACAACAGGTTGAAGTTTTCTAACCTTATTTACTGCATCATCAACTTTAACTTCCTCACTGACCTTAACTCCAAGAGCATCCTTAATTAAAGTTGCATATGAATCATCAGCTGAAACAGCTTGAACAGCACCAAATGCTGCAAGAGCGACTGCGCTTGTCAATAAAACTTTTTTCATCGTTTTATCTCCTTTGTTTTTCATTATATTATTTTTCGTAAGACTATCTTACTACCATACAGTATATAAATATTTGCAGGATTTGTCAAGAGTTTTCTTATGTTTTTTAAACTTTTTACCTATTTCTTAGAAAAAAGGAGAAGAAAACTTACTCGCGAAAAAATTCCCCCTGAAATACTCTAGCCTCCAAGTTGACATTTCGCAACTACTCATCCCTCAGATGATATCTTTTATATCTAAACTATATAGATAGTTAGACAGAACCTACTTCCTTGGTATTATCTTACAAACCCTTGTAAAAGTCAAGTAAAAACGGCAAGTATTTGGATAACACTTGCCATTTCATAAACTTTCTACTATATAAAGATTGAACTCATAATAAAGCCTCAAATTCAGCGACGGTCATTCCCAATTGCTGACTTGCTATCTCGGAAGTCAGAAGACCTTGACGTACTAGATTTACTAAACCTACTTTTAATCCCTCTTCAATGCCTTCTTCTCGTCCTTGTTCAATACCCTCTGCACGGCCACGTTCTAATCCTTTTTCTTCAGCTTGTTCCAAGGCATAATCATGAGCCAATAACGCCTGTTCTTCGCGCATACGTAGTTGACTAAACATTTTCCTGTCCTCCTCGGACCAGCTCTTGTAGTCTAGCAGTTGGTCTGCTTGGCTGATGGCTCGCTCGGGTTGCTGAGTAAAGGGTTTGTTACCAAAAAACTCCAACCACGGTTTGCGAACCTCATCTTTGCTGGTCTCTCTGTATTTTAGGTCTTATTTATGATGATCTTTCAATAGTTCTTCAAACCCAGAAACAGTCATGCCCAATTGTTCACTCGCAACCTCCGAAGTCAGAAGACCTTAGCGGACCATATCCAGAAAGGCAAAAAGTTTCCCTTCTTCCCTAGCTGTTTCCAAGGCATAGTCCTGTGCCAACAAGGCTTGTTCTTCGCGCATACGTAGTTGACTAAACATCTTCCTGTCCTCCTCGGACCAGCTCTTATAGTCCAGCAGTTGGTCTGCCTGGCTGATGGCTCGCTCGGGTTGCTGAGTAAAGGGTTTGTTACCAAAAAACTCCAACCACGGTTTGCGAACCTCATCTTTGCTGGTTTCTCTGTATTTTTTTAATTCCAAGAATGCCATCTTGACCAGATGGTTTTCTTGATCATTGTTTGTGCTAGCCTTACAACAACGCCTCAAACTCAGCGACGGTCATGCCTAATTGCTCACTCGCGAATTCGGAAGTTAGAGCATGTTGGCGAACCATGTCCAAGAAAGCAAAGAGTTTTCCTCGTTCAATCCCCTCAGTTCGACCACGCTCCAGTCCCTGTTCTAAACCTTGTTCAAGTCCCTCTGCTCGTCCACGCTCTAAACCTTTCTCCTCAGCTTGTTCCAAGGCATAGTCATGCGCTAACAGGGCTTGTTCTTCTCGCATACGTAGTTGACTAAACATTTTCCTGTCCTCCTCGGACCAGCTTTTATAGTCCAGCAGTTGATCTGCTTGGCTAATAGCTCGCTCAGGTTGTTGGGTAAAGGGTTTATTCCCAAAAAACTCCAACCATGGCTTGCGAACCTCGTCTTTGCTGGTTTCTCTGTATTTTTTTAGTTCCAAGAACGCCATCTTGACCAGATGATTTTCCTGACCATTGTTTGTAATTGTTAAAACCTCACCTGTCGTGTCCTCTCGCATACTGAAACTGTGAAAAGCTAAGTCATCTTGGAAGTAATTGCTGTCCACAATAGCGATAGCGTATACTGGGGCAATATGTTTATAACTCTGGTGTGTGTCACCTTCACGTTGGCGAATTTTTTCTAGGTTTTGATTGACCTGACTGCACAGGTAAGCCCACAGGCGATTGATGAAAAAATTCTGATGATGCACCTGAATCTCGATGATAACTTGCGTACCATTATCCAACTCCGCCAAGACATCAATACTTGTATAGAAATCTTGGGCTGAATAAGGCAGGGAAGGTAGTACATGAATATTACTTCCCTCTAAAATAGTTACATTTTTTGCTGGTAAATCCAGCATATCGCGAATAAATTGACAAGTGATTTCTGGATTGCTAAAGATTTTCTTAGCAACCAAATCGTTGGTCGGGCTGATGCCCGGATGTCTTAGAATCATCCTCTTCCTCCTTTTATTATACCACAGTCTTATACTCAATGAAAATCAAAGAGCAAACTAGGAAACTAGCCGCAGGCTGTACTTGAGTACGGCAAGGCGACGTTGACGTGGTTTGAATTTGATTTTCGAAGAGTATTAAATCTAGGTTTACTAGATTCACTGCCACTATCTATTTATTCGCAAAAGAGACGAAAAAAACCTGAGAATTATCTCAGGCTTGGTCATTAAATCTTTTTCTCAATGCTGAAAAGTGGAGAAAGTGGGCGTTTTTCATGGATACGAACGATAGCATCCCCCAGTAGATGAGCAATCGAAATCTGCTCAATCTTGTCAATCAAACGCTCTTCTGGCAAGTAGATAGTATCCAAAACCACCAATTTCTTGATAGCTGATTTTTGGATATTGTCCATAGCAGGACCAGAAAGAACTGGGTGCGTACAGCTTGCATAGACTTCAACAGCACCAGCTTCCGCAAGTGCATCCGCCGCATGACAAATGGTTCCAGCGGTATCAATCATATCATCAATCAAGATACAAGTCTTACCTTCAACCTTACCGATGATGTTCATGACCTCACTGGTATTCATCTTATCAACACTACGACGTTTATCAATGATAGCGATAGATGTTTTCAAAAATTCTGCCAACTTACGAGCACGAGTCACCCCTCCATGGTCTGGGCTGACAACCACATAGTCAGAACCAACCATACCACGACGCTCAAAATAATCCGCAATCAGAGGAGCCCCCATCAAGTGATCCACAGGAATATCAAAGAATCCTTGAATCTGCGCAGCATGCAAGTCGATGGTCAACAAACGATCCACTCCAGCTACTTCAAGCATATTTGCAACAAGTTTTGAAGTGATTGGCTCACGCGCTCTCGCCTTTCTATCCTGACGTGCATACCCATAGTAAGGCATGACAACATTGACAGATTCTGCACTCGCACGCTTCAAAGCATCTACCATAATCAAAATTTCAAGCAGATTGTCATTTACAGGCGAACTAGTTGATTGTAGGATAAAGACGTGTTTCCCACGGATTGATTCTTCAATGTTGACCTGAATCTCTCCATCTGAAAATTGGCGAACACTTGATTTCCCCAACTCTATCCCAATCTCCTGCGCCACACGTTCTGCCAATTCTTTATTAGAAGAAAGGGCAAACAGCTTTAAATCAGAAAAAGACATGATTTCCTCCGGTATATATGTATCGTTTGTGCTTTTCACAAGATTTTTCCATCTACCATTGTAGCGCTTTTTACACTATTTTTCAATCAAAAATAAAAGAAGGGCACCATATTTGTGCCCTTGTATCATTCTTTTGAAAAACATTCTAGTTCATCAACTCATTGTGCTTCTCAACAAAGCAATAAGCCTGATAAAAACCATAAAGAGTAATAGCCGTAACCACTGGAATCGCTAAAGGCAACTCTGTCTCCAACTCCACAAAAGGAGAGTTAAACAAGAAATGAGTTCCCAAGGCTAAACCTAGGAAAAGAAACCCCTGTTTCTTGCCAACCTTCTGCCCTTTATAGGCTCTGTAAAGCAAGTAAACACCTACTACAGCAAGACCTGAAAAAGTCCAGTGAGAGGCAATTCCTGAGATGATACGCTCTAAAATTCTCGAAATAGTAAAGTCAAATCCCTCTGGTAGATCTGTACGAATATAGCCAATATCCTCAATCATTTGGAATCCCAAACCAGAAGCAATCCCTAGTAAGAACAAAGATTTTAATTTTCGCACAGGAATCAAAGCCAAAACAAAAATAAGTGGCAGTAATTTCAGCGGTTCTTCTACCAAAGGAGCCACAATAGCACTTTCAAAAGCATTTAAAAATGCACTATCTGGGAAAAGAACACCCAGTAAATCATGGATATAGGTATTCGCAAAGCTAGACAACCAACCTGAAAGGAACATCCCACCCAATAAAGACAAAATCAAGGCGTTCTTTGGCAATTCCCATTTTTTCCCAATACGGAAAAGGAAATAAAGAGCCGGAATCATGTAAAAGAGAGCTAGAAAGATAGAAACTCCCATTAGTCCATATTCCGCACCTGACATCGAACCATCAGTATAGTAGATGGTTTCATACTGTACACCAATACAGAGCAATAAAATAAAAATAAATAAAATACTGTTTTTCTTCATACACTTTCTTTCTAAATAAAGTATTTACAATTCTACAACTGTCATACTTCCTGTATCTACATCGTAAATGGCACCAGAGATAATGACATCGTCTGGTATTAGGGGAGATTCGATAAGCAGTTGCATATCCTCTCGCACACTCTCCTCTATATCTTGGAAGGGCAAAAAGTCCTGATCTGACACATCGACACCTAGTTCCTCTTTCAGATACTCCTGAAAAGGACCATTTTCAAAAGTCTGGGCACCACAGTCTGTATGGTGCAGCACCACAATCTCTCTTGTCCCCATTTGTTGTTGGGAAATAACTAGCGAACGAATCATGTCCTCGGTCACTCGACCACCTGCATTCCGCAAGATATGAGCATCCCCAAGTGCCAAGCCCAGAGCTTGCGCAACGTGCAGACGTGAGTCCATACAGGTCACAATGGCTACTCTTGTTTTAGGTTTAAGTGGCAGATTTAACTGCCCATGTAGGGCAACATAAGCCTGATTGGCTTGCATAAACTGTTCAAAATACGACACGATTCCCTCCTTGAAAATTTGATAATCAAATATTTCTCCTATCTTATCATTTTTAAGAGGATTTGTCACGGATTATGCAAAGACCTTTTTCAAAACCTCCTGAATCGTTGTCACACCAATGACCTGAATTTCCTTGGGCGGAGTGATTCCTGTCAAGGAATTCTTAGGTACATAAATCTTAGTAAAGCCCAGTTTAGCAGCTTCGTTGATACGTTGCTCGATACGATTCACGCGTCGAATCTCACCCGTCAAACCAAGTTCTCCTACAAAACATTCCTGAGGATTGGTTGGCTTGTCTTTATAGCTCGAAGCAATAGCAACTGCAACGACCAAGTCAATGGCAGGTTCATCCAATTTGACACCGCCAGCAGATTTGAGGTAGGCATCCTGATTTTGCAAGAGAAGCCCTGCCCGTTTTTCTAAAACAGCCATAATCAGACTCGCACGATTAAAATCAAGTCCTGTCGTCGTACGCTTGGCATTTCCAAACATGGTCGGTGTCACCAAGGCCTGCACTTCTGCAAGAATAGGACGCGTTCCTTCCATGGTCACAACGATTGATGAACCAGTTGCTCCATCCAAACGCTCTTCTAGGAAAACTTGACTCGGATTGAGTACCTCAACCAATCCGCCCGACTGCATCTCAAAAATCCCAATCTCATTAGTAGAGCCAAAACGGTTTTTAACCGCTCTCAGAATACGAAATGTATGGTGACGCTCCCCTTCAAAGTAAAGCACCGTATCCACCATATGCTCCAACATACGCGGACCAGCCAGAGTGCCCTCCTTGGTCACATGTCCTACGATAAATATGGCAATGTTATTGGTTTTGGCCAGCTGCATAAGTTCAGCCGTCACCTCACGCACCTGAGAAACAGAGCCCTGCACCCCTGAAATCTCAGGAGACATGATGGTTTGAATGGAGTCGATGATGAGAAAGTCTGGCTGAATTCTTTCTACCTCTGCGCGAACACTCTGCATATTGGTCTCTGCATAGAGATAAAACTCGCTATCAATATCTCCCAAGCGCTCTGCTCGTAACTTGATTTGCTGGGCAGATTCCTCCCCACTAACATAGAGAACAGTCCCCACTTGAGACAACTGGGTTGAGACTTGTAGGAGAAGGGTTGATTTCCCGATTCCTGGATCCCCACCGATGAGGACGAGACTTCCCGGTACCACTCCGCCTCCAAGTACACGGTTGAATTCCTCCATCTCTGTCTTAGTTCGATTGACATTGATGGAAGTCACCTCAGCCAGTTTCATGGGCTTGGTTTTCTCACCTGTCAAGGACACACGCGCATTCTTGACCTCGGCAACCTCAACCTCTTCTACAAAGGAAGACCAAGACCCACAGTTAGGACAACGTCCTAGATACTTAGGTGAATTATATTCACAATTTTGACATACAAATGTCGCTTTTTTCTTTGCGATGATAAACCTCTTTCTATATCTCTAACTCACACTCAATCACTTGGCAAAAATCAATCTTCTCATTTGGCACAAACTGGCGCATGAGCATGTTGTGAGTTACCACTATCACGGTCTGGTAATCTCGATACTTAGCCATACATTCTAGAAAACGAGACTTCATCTCTTCAGCTGTCTCATATTGAATAGGGCTATTAGGAAGTAACCCCCCATTATTTTCTAGGAACAGGCGTCTAGCTGTTTCAAAGTTTTCTATTCCTGTTTCATAAACCTGCCATTCATGCAATAATGGCTCCACTCTCAAAGGAAGTCCCATAGCACAAACCACATAAAAAGCCGTTTCTAAAGCTCTTGTGACTGCAGAAGATATGATTATTTCAGCTGAAAGGAGTAAAGGATTGGTGCTCAGTTCCTGGGCTTGTTGCCGTCCCTTCTCAGACAAGGGTGCCAAATCTATCCCAAATCCCGTATAAGAACGCTCCTCTAACTCACGGTAGTCTGGCTCCCCGTGGCGTACAAAGATAATCTTCATCCTAGTGCCCAGTCGATCCAAATCCACCAGTTCGAACACCATCAGCTGCATCTCCATCTGCAATTAAGAAAGGAGCAAAGACAGCCTGGACCACACGTTCCCCAACTTCGAGAATTACTTCTTGGTCTGTGATATTCTTCATCTGCGCAAAAATATGCCCTTCATTCCCAGGATTTCCATAATAATCCCCATCAATGACACCAACAGAGTTAATCAAGACTAAGCCCTTCTTACGAGGATTTGAAGAGCGATCATAGAGGTAGAGAACCTCAGTCGGCTGCATATAAGCCTTAACCCCTGTCGGAACCAAGACAATCTCTCCTGGCGCAATAACCGTACGCACAGCAACCTTTAAGTCGTAACCAGCCGCATGCGCTGTCTCACGCTTGGGCAATAAATTTTCATCTGTAAAACTCGAAACCAATTCAAAACCACGAATTTTCATAATTTTCTCTTTTCTATTATCATTTATTCTAGATTATTCTATCTTATTTATTCGTAAAAAGCACGAAAAAAAGAGCACACAATTCAAATCGCTTAGGGCTGCTGGATTCCTCCCCTGACCCGCTTCACGCAGAACTGTTGCTCCACTATTTATTATATCACATTCCTATTCATTTTAAAAGCAAAATTATTTTTTCCGTCTATTTCTAAAAAAGTCCTGCATAATAGCTGCGCATTCATCTTCCAAAATTCCCGTTTCAACCTCCACACGATGATTGAGACGTTCATCTGTCAAGATATCGTACAAACTCCCAGCAGCCCCAAATTTCTGGTTTTTAGCCCCATAGACCACGTTTGGAATGCGGGCAAGACCAATAGCCCCACTACACATGACACAAGGCTCAATGGTCACAAAAAGCGTGCAATCCAGCAAGCGCCAGCTCTCCTCACTCAGGTTCGCATTCTCTATTGCCATAATCTCCGCATGCATAACCGCTCGTTGCAACTCCTCACGCGCATTATGCCCACGGCCAATGATTTCTCCGTCCTTGACAATCACACAACCAATTGGAATTTCATCGTGTTCAAGAGCAATCTCAGCCTCTCTCAAAGCTTCCCTCATAAAGACTTCTTTTTCTTCAACTGTATAATCCATCCGTTTCTCTTTTCCTACTTATCGATTTTATTATTATATCATGAATCCCAATACAAAAAAAGCCACCGAATGCGGTGACTTTATAGGGAGATTATTATGAAAAAGAAAAGTTTAGGATATTTGTTACAACAAGTTAGGAGGTCTTCTTGTAACTGTCTATAGTATACCCGACCTATCTTAAACAAATCTTAAAAATCTCTTAGGACCAAACACTTTCTAAAATATTTGTTTGTTCACGACCAGGACCTACTGAGAAAGTAGAAATACGAACGCCAACCAATTCACTCACACGACGAACATAGTTACGTGCATTCTCAGGAAGATCTTCCAAATTACGAACTCCGGTAATATCTTCTGACCAACCTGGCAACTCTTCATAGATAGGCTTGCAACGTTTCAATTGCTCAAGACTAGCTGGATAGTAGTCAATACGTTGACCATCAAGATCATAGGCCACACAGATTTTCACAGTATCTAAACCACTCAAAACATCGATAGAGTTCAATGAAAGATTAGTAATACCAGAAACACGACGACTATGACGCATCACAACTGAGTCAAACCAACCCACACGACGTGGACGACCAGTTGTTGTACCATATTCATGGCCTACTTCGCGGATACGTTCTCCCACTTTATCAAACAATTCAGTTGGGAAAGGACCGTCTCCTACACGACTCGTATAAGCCTTACATACACCTACAACCTTGTCAATCTTACTTGGACCAACACCTGAACCAATCGTAACACCACCAGCCACAGGGTTTGATGACGTAACAAATGGATAAGTACCTTGGTCAATATCTAGCATAACACCTTGTGCACCTTCAAAAAGCACACGTTTACCGTTATCAAGCGCATCATTCAAAATGACAGATGTGTCTGTCACATATTTCTTGATTTGTTGACCATATTCGTAATATTCTTCAAAAATATCATCGAAAGCAATTGCTTTACTATCATACAATTTTTCAAAAAGACGATTCTTTTCAGCAAGGTTACGTTCTAAACGCTCACGAAAAATATCTTTATCTAAAAGATCTGCAATACGAATCCCAACACGAGCAGCCTTGTCCATATAAGCTGGACCAATTCCCTTAATTGTAGTACCAATCTTATTGTCGCCCTTAGCTTCTTCTTGCAAACGATCCAACTCGATATGGTATGGCAAAATGACATGCGCGCGATCAGAAATACGCAAGTTATCAGTTGTAACACCTTCCTCATGAAGATAGCTCAACTCTTTTACAAGAGATTTAGGATTTACAACCATACCATTCCCAATAACAGAGATTTTTTCAGGGAAGAAAATTCCAGATGGAATCAAGTGCAATTTAAACTTCTTACCATCAATCACAATCGTGTGACCTGCATTATCACCACCTTGGTAACGTGCAATCACTTCTGCATTCGCTGAAAGGAAGTCTGTAATCTTCCCTTTACCTTCATCACCCCATTGGGTACCTACAACAACAACTGAAGTCATAATCTTGTCTGAGCCCTCAGGCTCTTCCTTTCTCACATACATGGCAGGACTCTCACCTGCAATTATATCTTACAATTTATTATAAGAAAAAATCGCCTTTTTATCAAGAAGAAACAATAGAAAGATTTGCTATTTCCAACTATTAAAAAATGTTTTAGAAAAATTACCAGCTATTTATTGTTATATTGCCATAAAAAAGTAAGTTTGTTCGGAAATTAACTCAGACTATCTCAACAAGCAACAAAACCTTGTTTCATTATCATCTTTTCAAGATACAAACGATAAGCAACACGATAATGGTAAACGATAAAATCCCTACGACACCCAATGCCATATCGAACTAAATAATAAATCAAAAATTTAAAATGAAAATGTTCCCATTCCCAACTATTATCAAAGAAAGTAGCATACTCTTCTTCGATACTGTCATAGAAATCAGTCATCTGATCATAAATATTTTATAGCATAAGCATACACTCCTTTACTTTTTATGATCTTATTCTAACAAAAAATTTTAATTAATCTTTAATAATTCCTGAATTGTTAAAATACCAACCTCAACAAGAGAAAAAATAGGAAAAGTTGACAGAATAGAAATAAATTTACTACCTAAATTAGACTTTGATAAAAACCTTATTGACTGCGTTGAATACTAAAAGAGACTGAGGAAAAAAATCTTAAAATAAGAAAAACGCATATTATTAGATATTCAAATCTATGTAATCTTGCATTATCTATAATAGCTGATGGTATGCTTAATGTCTGTATAGTCGCTTAGTTTAAAATGCGCATGTTATAATAAAGCTATGCATATCTAGTAGAGTGAAATAAGAGATGAACAAATCGATTAGGAAAGTCAAATTAATTTCTAGAAATATTTTTAGCAGTTGTAACATACTATTATAGTTCCAATCTACTATATTGACGAAACGGGAATCGCCCCCTACCTCTATCGTCCTTATGATGCACGGACTCCTAGAGAGGAGAAAGTATATGAAAATATTATCGGACGGCGTTTTGAGCGGACTTCAATTGTTTCAAGAAAAGTAGAGGGAGAGTTTATAGTTCCTATTTGTAAAGTGGTTCAAAATGCAACTCCTACCTACTTTGAAGAGACTTCATATTACAACTTACAACGCTAAATTAGAAGCGACTAATAATCTCATTAAACTTATCAAGCGAAATGCCTTTGGATTTCGGAACTTTGAAAACTTCAAAAAAAAGGATTTTTATCGCTCTGAATATCAAAAAAGAAAGGACACATTTCGTCCTTTCTCGAGCTTTCTCGAGCTTAGCTTTTCTTCAACCCACTACAGTTGAAAAAGAGCCTAGATTATTAATTACATAACAAAAAAGAGGCTGACCCCCCTTTAATTAACTACTCCGCCAGTAGGACTCGAACCTACGACATCATGATTAACAGTCATGCGCTACTACCAACTGAGCTATGGCGGAATAAAGCTAAGCGACTTCCATATCTCACAGGGGGCAACCCCCAACTACTTCCGGCGTTCTAGGGCTTAACTTCTGTGTTCGGCATGGGTACAGGTGTATCTCCTAGGCTATCGTCACTTAACTCTGAGTAATACCTACTCAAAATTGAATATCTATTCAAACCAAGAAAACCTCTCGCTTTCATATTCTCAGTTACTTTGGATAAGTCCTCGAGCTATTAGTATTAGTCCGCTACATGTGTCGCCACACTTCCACTTCTAACCTATCTACCTGATCATCTCTCAGGGCTCTTACTGATATAAAATCATGGGAAATCTCATCTTGAGGTGGGTTTCACACTTAGATGCTTTCAGCGTTTATCCCTTCCCTACATAGCTACCCAGCGATGCCTTTGGCAAGACAACTGGTACACCAGCGGTAAGTCCACTCTGGTCCTCTCGTACTAGGAGCAGATCCTCTCAAATTTCCTACGCCCGCGACGGATAGGGACCGAACTGTCTCACGACGTTCTGAACCCAGCTCGCGTGCCGCTTTAATGGGCGAACAGCCCAACCCTTGGGACCGACTACAGCCCCAGGATGCGACGAGCCGACATCGAGGTGCCAAACCTCCCCGTCGATGTGAACTCTTGGGGGAGATAAGCCTGTTATCCCCAGGGTAGCTTTTATCCGTTGAGCGATGGCCCTTCCATACGGAACCACCGGATCACTAAGCCCGACTTTCGTCCCTGCTCGAGTTGTAGCTCTCGCAGTCAAGCTCCCTTATACCTTTACACTCTGCGAATGATTTCCAACCATTCTGAGGGAACCTTTGGGCGCCTCCGTTACCTTTTAGGAGGCGACCGCCCCAGTCAAACTGCCCGTCAGACACTGTCTCCGATAGGGATCACCTATCCGGGTTAGAGTGGCCATAACACAAGGGTAGTATCCCAACAACGTCTCCTTCGAAACTGGCGTCCCGATCTCATAGACTCCTACCTATCCTGTACATGTGGTACAGACACTCAATATCAAACTGCAGTAAAGCTCCATGGGGTCTTTCCGTCCTGTCGCGGGTAACCTGCATCTTCACAGGTACTAAAATTTCACCGAGTCTCTCGTTGAGACAGTGCCCAAATCATTACGCCTTTCGTGCGGGTCGGAACTTACCCGACAAGGAATTTCGCTACCTTAGGACCGTTATAGTTACGGCCGCCGTTTACTGGGGCTTCAATTCATACCTTCGCTTGCGCTAAGCACTCCTCTTAACCTTCCAGCACCGGGCAGGCGTCACCCCCTATACATCATCTTACGATTTAGCAGAGAGCTGTGTTTTTGATAAACAGTTGCTTGGGCCTATTCACTGCGGCTGACTTAAAGTCAGCACCCCTTCTCCCGAAGTTACGGGGTCATTTTGCCGAGTTCCTTAACGAGAGTTCTCTCGCTCACCTGAGGCTACTCGCCTCGACTACCTGTGTCGGTTTGCGGTACGGGTAGAGTATGTTTAAACGCTAGAAGCTTTTCTTGGCAGTGTGACGTCACTAACTTCGCTACTAAACTTCGCTCCCCATCACAGCTCAATGTTATAGATATAAGCATTTAACTCATATCACACCTCACTGCTTAGACAGACTCTTCCAATCGTCTGCTTTAGTTAGCCTACTGCGTCCCTCCATCACTACATACTCTAGTACAGGAATATCAACCTGTTGTCCATCGGATACACCTTTCGGTCTCTCCTTAGGTCCCGACTAACCCAGGGCGGACGAGCCTTCCCCTGGAAACCTTAGTCTTACGGTGGACAGGATTCTCACCTGTCTTTCGCTACTCATACCGGCATTCTCACTTCTATGCGTTCCAGCACTCCTCACGGTACACCTTCTTCACACATAGAACGCTCTCCTACCATACCTATAAAGGTATCCACAGCTTCGGTAAATTGTTTTAGCCCCGGTACATTTTCGGCGCAGGGTCACTCGACTAGTGAGCTATTACGCACTCTTTGAATGAATAGCTGCTTCTAAGCTAACATCCTAGTTGTCTGTGCAACCCCACATCCTTTTCCACTTAACAATTATTTTGGGACCTTAGCTGGTGGTCTGGGCTGTTTCCCTTTCGACTACGGATCTTAGCACTCGCAGTCTGACTGCCGACCATAATTCATTGGCATTCGGAGTTTATCTGAGATTGGTAATCCGGGATGGACCCCTCACCCAAACAGTGCTCTACCTCCAAGAATCTTAATGTCGACGCTAGCCCTAAAGCTATTTCGGAGAGAACCAGCTATCTCCAAGTTCGTTTGGAATTTCTCCGCTACCCACAAGTCATCCAAGCACTTTTCAACGTGCCCTGGTTCGGTCCTCCAGTGCGTCTTACCGCACCTTCAACCTGCTCATGGGTAGGTCACATGGTTTCGGGTCTACGTCATGATACTAATCCGCCCTATTCAGACTCGGTTTCCCTACGGCTCCGTCTCTTCAACTTAACCTCGCATCATAACGTAACTCGCCGGTTCATTCTACAAAAGGCACGCTCTCACCCATTAACGGGCTCGAACTTGTTGTAGGCACACGGTTTCAGGTTCTATTTCACTCCCCTCCCGGGGTGCTTTTCACCTTTCCCTCACGGTACTGGTTCACTATCGGTCACTAGGGAGTATTTAGGGTTGGGAGATGGTCCTCCCAGATTCCGACGGGATTTCTCGTGTCCCGCCGTACTCAGGATACTGCTAGGTACAAAGACTATTTTAAATACGAGGCTATTACTCTCTTTGGCTGATCTTCCCAAATCATTCTTCTATAATCTTTGAGTCCACATTGCAGTCCTACAACCCCGAAGAGTAAACTCTTCGGTTTGCCCTCCTGCCGTTTCGCTCGCCGCTACTAAGGCAATCGCTTTTGCTTTCTCTTCCTGCAGCTACTTAGATGTTTCAGTTCACTGCGTCTTCCTCCTCACATCCTTAACAGATGCGGGTAACAGGTAGTACCTGTTGGGTTCCCCCATTCGGAAATCCCTGGATCATCGCTTACTTACAGCTACCCAAGGCATGTCGTCGTTTGTCACGTCCTTCTTCGGCTCCTAGTGCCAAGGCATCCACCGTGCGCCCTTATTAACTTAACCTTATTTTTGACCTTTCAGTCATAAACTCTTATTAATACTACAGCGTTTTCGGTTTATTTTCTTGTTACTATTTGATATAGATATTCAATTTTCAATGTGCATTACTTGGTGATCTCTCACCAATGGAGCCTAGCGGGATCGAACCGCTGACCTCCTGCGTGCAAAGCAGGCGCTCTCCCAGCTGAGCTAAGGCCCCACAAGACCTCTCAAGACTAAACAAGACCAATGCGCAGTTCCTTATCCTTAGAAAGGAGGTGATCCAGCCGCACCTTCCGATACGGCTACCTTGTTACGACTTCACCCCAATCATCTATCCCACCTTAGGCGGCTGGCTCCTTACGGTTACCTCACCGACTTCGGGTGTTACAAACTCTCGTGGTGTGACGGGCGGTGTGTACAAGGCCCGGGAACGTATTCACCGCGGCGTGCTGATCCGCGATTACTAGCGATTCCGACTTCATGTAGGCGAGTTGCAGCCTACAATCCGAACTGAGACTGGCTTTAAGAGATTAGCTTGCCGTCACCGGCTTGCGACTCGTTGTACCAGCCATTGTAGCACGTGTGTAGCCCAGGTCATAAGGGGCATGATGATTTGACGTCATCCCCACCTTCCTCCGGTTTATTACCGGCAGTCTCGCTAGAGTGCCCAACTGAATGATGGCAACTAACAATAGGGGTTGCGCTCGTTGCGGGACTTAACCCAACATCTCACGACACGAGCTGACGACAACCATGCACCACCTGTCACCTCTGTCCCGAAGGAAAACTCTATCTCTAGAGCGGTCAGAGGGATGTCAAGACCTGGTAAGGTTCTTCGCGTTGCTTCGAATTAAACCACATGCTCCACCGCTTGTGCGGGCCCCCGTCAATTCCTTTGAGTTTCAACCTTGCGGTCGTACTCCCCAGGCGGAGTGCTTAATGCGTTAGCTGCGGCACTAAACCCCGGAAAGGGTCTAACACCTAGCACTCATCGTTTACGGCGTGGACTACCAGGGTATCTAATCCTGTTTGCTCCCCACGCTTTCGAGCCTCAGCGTCAGTTACAAGCCAGAGAGCCGCTTTCGCCACCGGTGTTCCTCCATATATCTACGCATTTCACCGCTACACATGGAATTCCACTCTCCCCTCTTGCACTCAAGTTAAACAGTTTCCAAAGCGTACTATGGTTAAGCCACAGCCTTTAACTTCAGACTTATCTAACCGCCTGCGCTCGCTTTACGCCCAATAAATCCGGACAACGCTCGGGACCTACGTATTACCGCGGCTGCTGGCACGTAGTTAGCCGTCCCTTTCTGGTAAGATACCGTCACAGTGTGAACTTTCCACTCTCACACTCGTTCTTCTCTTACAACAGAGCTTTACGATCCGAAAACCTTCTTCACTCACGCGGCGTTGCTCGGTCAGACTTCCGTCCATTGCCGAAGATTCCCTACTGCTGCCTCCCGTAGGAGTCTGGGCCGTGTCTCAGTCCCAGTGTGGCCGATCACCCTCTCAGGTCGGCTATGTATCGTCGCCTTGGTGAGCCGTTACCCCACCAACTAGCTAATACAACGCAGGTCCATCTGGTAGTGATGCAATTGCACCTTTTAAGCAAATGTCATGCAACATCTACTGTTATGCGGTATTAGCTATCGTTTCCAATAGTTATCCCCCGCTACCAGGCAGGTTACCTACGCGTTACTCACCCGTTCGCAACTCATCCAGAGAAGCAAGCTCCTCCTTCAGCGTTCTACTTGCATGTATTAGGCACGCCGCCAGCGTTCGTCCTGAGCCAGGATCAAACTCTCATTAAAAGTTTGAGTTCTCACTCATTTCTGTCACTGACAGATTTATTGTTTTTTCATTGTTCAGTACTACAACCTTAGTTGTAGTGCCCTGCACATTGGTTCGTCTTGTTCAGTTTTCAAAGGTCTTTGTCACTCGCTTCTCTCAAGTGACAACTATATTAGTATATCACAGTCGCTTTCGCTTGTCAACACTTTTTTGAAACTTTTTTAAAACTTTTTTCATCAAGTGTTTCAACCGCAACATACCATAGTCCGTACGGGATTCGAACCCGTGTTACCGCCGTGAAAAGGCGGTGTCTTAACCCCTTGACCAACGGACCAGAGTTGTTATTTTCAACTCTTACTATTATACCGGCTTTTTATTTTTTGTCAACACTTTTTTTAACTTTTTTTACTTTTTTGCATGAATTCCTAATGAGTACGGATATCAAACTCTTTAAACACAATACGTAAGTCTCTTAACACTCTTTGACGCCCTCGGAAACGTTCATTTCTTAAGACGCATTCTAACTCTTCTTGTTGCTCTTTAGTTTGTTTGTTTCTATAATCTCTTAGTGTTTCATGAAAGAGATAATAGTCATCTAGCCACAGACCTCCCTCACTTATACGATGACTTATCTCACCCACTTCTTCATAAAGCTCTTTATTATATCTCCGTTTTTGACTTTCTTGTTTACGGAGATAATCTAGAATTCGATTCCGGAATTTTGTTTTGAAGTATTTACGTAAGCGAGGAATATCTTCTACTAGCCCTTCTTCGCTACTAATCAATTCATGTAGGCAAATCATTCCCTCTTGGTCCCAGTCCGATAACTCCCACAAATGAAGGTAATATTCATTTCTACTCTTATATACAATTCCCTGGACTTCTTTATACAATTCTTTAATCATTCTTTTCCCCTTTCTAGATACAGTCTAACAGATTCAGATACACTTTTGGCACATTTCATCCATTCTGTTCCCTTTAGCTCCTCAACTGCACAAAAAAGAGAGGACAAGCCTCTCTCAGGGTTATTTCTCGTCATTCATTTTTGACTTTATTTCATCATAGGATAGTGCATGTGATTCCTCTTCTACTGTTTCAGGCATCTTTCCGGTTTCATAAAGAGATTTAATTTGTGTACTATCCAATGTTTCGTATTTCAATAATGCTTCTGCAATCAACTTGTGAGTTTCACGATTTGATTGGATGATTTCAGCAGCTTTATTTCGTGCTTCATTCAATAATGAACGAACCTCTTCGTCAATTTCATAAGCTGTTTGTTCTGAAATTGATTTTTGAGGGCTTTGTGCGCCAAACATAGCATGATTGCCCTCATATTGAACTGGACCTAGTTTTTCACTCATACCATATTCAGTGACCATTGCACGCGCCATCTGTGTAGCTTGTTCAAAGTCGTTTGAAGCTCCTGTAGTTTGGACATTAAAGATGATTTCTTCAGCTACACGTCCCCCCATTAAGCCAGCCAATTGCTCTTTCATATCTTCTTTAGAAAGAAGCATTTGGTCTTCCTTAGGAAGTGCAATCATATATCCGCCGGCACGTCCGCGTGGTACGATGGTAACCTTATGGACAACGCGAGCATTTGACAAAACTAAACCAACAATGGTATGTCCTGCCTCATGGTAAGCAACTAATTCACGTTCTTTTTGTGAAACAGTCTTATCTTTCTTAGAAGGTCCAGCAATAACTCTATCTTCTGCTTCATCAATATCTGAGGCATCAATTATCGATTTATTGCGACGAGCAGCAACTAGAGCCGCTTCATTCAAGACATTCTCTAAATCTGCTCCAACAAAACCTGGGGTTTGTTGGGCAACTAATTTCAAATCAACATCTTCTGCTAAAGGCTTGTTCTTAGCATGAACTTTCAAGATTGCTTCACGACCTTTAACATCAGGGCGGCCAACCAAGACTTTTCTATCAAAACGTCCTGGACGCAAGAGGGCAGGGTCAAGTACATCTGAACGGTTTGTCGCAGCGATGACAATAATCCCTTCATTTCCCTCAAAACCATCCATCTCAATCAAAAGTTGGTTCAAGGTTTGTTCACGTTCGTCATTTCCTCCGCCGAGACCGACTCCACGTTGACGTCCAACAGCATCAATTTCATCGATAAAGATAATAGCTGGTGCTGCTTTTTTGGCATCTTCAAAAAGAGAACGAACACGACTAGCTCCAACTCCGACAAACATTTCTACAAAGTCAGAACCTGAGATACTAAAGAATGGAACACCTGCTTCTCCGGCGACTGCTTTAGCAAGCAAAGTTTTACCTGTTCCCGGAGGTCCCTCCAGAAGGACACCTGCTGGAATACGAGCCCCAAGTTTTGTAAATCGTTTTGGATCTTTTAAGAATTCAACAACTTCAACCAGTTCTTGTTTTTCTTCCTCAGCTCCAGCAACATCTGAAAATCTTACTTTAATATCTTCTTTATTTGCAGCTTTAGCCTTACTACGTCCAAAACTCATCGGGTTACGACTATTATTTCCTCCCATATTTCCCATCATAGAGAATAGGAAGAAGAATAGAATACCGAATGGCACAATGGATACAAGAATATTAATCCACATACCACTTGAACTTTCATGCTTAACAGTTACTTCTGCCTTATGGTCAGAAGCAAGCTTTTGCAATTCTGATACTGTAGTATCTGAAGGAAGAATAATACTTGAAAATTTCTCTACTGTTGTAGCAGAAGGAGAAAAGAACTGAATGCCTGTTTCTTCTTTACTTGTTTTAGGATTTTTATAAACACCTGAAACTTCGATAACACTGCCATTTGGTTGGTAAGTCAATTCTTTTACATTGTCATCGGTAATTTCTTTTACCAATTCTGTATAATTAATTTGCTCACTTTTCCCTGCAACACTACCTGTACTAAAATACTGATAACCTGTAACTAGGAGAAAAATAAGTAATAACCATAGAAAAGGATTTTTAATTAAACCATTATTTTGTTTTTTCATTAAAAATTGTTCTTTCTAATTTGAATACACTTCTTCTTTCAATACTCCAACATAAGGAAGGTTACGATAATTTTCTTTGTAGTCTAAACCATAACCTACTACAAACTCATTTGGGATAGTAAAGCAGGTATAGTCTGCCTCAATTTCTACAACACGTCCTTCTGGTTTGTCCAACAAGGTTGCAATGTTAACAGAAGCTGCTTCTCTTGCAATAAACATATCTCGCAAATTCTTCAAAGTTTGACCTGTATCGATGATATCTTCTACAAATAGAACATGTCTTCCTTTGATATCTTGAGTCACATCTTGTTTAATATTGATAACACCACTACTTGCTGTTCCACCATGGTAGCTAGAAACCATCATGAAGTCCATTTCAATATGTGTGTCTATATGTTTGACCAATTAAGCCATAAAAGGAATAGATCCTTTTAAAATCCCAACTAAAATTGGATTTTTTCCTGCATAGTCTTTGGTTAATTGAGCACCTAATTTTTTAGCAGCTTCTGTAATTTCATCGTGTGAAACGAGGATTTTTTTAATATCGTTTTCTAACATTTTTTTACCTATCTATTTTTTCTATATAAAGTACAGTGTTCATTATATCATTTTTCGTGTTTTTACTCAAATTACTGGTCGCAATTCCCAAAATTGAAATAATTTCACCAAATTGCTCAATAATCAGTGCAGATTTTCGCTTTTCCATAGGGATTTTCAAATCAATAAATAGACGTCTAAGTTTTTTTCTATGCCCATTTTGAATCAAAACATCTCCTGTTTTTCGATGACGAATGTGTATGGATGTTTCGCGTGAAACAGGTATTTGTTGAATTGATTCACCTTCTAAAGGAAGTCCAAAGGAAAATAAATAACCTTGGTAAGATACCTGATTTTGATAGTGTAACACAAGTTCATCTTCCTTTTCATCAGACTGAGGACTGATTTTACAAATCTTAAACCATTGGTACTCTTTTATCAATTCATAGCCATTTTTAAGCAGATGACGATACTGGCTTTTAATTTTTAAAATTTGCCGAACTTCAGCAAACTGCGCTTTTGTAAGATTCAAATCTGGAAAACGATTCAGATAAGTTTGAAGTAAAACTCTTTGTGTTGACTCAGAATAAGAAAATAACTGCTGTAAATTTTCCACATCAATATTGTTAGATAATTCAGTTATAGCTAAGTCATAATCTAAAATTTCATTGCCGATACTTAAGATTGCATCTCTAAATCGAGGATTTTCTTTTTCTAATTCTGGTAAGTATGAGTTTCGAATACGATTGCGAAAATAATGATTTTCCTGATTTGATGTATCTTCAAAGTGAAAAATTGATGGAAAGTCTTTTTTCTGAAAATGCAAGAAGGGACGAATAATTTCTATCTCTCCGACTACTTGCTTCTCCTTAATTCCTGATAGATAGCGCAAACGAGTGCCTCGAATCAAACGCATCAAAATCGTTTCCACCTGATCATCAGCATGGTGGGCAGTAACTAAAGCTGTCGCACCTGTCTTTTTCATGACCTCTTGAAAAAAATCATAACGAAAATGTCGAGCACGAGCTTCTGAAAATTCACCTAAAAAATTGCTGATATAAATAGG
Source organism: Streptococcus sp. Marseille-Q7156 (assembly GCF_965119495.1). Next base: position 10,573 of record NZ_CBCPLU010000001.1, on the reverse strand, counting down.
AAGCTCTGCTTCAGCAACCAACTTCCTTAATTCCTTTTCTTCCCAATCTGATTCTACTCTCTGCTTATGATTCACATGGGCTAGAATCAATTCAATTTCTAACTCTTTTTGATAAGTAGATAATACCTTAAATAGAAACATAGAATCTAACCCTCCAGAAAGAGCTAGCACCACCTTAGTATGCTTTTTGAAATATCCCTTCTTGAGAAAATGATTTAAAAAATCTTGTTCCCTCATTTTAGAACCTCATAAACATCCTTGGCTATCTGAGAAATTGTATCATAATCAGAATTCTTAGTGAAAATAGAAAGAATAAATGGAGAATCTGCGTAGACAACACCCGTATCATGCTTAAATTCGTCCGCATCCCCAATTTTATGAGCTACCTTCACAGAAACACCTTTGGCAATTCGCTGATTATCAAAATCTGTTTTAGTCAAAGACTCTAGCACAAATCCATTTTGATTATAAATAGCTTCCATGACCTTCCCGGCCATCTTGGAAGAAATCAATTTTTCTTTTGGATCCCAATCATCTCCCATAATAGCAGACATCTTAGACTTAAATGTGGCATCAGATTGGTTTGAAATGTAATAACCTAATATATTATGAGCTACATTATCAGATTCTTTAGATACTTTTGTGATTAAGTCCTTGAGAGAATACTCTTTATTATCCTCTTTTTTAGGGAGGCTACCACTTCCCTCTGGTTTATAAGAACCTGGAAAATCATTGACTGCAGATACGTATTTTACAGTCGTATCTAACTGATAAAGACCCTCATTTATTTTTTCTTGCGCATAATAGAGATAAGGGAGTTTCAAAACACTAGCTGAATACATCTTTTCATATTGATTGATACCAGCTTCTTTTCCAGTAGTTAGTTGCTTAACATAAATAGAGAAAGAATCTTTCTGATATTTTTCAGATAACATTTCTTGAACTTTACTCATCCGATTATCTTCTTCAGAAGTTGATTCTTTAGCTACCCATCCAGCCTGATCAATATGTAAAAATTCCCTTCCTTCTACAAACATGGTCTTGTCGATTGATACTTGCGAATAAGCTGATAAGGATGATTTCACTTCTTTTAAGTCATAAGGACTATTGTACAGTTTAAAATCAGATTCTAACCATACTTTTTTTATTGTTGGAGTTACCTCTGATTGATCATATAAAGATCGTTTGTCCGCAGCTATAAATTGATGATTTGATAGCTTAAATACCGGAATCCCTTGTTTATTTAAGCGCCACTCGGTTATTTGAAAACTTGTTTTGGGAGTCAATTTTCCAGATTCCACTACTAAATCTTCATTCGCATAAACTGGAACCTCTCCATAAACCATGGGAGAACTTAATTTTTCTCTAAAATAAATACCAAAGTCAGATTGTGAAAGGTAATAAATTTCTTTCGAAGTATAGACGACTTCTTTTTCTGTGCTAACGACTTTTGAAATGGTCAAAAAACTTGGTAGCAACAAAATAATTAAGAATTTACGCATTCTTCCTTTCCTTTTCTTCTTGTAAACGCAATAATTGATTTTTATCAGCCAACTCTTCCAGCTTTTCATCTGATAAACTCAAAAATTTCTCAATTACGTCTAGTAAATTTTCCATTTTATCACCTTTGAAGCAAGTCAGGAATCGTATAAACTATTTCCCTCGACTTAGAATAATAGTACTTCGCTCGTGTATATTTGGCAGCATAATCCTCATCTTTCAACTTGGTAGCAAATGCTGTCTCCTTATCCTTTTCATCACTCAAAGTTTGATACTGAGTTTGCAAGTCTGATAATTGCTGACGTCTTTGGAGTAATTGCTGATAACTCTGCGCTAAATTAAAAGTTGGCAAGATAAATAATAGCATAATCAAAATCAATACCCACCCCATAAAACGATTCCGTTTTTGTCGTTCTTTCATCAGGTAGCGACGACGTTGATATTCATTTGGAATAAAAGAATTATTCAATTGTACAATATTTTTAGACATTTTCTTCTACCCGTGTTTCACTGATAATTTCATACATGCCTGCTGCATCTTCTTTTTTTGTGCTATCTTTCATCTCTAGTACTTTGACAAGTAGCAACTTATTTCCAAAACGAATTTCAACTTGGTCATTAACTTTCAAATCCGTTGAACTTTTGGCCAAGATTCCATTCACCTTGATTCTGCCTTTATCTGCTACTTCTTTTGCGACTGTACGACGCTTGATAATTCGCGATACTTTTAAATATTTGTCTAATCTCATCCTTATTACCTCAACTTATTATTGTACCATTTTTATCTATTTTATAGAAGAAAAATATCAAATGGAATTTTCTTTCTTAGACTCTTTTATCTCTAATAAATTTTCTCCAAAAATCAGCAGACCTTCTAAAATTTCATAATCTTTCTTATTTTGGACATCAAATACAAGCTCCATTAATCCCTTATTCTCAGCGATGCCTGCTTTTAAGTTCGTTGCGGATAAAGCTTTAAAATAATCTTGAGCTAAAAACAGTCGTTGAGTGACTTTTTCAAATTGAACTGTAATTTTATTATCTTTTCTTTCCACACGTTGAACAAAGACCTTGTCCAAATATGACTTGACTAAACCAATCTCTAAAAGATAGGCTACTACATCTGGGTATTCTCCAAAACGGTCTATCAACTCCTCTTGTAACTCTTCATAATTGACACGGTTGTCAATTTGACGAATTTTTTTATAAATTTCAATCTTATGTCGTTGGTCTGAAATATAAGTATCAGGAAGATAGGCATCAATTTGCAAAATCAACTCAGCATTCCCTTTGGTTCTTGTGTTAGCATTAGCATTACCATTTCGTTTAGCAATAGCTTCCTCTAATAACTGCGAATATAATTCAAAACCAACAGAATCAATGAAACCAGACTGGGATTTTCCTAAAAGATTTCCTGCTCCACGAATCGAAAGATCTCGCATAGCAATCTTAAATCCAGATCCCAATTCTGTAAATCCTTTAATCGCTTCTAATCTCTTCTCGGAGACTTCACTGATTGATTTTTCTGGACGATACATGAGATAGGCATAAGCAATACGATTACTACGACCGACTCTTCCTCTTAACTGATACAAGGTTGACAAGCCCATATGATCTGCATTTTCAATAAATAAGGTATTGGCATTTGGAATGTCCACCCCTGTCTCAATAATGGTAGTCGTCACCAAGATATCGTATTGTCCCTCAATAAAGTCTAGTAGAGTATTTTCCAACTGGATTTCACTCATTCGACCATGAACATAACCAATCGAAGCCTCTGGAATCAACTCCTGTAATTCTGAAACCTTCTGGTCAATCGTGTCAACTTTGTTGTAAAGATAGTAAACTTGACCTCCACGCTCCATTTCACGCAAAACAGCATCACGAATGACACTATCATTCTTTTCCAAAACATAGGTTTGCACTGGATAACGATTAGTCGGCGGAGTTTCAATAACAGACAAATCTCTGATTCCCAGCATAGACATATGGAGAGTACGAGGGATTGGAGTAGCGGTCAAAGTTAGGACATCCACTTGTTTCTTCAGTTCTTTCAAGGTTTCCTTATGCTTGACACCAAATCGCTGTTCCTCATCAATAATCATCAAGCCTAAATCAGCAAACACAACATCTTTTGACAAAACACGATGTGTTCCAATTAAAATATCAACTTGACCGTTTTTCAATTTTTCAAGTGTTTCAGTCTGCTCTTTTTTACTTCTAAATCGACTCAACACATCAATATTAACTGCAAAATTTTGGAATCGTTCCTTAAAATTTGTATAGTGCTGTTGCGCTAAAACCGTCGTCGGAACTAGAACGACAACCTGTTTGTGATCATTGACAGCCTTAAAGGCTGCACGCATTGCAACTTCAGTCTTTCCAAAACCAACATCCCCAACCAATAGCCTATCCATTGGCTGAGAATCTTGCATATCCCTCTTGATTTCCTCAATACTACGAAGTTGATCATCGGTTTCAACATAAGGGAAAGCATCATCAAAAGCAACTTGCTCTTCATCATCAACTGAGAAAGCAAAGCCCTTCAACTGACTACGCTCAGAGTAGAGTTTAATTAAATCGTCAGCTATATCCTCTACCTGGTTCTTTACTTTTTGCTTGGCTTTTTTAAAATGACCATCATTCAATTTATTAAGTTTAGGAGCTTTCCCATCACTTGAAATATATTTAGACAGTAGATGAATCTGTTCTACTGGGATAGAAATTTGATCACCATTTTGGTATTGGACGCTAACATAATCGCGGTGAATCCCTTTGATTTCAATGGTTTCAATTCCTAGGTATTGACCAATTCCATGGATATGGTGAACAACGTAGTCCCCTTTCTCAAGTTCATTATAATCTTTTAATCTCTCTGCATTTGAAACATGTTGTCTTCTAAAACGACGTTTTAATTTCTTTTGGAAAATCTCATGTTCAGTTATCAATAAAATCTTTTCATCTACAAAATGAAAACCATGTCTTAGATTACTCTCAATTAAGTTTACAGATTGTTGACAGATTCTTGACTTATCTCTGGAATCCAATTTAATCTGATATTCCTCTAACATATCCTCCAATGCCTTACTTCCCATTGAATTGCTAGATTGCAGGATAATAGTATAATTCATTTTTTTGTATCGTTCAATTTCTTCTTTTAGAAAAGAAAACTGATTGAAAAATTCCTGCATAGGATATTGATTGAATTGATAAATTTTGTCAAATTTGAGATTTCCTAAACCTTTTTGAAGATTAGAGAAAAAGGTCACTGGACTTTGTTTTTTATAGATTTGTTCAATATCAGCAAAATACTGCATATCAGAAAATGCTTTACTATTCTGTAATTCTTCTGTAAAGTATTGTGCTAACTCCCTTTCAAAGACTTCATACTGATTCATCAATTTCTGGTAATCATCAAAGAATATTGGGATATCTTTTTCAATATAGTCAAAAACAGTCCATATCTTGTCATAACACAAAGATAAAAATTTCCGGGAATCAGAATGAATTTGTTTTTGGTGAAAACTTGAAAGAATTTCTTCTAAATATGATTTTAAAATAGGTGATAACGTTTTTGAAATTTGTTTTTCTAAAGCTGACCGACCTCGTTGATAATCCTTTTCTCTCAAAATTATGTCGCTAGCTGGAAATATGGTGAGTTCTGTCTGATTTTCTTTCGATAATTGTGTTTCGACTTCAAATAACCTAATACCATCGACTTCATCACCAAAAAACTCAATTCGGCAAGGTTCTAACTGGGATATTTCAAAAATATCTAAAATATCTCCTCGCAGACTAAATTCGCCTTGAGTTTGTACTTGTGTAACTTTTCGATAGCCTATCTCTTTTAACTGATGGATAAGTGCGTGTTGGTCATATTCTTCACCAACTGCAATTTTTATAATGCTTTCTTTAAATCCAGTCGGAGAAGGTAAAAACAATCGACTTGCTGCAATATTACAAACTAAAATCCCTTTCTTAGATGAATCAGTCAAAAAACGCAAGGCTTCAACCCGTGAAATGATTTTTTCTTGTGAAGACATCAAAAACTCGACCATAGGGGAGTCATCTACCAAAAATGGATAGACCAGTTCCTCACCCAAGATAGAGATAAGATCACTAACAAGTCCTTCTGCTTCTCCATAAGTTGACGTCAATAACACAATCTTATCTTCTTTTTCTAAACTGCTTGCAATTGCAAGAGCCTTAGTAGACGTTGATAAACCAAGTATTAGTTGTCTTTTCTTATCTGTTAAACTTTGATGCCATTTTTTAATCTGATCATTTTCTGAGAATAAATCTAATAAGGTCACCATTTATCCATTATACCTCTGCATTGTTTTCTCAAAATTTTTCTCTTGTAAATAGTAGTTTACAGAATCGTCAACCTTGTCAATAGACTGTAAAATACCAATATAATCATCCTTATCAAAGGTACTCAAAACATGGTTAACAACTGACATGCCATTTTTAGGTCTTCCGATTCCAATCTTAACACGATTAAAGGTCTGAGTCCCTATATGTTGAATAATAGACTTGATACCATTATGACCACCTGCTGAACCTTTTGCTCTTAAACGAATCTTTCCAACTTCCATGTCAAGATCATCGTAAATGACGAGTAAATCTTCAATGTCCAAACCATAGTAAGTCAATAAAGCATGAACTGCTTTTCCACTTTCATTCATAAAAGTCGTTGGTTTGACAAGATAAATTTTTTCTCCATTGAAGAAAAAAGATGCTAGATCAGCTTGAAATATCTTATCGTGTGTAAAAGTGACATTCTGTTTCTTCGCTAGTTGATCAATCAACATAAAACCAACATTGTGTTTGGTCTCAAAATATTTATCTCCTGGATTTCCCAAGCCTACAAGTAATTTAGTCATTTATTTTTCCTTTCAAAAGCCAAAAGGGTTGGAATTTTTTTCCAACCTAATTGACACTATTTATTAAATTTTTAGACATTAAAGCGGAATTCCATGATATCGCCGTCTTGGACGATATATTCTTTACCTTCTTCACGCAAGCGTCCAGCTTCTTTTACGGCCTTTTCAGATCCGTATTTTACGAGATCCTCATATGACATGGTTACTGCACGAATAAAGCCTTTTTCAAAATCTGAGTGGATAATACCAGCTGCTTGAGGAGCCTTCATACCACGTTTGAAGGTCCAAGCGCGAACTTCTTTTTCACCAGCTGTAAAATAAGTTCCCAGTCCAAGCAAGTGGTAAGCTGCACGAGTTAACTTGTCAACGCCTGATTCTGTCAATCCAAGTGCTTCAAGAAATTCTTTCTTGTCTTCATCGTCTAACTCAGAAATTTCTTCCTCAGCACGCGCAGAAATAACGACTACTTCAGCATTTTCTGTCGCTGCAAATTCACGAATTTGTTTTACATAGTCGATAGAGTCAGGTTCTGAAACCACATCCTCATCTACATTGGCAACATAAAGAACTGGTTTAGTTGTCAAAAGGAAGAGACCTTTGACAACTTTTTGTTCTTCATCTGTAAATTCGATAGTGCGAGCTGATTTTCCATCTTCAAGGACTGGTTTAATCTTTTGAAGAACATTGAATTCTGCTACTGATTCTTTATCTTTTTGCGTACGTGCCATCTTTTCTACACGCGCATAACGCTTATTGACTGATTCTAAGTCAGCAAGAATCAATTCCAGATTAATTGTATCAATATCTGCAAGTGGATCCACAAAGGCATCTTCACGTCCTTGCTCGCGCATCACATTTTCATCATCAAAAGCACGAACTACATGAACAATCGCATCTACTTCACGGATATTAGCCAAGAATTTATTCCCTAGCCCTTCTCCTTTTGAAGCTCCTTTTACAATCCCTGCAATATCTGTAAATTCAAATGTTGTTGGAACTGTCTTTTTAGGAGTAATCATTTCAGTTAGTTTTTGTAGGCGTTCATCTGGAACTTCTACCATTCCAACGTTTGGATCAATCGTCGCAAATGGGTAGTTTGCTGCCTCTGCTCCTGCTTTTGTAATTGCATTAAATAGTGTTGATTTACCAACGTTTGGCAAACCAACGATACCTGCTGTTAAAGCCATATTCTCTCATTCTCCATTTTCATTTCAATCCCTAATATTATAACACAAAAAGGTAAAACTTGCTAACCCTCTAACTAAGGCTTCTTAGTCAAGAATTTTATTCATTTTTCGATCAAAATCATAGCGTCCCATCATGACAACATGGTCACAATTACTGCATTTTATTTTGATATCTGCTCCTACACGTGTAATTTCCCAACGATTTGCTTTTTTACCAGTTGACTTGATGGTGCAAGCGTGTGGTTTTTTCATTTCAACAAAATTTCCAACTTGATACATACTACTCTCCTTTTCTTTTTCGATTATATCATAAAAGAGGCGAGCTAGGCTCAACCTCTTTCACTTAATTTGTACGAACTGGTGTAATAAGCTGCATGAAGTCCTCGTCAGTATCTGCTGGCACAAGAGTAAATGGACGAACAGCTGAGATAAAGCTAATAGTCACCTTTTCGCTATTTAAAGCCTTGAGTGAATCAATCAAGTAAGTTGGGTTGAAACTAATAGTCAAATCTTCACCAGTAACCTGATCAGTATCGATTTCTTCGTTTACTTTACCAACTTCTGGAGAATGAACATGGGCGCTAACAATCCCATCTTTAATTTCAAGTTTTACAGTACCATTTTGAGTCGCACTTGATAAAAGACGAGCACGCTCCATTGACTGGCGTAAGTTTACCACATCAAAAGTAATAGTAGTGTTAAAGTCTGTTGGAATCAAGCGATCTGTATCAGGATAGTTTCCTTCTAGGAGACGAGTATAGAAGCTAATATTTTCGCTTCTAAAGAGGATTTGGTTATTGGCAAAGAAAATCTCTACAGTTTCGATATCATCTGTAAATACCGCTGAAAATTCGCGTAGAGAACGGCTCGGAATCACGACATCAAAATCATCACTATTTTTCTCAAGCGTTAATTTTTTCTGGCTTAGACGATGAGAGTCTGTTGCCACTGTTTTTAGCTCCTTATGCTGACTCAATACAAAATGAACACCTGTTAAAATTGGACGACTTTCTTGTGTACTTGCAGCAAATGCTGTTTCATTGATAATTTTCTTGAGTAATTTTGTTTCAAGAACTAAAGGAGTACTTGTTGAAATTTCTTGGATTCGTGGATACTGTTCGCTATCTTTTCCTTTTAATGTAATTTCTGATTTGCCGCTGGTTAAAACAATTTGATTTTGTTCAATTTCTTTAAAATCAAGAGTCACATCAGGTAGGCTAGATACCACATTGATAAAGAAAGAAGCTTCAAGAAGGATCGAACCTAAAGAAGTAATTAATAGACCAGCATCTTCATTTTTTTGAGAAATAAAATTTTCAATTGAAATTTGACCATTTGAACCAATTAAAGTAACCCCTTCATTGGTTACGTCAATTTTGACAGTTGATAAAATAGGAATAGCATTTTTAGAACTAATAGCTCTCTTAGTAGTGTTTAAGGCTTGTAGAAATAAATTTTTATTAATTGAAAAATGAATCATGGATTCTCCTTTATTTATTTTTAGTATTAGAAGGATAATAGTAATAATAGAGTCTGTGAAATCTGTGGAAAACAGACTTTAAACAAGTAATATCAAGTTTTTTGGCTTGTTTAAAAAATGTGGATAAAAAAGATAATAAAGTAAAAGTTTTCCACAAGTTATTTAATTTTCTTTTTGATGGATTCAATTTCTAAACGTAAATTATCGTCTTCATCAATCAAAGATTTAATTTTTGCATGGGCATGAATGACTGTTGTATGATCTTTTCCTCCAAATTCCTTTCCAATTTTTGGAAGACTATTATCTGTTAGTTCTCTAGATAAATACATAGCCACTTGACGGGCTAACACAATATTTTGAAGGCGTCTGCTTCCCTTCATTTCTTTGACACTGACACCATAAAAGTTACCAACTTCATTTTGGATTTTATCAATTGGGATGACGAGCATTTGGCTAACATCTTGTTTGCGAGCTCTAATGGCTTCTGCAGCAATATCAATAGTGATATCCTTGATTTTTTTTACTCGGGCAATTAAAGTGATGTCGTTGATGGCTCCCTCAAGATCTCGAACATTTGAATCAAATTGCCCAGCTAGGTATTCTAGAGTATCACTTTGGAAATTGTAGCCTAAATGTTCCGTTTTACTTTGTAAAATGGCAATACGTGTTTCAAAGTCAGGGGGTGTGATAGTTTGTGTCAATCCCCAACTAAAGCGCGTGACAAGCCTCTCCTCGAGCCCTTCTAGATGTTTTGGACTACGATCACTCGTTAGGACAATCTGTTTTTGCTTGTCATGAAGGGCGTTAAAGGTATTGAAAAATTCTTCCTGAGTTGCGACTTTTTTTCCGCTGAGTGACTGGATATCATCGATTAACAAAAGATCAAGACTGCGGTAGGTCTTTTTAAACTTTTCCATTTCTCCAAGTCTTAGGTGGTCAAGAAAGTCATTAATAAAACTTTCAGCAGGGATATATTTAACACGCGCATTCGGAATATTTTTTAGAATTTCATTTCCAATAGCGTTTAATAAGTGAGTCTTACCAAGCCCAGGTCCTCCATAGATAAAAAGAGGGTTATAGGTCAGAGCCAAATCTTCAGAGACAGCCAAAGCGGCTGATACAGCCCAAACATTTCCATCCCCTTGGATAAAATTATCAAAGGTATACTTCTCTTTTAATCCAGTATCCGAATAAGGAATAGATGCTAACTTTGGACTATAGTCATAAAGAGTTGAATTTGTAGCTTCTTCAACTTGTGAGATAGTCGTATTTTGAGGTTTAGTGAAAGTATAGTGGGGAGTTATTTCAGCATCATAAATTTCAAATCCAGCAACTACAATAATATCTTTTAGTTGTTTTTCCCATACCATTTCCATCTCAGATCGAGGTAAAAATATAGTAGCAACATTTTCTTCTACCTTGATGAGTTCAGCTTGAATAGCATAGAAATCATACATGGATCGAGTCAGTCTTTCTTGCGCAAATTCTAAGATACGATTCCAAAATTGTTTTTCTTTCAA